>NZ_JAVLBC010000213.1:0-5233 GCF_031581305.1 Halomonas sp.
GCTCTTAATGGCACCGCCCATATCCACCAGGATCAAGGCTCCCAGAACGGCAACGTCTATGTCGAAGGTGATCCCTCATTCACCAGCGAGACGGTGTATATCCAGGATCAGGTGGCCGGTACTGTCACCACCGACCTTGTGGAAGACATCTTCGATGTCAGCGGTGAAGCCAACACCATCGTGGCCACTAATGATGACGATGGCGATGTAAATGTCGATGCTACCGATGATGGGCTCGGCGACACAATCACTGTCACCGATGCTGAAGATGTTAGGGTCGACTCTGGCGAGGGTGACGACAACATCCGCATTGGTAGCGTAATCAACACTCTTGCTGGTCCATACGACGTGGAAGAGGCAGTTGTGTTCGCAGGCGATGGCAATGATGTCATCGATGTCTACGTCAGCATCGACGCTGGAGTAGAAAGCGTTTCGGACGGCGAAGTAGCAGACGGTAGCGACGCTGACGAATTCACGGCCGATGACGACGGCATCAACGGCGGTGCCGGAAATGACACCATTACCGTCGTTGCCAATGATGATGCCCTGGTTCGCGGCGATGCGGGTGATGACCGCATCGATATCCTGGCAGATGAACAGGTCTACGTCGTGGGGGGTACCGGAAGCGGTACGCGTGATTACACGGTCGGCACCTTTGGCAACTACATTACTGTTGAAGCCAATGATGACGTCTTCGTGGCTGCTGGCGATGCCGGCGACTACATTGATATCGTCACTCATGACCTCTCCAGTGACCAAGATGTCAACGTCGAAGATGGTAACGGTGATGATACCATTATCATTGACACCGACTCTGATGTGACCATCAATATCGACACTACCGGCACTCCTCGCAACATCGGTGGCGATGGCAACGACACCATTGAAGTTGATTTCGGCGATGGGTCCGGTAATACTGCTGAGATCTTCAGCGGTGCTGGCAACGACACCATTACCGTTAATACCTTCGGTAGTGACACTGCCGAAATCATAACCGGCCTTGGCGGTGCCAGTGAGGGTGATACGGTCAACCTGGCTGTCTCCCTGGATGGCGGCGAGGACACCGTTGTCTTCGGTACCATCGTTTACGATGGTCTGCAGGACATCGATGCCACCACCACCCAGAACTTCTCCCAGAAGGCGCTGCAGAGTGGTAGTGGCCAGCCGGATGGTACCAACGTGGGTGAAGACACCATCATTGGCTTCAACTTCGAGAATCCAAATGGTGCCGGTGCTGAAGATAAAATGGACTTTAACGAGTTCTATGCTTCAACGCCGAACTCTACGGCGGGTCCGGACGATGCGTCTGACTTGCGCTATGCCGATTGGGAAGCTAATCCGAACCAAGATGTCGTACTTGGCGGGGGAGATGATGCAGCCATCATCCGCGTAGGCAGCGGCTTTACCCTTGATGCATCGTCCATCACCTCGGCTGCCAGCGGTACTGGCCAGGTGCAGATCGATGACAACGATGGTGCTGTCGTCCTGACTGCCTTCGACAACAGCGGTGATGGCAACATCGATACCGTCGATGCCTTCTTCGTGCAGGACACCGACGGTGGTACTGGTCAGGCTTGGGCAGTCGATCACGTGGCGACCTTCGAGTCCGCTACCGAAATCGGCGCTCTCCAGACTATCGACATCGCCAACTTTGCATAAGTCGATGCATCACATGCTCTACGGTTAAGTAGAGCGATAACGAAGCCCCGCCATCCGGCGGGGCTTTTTTTTACGGCTGCTGATTCGCGCTATGCTGATGTTTTCGATCCACAGACCGAGGAAGTGCCATGGCACATATTCTGGCCGCCTAAAGAATAAAGAAAGGACACCCACTTACTTGACGGCCAACTGCCACCGGCTATGGTAAAAGCAATCCTCCCGTCGTGAGTTCCCGTCATGACCACTCCCCGCGCTTCCCTGTTATCGCTTGACACCACGCCCTGGTACCACCTGGTCAATCGCTGCGTGCGCCGCGCCTTCCTGTGCGGCACTGATGCCGTCAGCGGCCAATGTTATGAGCATCGCCGTGGGTGGATTGCCGAGCGGCTGCACCAGCTGGCGGGCATCTTCGCCATCGACGTGGCCGCCTACGCGGTAATGAGCAACCACTACCACTTGGTGGTACGGGTGGATGCCGCGCGTGCGGCGAACTGGAGCAATGACGAGGTGCTTCGCCGCTGGACGGCGCTGTTCACCGGCCCGCTACTGGTTCAGCGTTACCGAGCCGGGTTGGAGATGCTGCCGGCCGAGAGGGCGGCGGTGTCGGCGCTGGCCGGAACCTATCGTGAACGGTTGGCCGATGTCTCCTGGTTCATGCGCGTGCTCAACGAGGCAATTGCCCGCCAGGCCAATGCCGAGGACGGCGTGAAAGGGCGTTTCTGGGAAGGGCGCTTCAAGAGCCAGGCGCTGCTCGACGAGGCGGCGATCCTCAGCGCGATGGCGTATGTGGACTTGAACCCGATTCGCGCCGGTATGGCCGAAACACCCGAGGCTTCCGCCTTTACCTCCGTTGCCGAGAGGCTGGCCGAGCTTCCCGGCCATGCCGAGAAGGCGCGGGCAAGTGACACCGACGACGAACCGCTCGAAGCCGCGCCGCCAGCCAGCCAAGCGCCGGCCTGGTGTGAAGTCTTGCCAGTGCAGGCGCTGATGCCCTTCGATGCCACGGGGCGGGTTCCCTATGCCATTCCCTTTGGCTTCGAAGACTACCTGGAACTGGTCGAGACCACCGGCCGCTGCCAGCGACCCGACAAGCGCGGGCGAATCGAAGGCCGCGTTCCCAGGCTGCTTGACCGCCTGGGCATCGACCCGGACGCCTTTATCACCGCCTCGACGACACTCCTGCAGCGCTTCGGTAGCGCCGTGGGCACCCCGGCGAGTCTCACCGCCTGCTGTGCCAGCCGCCAGGCGCGTCACCTGCGCGGGATACGGGTGGCGAGAGAAATCTTCGAGCGCACGGCGGCGTGATAACGCCTGTGGCTACCGTGCTATGCTGTCATCCTGACGCCAAGAAGATCGAGCCATGGCCAACCACCACGATACCGGTTACAAGGAGTTGTTCAGCCACCCTGAATTCGTTCAGCAGCTGATCGAAGGCTTCGCGCCGCCCGATATCGCCGGGTTGATGGATTTCACCACGCTCAAGAACCACAGCGGCAATTACATCACCCCGCTGTTCGAAGAAAAATTCGAGGATGTAGTGTGGTCGGTAGAAATTACCTGGGAGGGTGTGACGCAGCGGGTGTTCCTGTACATCCTGTTAGACAAATTCATCGGGAATGAATTTGGGCGCACTTCAGTGCGCCCGCAGGGTGAGCGCCATGGATGGCGCGCATCAGTTCCAGTCCGCGGTGGATCGCACCATGCCGATCCGGCTGATGCATTACGTGGCCTGCTTCTATGATCACCTGCTCAAAGGCAACGAGACCACGCCGGGTAGGGGGTTGCCGCCGATCTTGCCTATCGTGCTCTACAATGGCTCGGCCCCCTGGACAGCCGAGCAGGATATCTACGCCATGGTGCATCCGGAACCGCCGGGCTTCCTGCGGGTCTACCAGCCGCACCTGCGCTACTACCTGATCGACGAGGGGCGCTACACTGATGATCAGTTGGGATCGCGCGAGACGCCGTTGAGCGGGGTGTTTAGCGTGGAGAACGCAGGCCAGAGCTGGGAAGCCCTGCAACAAGCTGTGGACCGGGTCGTGGCGATCATCCAGGCGGCCCCCCATAAGGAGCGCACCGACCGAATCATCACCCGCTGGATGAAGCGTCACTTGCAGCGGCTTGGTGCAGAGGTCAACCTGGACCAGCTCAATAGCCTGGTGGAGGATAAAGACATGCTGGCAGAGAACCTCGAGAATCTGGTGAAGAAGGAGCGAATGGAAGGGCGCCAGGAAGGGCGCCAGGAAGGTGTCGAAAGCACGCTGCGCAAGCTCGTCATCTTGAAGTTCGGGGATATTCCCGGGTGGGCTGAGTCGTGTTTAGAGCAAGCCAGCGATACACAACTGGATATCTGGGTGGCGAACATTCTGACTGCCGATTCGCTTGATGAGCTATTCAAGGGCTGATATTAGGGAAAATTAGACACCTACTTTTTTCATTTCTTATTCGAAGTCCAGTGGCAAGCTGCCTGAGGGAAAGAAGGAAGTGGCATGGCACATATTCTGGCCGCCTGGGAGCTGGGCGGCGCCCTGGGGCATCTGGCCAACCTGCGCCCCTTTGTGGAAGCGGCGCTGGCCCGGGGCCATGAGGTCACCCTGGCCGTCAAGGAGCTGCGCCATGTGCCGCTGTTGTTTCGTGATCACGCTCGGCTGCGGCTCTTTCAGGCGCCGTATCACTATCGCGCCGCGCAACGCCCTTATCGGCCGCTGCGCTCCTTTACCCAATTGATGCTGCAGCGCTTCGAGACCCCCGAGGAGCTGGCCACCCTGCATCAGGGCTGGCGCGCCATTCTCGAGACCACCCGCCCCGATCTGGTAGTGGCGGATTTCGCCCCCACCCTGCACCTTGCCGCTCGCGGTGGGCCCTGGCAGCAGTGGGCGGTAGGCAACGGTTTCTTCGTGCCGCGCACCGACCTGCCCTACCTTGGCGTGTTTCCCGGGGTTCGCCGCAGCGAGCAGAATGCTCGGTCACTGGCCGAGGCCGAATCGCGCTTGCTGGCCCTGGCCAACTTGCTGCTCGCGCGCCATGGCCAGCCGCCGTTGCCCGCTGCGGCGGCGCTATACGCTGAGCTCGACCGCCACTGGCTGCTGACCCTGCCGGAGTTGGATGCCTTCGGAAGCCGCCCGGAGGCCGAGTACCTGGGCCTTCCGCCGTTGGCCCCCGGCGAGGTGCCGCCATGGCCAGAGGCCTCCGGCCCCCGGGTGTTTGCCTACCTCTCCGCCTGCCCCGCGCTGGAACCGCTGTTACAGGCGCTGGCCGAGCAGCAGGCCGCCGTGGTCATCTATTGCCGCGATCTCTCGCCCGAGGTGGCCGAGCGCTTCCCCAATGTTCATCTGGCCGGCGCCCCGGTGGACATGCGCCAGGCCATGCAGCAGGCGGACCTGGTGATCAACATGGCTAATCACGCCACCGCGGCCTGCGCCTACCTGGCCGGGGTGCCGCAGTTGCTGATTCCACGCCGCCAGGAGCAGTTGTTTCTGGCTCAGCGGCTGGCCGGGCAGGGTAAAGCCGTCGCGATGGCCCCCGATTCGCCCGAACCCGCCAAGGCCCTGGCCAAGGCGCTGGCCTTGCCGCC
>NZ_JAVLBC010000015.1:0-27343 GCF_031581305.1 Halomonas sp.
CCGAGGGACAGGACCTAGCCCTTGGCCAGGTCCTCGACCAGCGCGCGCAGCAGTCCCCAGAACTCCGACACGGAATCCAGCGCCACCCGCTCGTCCGGGGAGTGGGCGCCGCGGATCAGCGGGCCGAAGGAGATCATATCCAGCTGCGGGTACTTGCCGCCGAGGATGCCACACTCGAGGCCAGCGTGGATCACTTTGACCTGGGGGTCGCTACCTGTCCGTTCACGGTGCAGGCGGCAGAATCGCGCCAGCAGCGGACCTTGCGGATTCGGCGTCCAACCAGGATAGGCATTCTCGATCCGGGAGCACGCCCCGATCAGCTCGAACAGCGCCCGGAAGCGGTCGGCAAGGTCCACCGTGGCACTGTCGCGCAGCGAACGCACCAGGGCACAGAGGTGGAAGCGTCCACCTTCCAGGCTGACCACGCCCAGGTTGTTGGAGGTCTCCACCACTCCGGGTACCGCAACGCTCATGCGCTCGACGCCGCAAGGCGCCACGTGCAGGGCGCGGACCAGCAGCTGGCTGGCCTGCTCCGTCAGCGCCTCGGCCGGCCGAGAGTCCAGTGGCGACAGCGCCAGGGAGAGCCCCTCGTCGGCGCCGGCCAGCTCGGCGCGCAGCTCCTCCTGCAGCACGGCCACTCGCTCGCTGGCAGATGACTGCTCATCGTCGGGCAGGGCCAGTGTGGCGAAGGCCTCGCGCGGCAGGGCATTGCGCAGGGTGCCGCCATGGTAGTCGACCAGCCGAGCGCCGAAGGGCTCGAGGGCACGCAGCACCCGCACCAGCAGTCGGTTGGCATTGCCACGTCCCTTGTGGATGTCAATGCCGGAGTGGCCTCCCGTGAGCCCGGTCAGCGACAGCCGTAGCGCCCGCTCTCCCTCGGCCAGCCGCGCGCTGGGCAACTGCGCCTCGACGATAACGTCGGCGCCGCCGGCGCAGCCGATATAGACCTGGCCACGGTCCTCGGAGTCCAGGTTGAGCAACAGATGCCCCTCGAGCCAGTCCTCGGCCAGGTTGAGGGCCCCGCCCATGGAGGACTCCTCCTCCAGGGTGAAGAGCGCTTCCAACGGGCCGTGCACCAGGGCCTCGTCCTCGAGGATCGCCAGCGCCGCCGCCACCCCCAGGCCGTTATCCGCCCCCAGGGTGGTATGCCGGGCGTGCAGCCAGCCGTCGTCACCTACCCGGGTCTCGATGGGATCCCGAGTGAAGTCGTGGGGATGATCGGCATTGGCCTGGGCCACCATATCCAGGTGGCCCTGCAGGATCACTCCCGGCGCCGACTCGAAACCGGGGGTGGCGGGCTTGCGGATGCGCAGGTTGCCGAAGGTGTCGCGGTCGTGGGCCAGCCCCAGGCCGTCGGCCCAGCGCTCCAGGATCGCTACCAGCGCGGCCTCATTCCCGGAGGGACGCGGCGTGTTGCACAGGGTGCGGAAGTGGCGCCACAGGGGGCGGGGGGAGAGCTGCTCGAGATGTGCATTCATGGCGGTTCTGTCTCGCGGTTGACCCGGGAACTCTACCGGCCGGCCTCGACGGGGGAAAGCTCGTGATCGCCGTCGAGAAGGCCTGCCACGATCTCGCGCAGACGCCCCTGCACGCCTCGCTTGCCCGATACCCCAAGGCGCGCCGCCAGCCAGGACGTCTCTCGACCCTGGAAGGCCCAGGCGGCGAGCAGGGCCAGCGTCTCGTCCTGGCGGGCTGCCAGGCTCACCGCACGCCACCTTACCAGGGCCTGGATCGCCGGGCGGACCAGGGCGGGCTCGCGATGACCGAAGGCCACGTCATCGAGGTCGCGGCGATCCGCGTCGCCCAGGGACGCGGCGGGCACCTCGGCGAGCAGGGCCACCACCACGGCCGGCTCCAGTTCAGCCAGCTCGAAGGCCAGCAGCCCCGGCAGCTGGCGGTGGAAGCGGGCCTGGAGGCGCTCGGCGAGCCGCTCTCCCGTCGGACTGGTGGGCCTTGCCACCATCAGGGCGTACTCGACGGTGGCCGTCTCCCGGGTCAGCCCCAGGCGTACCGCCCGAAAGTCCGACGCCTGCCAGAAGGCCTGCAGCCCCGCCTCGGCGCCGAAGCTCGCCCCCAGCAGGTCGATGCCGTCACGACGGGCTCGCGCGACTTCGGCCTCGATCAGTTGCCGTCCCGTCCCGTGGCGGCGCCGGTCGGCCGGCACGGCGATGCGCAGCACCCGTCGCAGGCGGCCGGTCAGCACCTCGCGCTCCCCGGCATGGGCGGCCAGCGACTGGGCCAGCAGGTGGCCCCGCGGACGCCGCTTGCCCCGCGCCACCTGCTCGGCGAGGCCTGCCTCGAAGCCTCCCTCGTCGCCGCTCACCACCACCCCCTGCAGGGCCGGCCCGGCCTCGAGGACGATGAGGACGATCCCCGGGCCATCCAGCAGGCGACGCAGGTCGGCGGGCGTGGTGCGGTAGTGGGCCTGTATCAGCAGGCCGAAGAGCGCGCGCAGGCGGGGTTCGTCACGAGCCAGGACGTCGCGATCCAGACGCCGAAGGGTCGGCTCCCCCCCGGCGTCAGGGCAGGCCGTAGGCTCGGCATCCAGCATCAACAGGCTCGAGGTCAGTGCCTCCAGCGGGTCGCCCTCCGCCCAGCGGATCGGCTCGGTCAGGTGGTACGCCCGCCAGTCAGGCGTCTGGCGGGCGAGCCGTTCGCGGAAGCGCAGCGCGAAGCCACGCCCTGACCCCTCGTAGCCGTGCACCGTGGTGGCAAAGGCGATGCGTGGGAAGGCCTCGAGCCACCGCCCCAGCAGCGGTGCGGGAATCGCCGCCGCCTCGTCGACCAGCAGCAGCCGACCGGGGCCACCGACCTCGCCCTGCTCGCTCAGGTGGGCCAGGGCGTCGGGAGGCAGGAAGGCGACTCGTCCCTCTCCCGCCTCGAAAGCGTTGCCGTGCCGCTGCCCCTCGGGACAGAGGGTCGCCAGGCGCTCGAAGAGGCCGGCCACTGACGAGGAGCGCGGCGCCGTGACCAGTATCTCGGCCTCCCCCGCCGCCAGCAGCCGCACGCAGGCAATGCCCAGGGCCGCGGTCTTGCCGCGTCCGCGGTCGGCAGTCAGTACCAGCGGTCGACGGCGACGCAGCCGAGTCAGCCGTGACACCGCCTCGGCCTGATCACGGGTCAGGCAGTCACCGTCTGCGACGGTCGGCGACATCTCCGCTGGCGGAGTCTCGGGCAGGCGCAGGTGCGGCGGTGTGTCTCCTGCTATCCAATGGATCACGCGTTCGTCGGCATGCAGCAGTCGGGCGAGCCGTGCCAGGTAGCGAGCGCTGAGCTGCTCGGCTCGCCAGGGATGCTCGGCCAGGCGGGTATAGTCGGCATCGGGACGCGCGCCCCAGTCGGGCGGGGTCATCAGCACCATCAAACCGCCGGACCGCAGGGTGCCGGCCAGTGCACCGAAGGCCTCGGGGTCGAATCCACTCGTGGCCGAGACGGCATCGAAGACCACCAGGTCCTGTTCCCCGCCCAGCCGCGTGCGGGCCTTCGACGTCGGCAGCCAGCGCCTGGCCTCGATACCGTCGACAGGCTCGGCGGAAACCCACAGCGGCGATGACCCGACCTCAGCATGCCACAGGGCCAGCGCCTCCCGGCGGCAGGTATCGGCCGCGCCCGTCAGCCATACCAGACCGCGCCAGCGGCACTGGCCCAGCCGGCATCGCGCGTCCTGCAAGGGGGTGAGGCGGTCGCGGGTCATGGGGGGCTCCATCAAAGGCTCAACTTTGGTCTAAGGATACGCAACCTTTCAACGTTGTCGGGCATCTCGGGATTGCACTACGGGTGTCATACAAACGTTTCAACCCGTTGATTGAAAACGCGCTCTGTCGCCTGGCTAGGCGTCCGGGACCTGCACGGTGACCGATAACAGCCGCGGCCGCGGTCGAACACGTCCGACATCTCATGCTAGCTTGTTTGCTGTTGCCGAGTTGCCCGGGCGGTCAGGCTCGCCCACGCCGCGGACGGCCGCTTCCCGGCACCGATGGCCGTCTTCCATCGACGTCTCGACAAGCAGAACAACCCACAAGGGAGCACCTCCATGAAGAAGATGACCAAATTCGCCCTCACCGGACTGGCAGCGGGCGTTGCTCTCGCTGCCATGAGCTCCACCGCCCAGGCCCAGGAACAGTGGACCATGACCACTACCTGGCCGGACAACCTGGACCTGATCCAGATCGACCGCCACTGGGCAGAGCTGGTCAACAAGCTCGCCGGTGACGAGGTGCAGATCGAATTCCGCGCTGGCGGCACCCTGATGCCCGGCACCGAGGTCTTCGATGCGACCGAAACCGGCAGCATCGAGGCCGCCGGCGACTGGCCGGGCTACTGGGCTGGCCGCAGCCCGGCCTTCTCGCCGCTGGCGACCACCACCAGCCTGTTCAACGGCGTGGACTACCTGAACTGGATCAACCAGTGGGGCGGCTGGGAGCTCTACCAGGAAGTCTACGGCCAGTACAACATGGTCTACCTGCCCTACGGCATCACCAACAACGAGTCCGGCTTCCGCGGCGGCACGCCCATCGAGAGCCTGGCCGACCTGGAAGGCAAGCGCCTGCGTCTCTCCGGCCGCGACCAGGGCCGCGTGCTCGAAAAGCTCGGCGGCTCCCAGGTGACCCTGGCCGGCGGCGAGATCTACCAGGCCATCGAACGTGGCGTGGTCGACGGTGCCGAGTTCTCCACCCCCGGCGTGGACTACAAGGCCGGCTTCTCCGAGGTAGCTGACTACTGGACGGTGCCGGGCTGGCACCAGTCCGCCAGCGTGTTCGGCGTGATGATCAACCAGGATGCCTGGGACGCCCTCTCCGAGGAGACTCAGGACAAACTGAAGATCGCCGCCGAGGCCACCATGGCCTGGTCGCTGGCCTGGTCCGAGCGCGAGTCCACCGAAGGCACGGTGAAGTTCCTCGAGGATGGCACCGAGATCAATCAGCTCTCCGAGGAGGACCTGGCCGAAATCCAGCGCATCACCAACGAGGTGATCGTCCAGGGCGCCTGTGAGGACCCGATGCACGCCAAGGTCTACCACTCCATGATCAGCTACCTGGAACACTACGCCCACTGGCGTGACGTCTCGGTGCCCTACAACATGAGCCGCGTCACCGACGACCTGCCCTCTCTCGAGGAGATCGAAGCCTGCATGTAAGGTCTCGATACCCGGAGCATCTGCCGGCCGGTGGCTGATCGTCGCCGGCCGGCTTGACGGTCGCGTTCCCACTGATTCACGAGATCCTCGCTAATGAACGCCATTGCCAAGGCCATCGATGCCCTCAACGAGGCATTCGGTCGCCTGATCGCCCCACTGATTGCCGTGATCACGCTGATCGTGATCTACGACATCGCCTTGCGCTTCTTTGTCGGCCGCCCCAGTGACTGGGCCTTCGATGTCACCAAGATGCTGTTCGGCGTCCACTTCATGCTGATGGCTGCCTACGGGCTGCGCCACCATGCCCATGTGGAGGTCGACGTTCTCAAGCGGCTGCTGTCGCGCCGCAAGCAGGCCGCCCTGGAGATCCTGGGTTACCTGATCTTCTTCGTGCCCTTCATCTGGATGCTGCTGACACTGGGTTGGGATTTCTTCATGCGCTCCTTCAGCCGCACCGAGACCACTTACGGCATGGTGGCCATCCCCGTCTACCCGGTGAAGGCGGTGATCGTCATCGCCGCGTTCTTGCTTCTGCTGCAAGCTATCGCCGTCGTGATTCGCGCCATTCAACAATTGCGCGAGGAGGAAGCCGCATGAGCCCCGAAATGCTCACCCTGTTCATGTTCGGCGGCCTGCTGATCGGCCTGTTCATGGGCCATCCGCTGGCCTTCGTGCTGGGCGGCATCGCCGTGATGGGCGCCTGGCTCGGCCCGGGCGCCAAGATCCTGGGTTCCCTGATCAACAACATCTACGGCAACGCCATGGACAACTATGTCCTGGTGGCCATCCCACTGTTCATCCTGATGGCGCGCTTCCTCAACGACTCGGGCGTCACCGAGAAGATGTTCGAGGCGATGCGCCTGCTGCTCGGCAACCTGCGCGGCGGCCTGGCCCTCACCGTGGTCCTCGTCTCGGTGCTGCTCGCCGCCACCACCGGCATCGTCGGCGCCTCGATCGCGGTGATGGGCATGATCGCTCTGGTGCCGATGCTCAAGTACGGTTACAACAAGGAACTCAGCACCGGGGTGATCATGGCCAGCGGCTGCCTGGGCATCCTGATCCCGCCGAGCATCATGCTGATCCTGATGGCCAGCTACTCGCCGGTCTCGGTAGGCGCGCTGTTCGCCGGTGCTCTGGTACCGGGCCTGCTGCTTGGCGTGATGTATGCCCTCTATGTGCTGATCATCTGCCACGTCAAGCCCTCCTATGGCCCGCTGGTGCCCGCAGAGGAGCGTGCCGAGACCAGCACCCGCGAGCTGCTGATCATGCTGGCCAAGTACGTGCTGCCGCCCATGTCGCTGATCCTCGGCGTGTTGGGCGCGCTGTTCACCGGCATCGCCACCGCCACCGAAGCCTCGGCGATCGGCGTCACCATTGCCTTCCTGCTGTTCCTGATCTTCGGCGACCGCAAGGTTTCGACCTGTTACCGCACCCTTATCGATGCCAGCAAGACCACCACCATGGTGATGCTGGTGCTGGTCGGCGCCACCGCCTTCACCGGCGTCTTCTCCCGCGGCGGCGGCATGCAGGTGATCCACGACCTGGTCATGGCGATGCCGGGCGGCACCACCGGGGCGCTGATCCTGATGCTCTTCCTGGTATTCATCCTGGGCATGTTCCTGGACTGGACCGGCATCGTGCTGCTGAGCTTCCCGATCATGCTGCCGATCGTCGAGAACATGGGCATCGACGTGCTGTGGTTCGTGGTGATGGTCGCCGTGGTGCTGCAGACCTCCTTCCTCACCCCGCCGTTCGGCTATGCGCTCTTCTACCTGAAGGGGGTGGCGCCCAAGGGGGTCGAGATCGTCGACCTCTACAAGGCGGTGATCCCCTTCTGTGCGCTGATCGTGCTGGCCTGCGTGCTGATGGCCTTCTTCCCGGCGCTGGTCACCGGCCTGCCCTCCCTGCTGATCGGCTACTGAGCCCTCCCCGACGGCCCCTGACGCCCGCCGCTCATCGAGCGGCAGGCGTTTATTTTGATGCGGGTCCGCCGTAATAGCTGCAGCCACGACAGACAGCTGATACAATTCTCACGCGCAAATGCTTCGCATCCAGACCTCGCAGGAAGGAGACCTCGTTGACCAGACCGGCCAGTTCTCGCGCCCCCGTCACCTCCCGCCTGTCGTTACCCTTCAGTGTCTGGAACGCCCTGACCATCGGCATCGCCCTGATCGTGGCACTGCCGGTCATCGTGGTGCTGGCGCACCTGTTCATGCCTGCCGAGGGCATCTGGCAACACCTGGCCAGCACCGTGCTACCCCGCTACCTGGGCAACACCCTCTTCCTGGTGGTGACGGTGGGCCTGGGCACCTTCGTGATCGGCACCGGTACCGCCTGGCTGGTGGTGATGTGCCGCTTCCCGGGGCGCCGGCTGTTCGAGTGGGGGTTGCTGCTGCCACTGGCGGTTCCGACCTATGTGATCGCCTATGCCTACACGGATTTCCTGCAGTTCGCCGGCCCTGTCCAGAGCTGGCTGCGCGAAAGCTTCGGCTGGTCGGCCGGCGACTACGTCTTCCCCAACATCCGTTCCCTGGGTGGGGCGGCCACCCTGATCACCCTGGTGCTCTATCCCTATGTCTACATGCTGGCGCGGGCGGCCTTCCTGGAGCAGTCGGTATGCGTGCTGGACGTGGGGCGGACCCTGGGCCGCGGGCCCTGGCGGCTGTTCACCAGCGTGGCCCTGCCGCTGGCGCGGCCGGCCATCGTCGGTGGCGTATCCCTGGCGCTGATGGAGACCCTCAACGAATTCGGGGCCGTGCAGTACTTCGGGGTCGACACCTTCACCACCGGCATCTATCGCACCTGGTTCGGTATGGGTGAGCAAGTGGCCGCGGCCCAGCTAGCCGCCTGCCTGTTGGCCTTCGTCATCGCCCTGGTGCTGCTCGAGCGCGCCTCGCGCGGCAAGCGACGCTACTTTCATACCACGGGTCGCTACCAGCATCTGCCGGAATTCGCGCCCCACGGCTGGCGCGCCTGGGCCGCCACCCTCGCCTGCCTGACACCGGTACTGCTCGGCTTCCTGATCCCCAGCGGCCTGCTAGTCTACCTTTCGGTCCAGGGCGGGGATGCACTGTTCGGCTCGGCCTTCCTGACCTTTGCCGGCAACAGCCTGCTGTTGGCGGCCCTCGCCTCGGTGGTCGCCGTGAGCCTGGCACTGCTGCTCAGCTACGGTGCCCGCCTGCATCCCGGCAAGGTCACGCGGGTCGCGACCCGCGTGGCTGCCATGGGCTATGCGGTACCGGGCTCGGTGGTGGCGGTCGGCATCCTGATCCCCTTCGTGTGGGTGGATCATCAGATCAACGACTTCATGAAGGGGCAGTTCGGTGTCGTGGTGGGACTGCTGCTCAGCGGATCGGCCTTCATCCTGGTGTATGCCTACCTGGTACGCTTCCTCGCCGTCTCCTTCAATGCCATCGAGGCGAGCCTGGGCAAGGTCACGCCGAGCATGGACGCAGCCTCCCGGACCCTGGGTCAGACAGCGGGCGGCACCCTGCGCAAGGTGCATACCCCCATCATGCGCGGCAGCCTGATCGCCGCCGGCATCCTGGTGTTCGTGGACGTGATGAAGGAACTGCCGGCCACGGTGATCTTGCGCCCTTTCAATTTCGATACCCTGGCGATCCGTGCCCACAACCTCGCCGCGGACGAGCGCCTGGCCGAGGCCTCGACCTCGTCACTGGCCATCGTGGCAGTAGGCATCCTGCCGGTGATACTGCTCAGCATCGCCATGCGCCGCTCCCGCCCCGGCAGCTGAGGCCTCGAGGGGGAAGACGAAGACCTGGGAGGCATCCAGGCCGATCATGATCGGCTGGCCTTCCCGGGGCAGGAAGACCCCCGGGGACCGGGCATGCAGGTGCGACTCCCGGCCGTCGGGGGTGTGGGCGCAGATGTGCAGCAGGCTGGTGCGTCCCAGCAGCTTGGCCATGATGACATGGCTGTGGTGATGCTCCGGCGGCTCGTCCAGCGGGACCACCCGCAGGGCTTCAGGGCGAATCATCACCTGCACCCGGCTGCCTTCGGGCAACCCCCGGCCGGAAACATCGCCCACCGGCGTCACCACCTTGCCGTCCACCACGCGTCCCTCGAGTTCGTTCACCTCGCCGAAGAAGGTAACCACGAAGGGGTCGGTGGGGGCGCAATAGAGGTCCAGCGGCGTTCCGGCCTGCACCACCCGTCCCTCACGCATGAGCACGATGCGATCGGCCATGAACATGGCTTCCTCGGGGTCGTGGGTCACCAGCAGCACCCCCGCGCCCACTTTCTTCAGCACGTGCAGAGTATCGTCGCGGATGCGGTCGCGCAGGCGTGCATCGAGGCTGGAGAAGGGCTCGTCGAGCAGCATCAGCTGCGGCGCCGGCGCCAGTGCCCGAGCCAGGGCGATGCGCTGCTGCTGCCCTCCCGAGAGCATGTGCGGGAAGACGCGGGCATAGTGCTCCATGCCCAGCAGCTCGAGCAGCTCATAGGCCCGGCGACGTCGCTCCTTGGCGGGCTGGGACTCGAGCCCGAAGGCCACATTGTCGAGCACCGACAGATGGGGGAACAGCGCCGAATCCTGGAAGGCCAGGCCGACGTTACGCTTTTCCGGAGGCACATGGGAGCGCCCAGTGCGTCCCATCGACTCGCCCCCCAGCTCCACGCGCCCCTGCTGCACCACCTCGAGCCCCGCAGCGATTCGCAGCAGGGTAGACTTGCCACAGCCGGAGGGACCCAGCAGGCAGACGATCTCCCCGGGCTTGACCTCCAGGGAGACGTCCTCCACGGCCAGGTGCTGCTGGTAGGCATGGCGGATCTGGTGCATGGCGAGAACGGGTGCGGCAGTGTTCTCGTCAATCGGGAGCTTCGGTTGGCTAGTCATGGGATCTGAGTGGCCATTGAAAGAGTAGGTGTGTCCTGCATGGTAACGCGAAAGCCTCCTGAATGCGTTGTACTATCGCTCGCATTTCGCTGCGCCGGCTGTCAAAGCACGGCGATCACTGATCTGGATCAGGTCGCCTGCCGGCGGGACTTGACGCCGACGGCGGGAGGCGCTTCAATAGCGAAAGTGTAATGCAAAGCATTATCATTCTAAACCGCAACCCGACAACATGAGGTGTCCCCATGCCACTGAACCGTCGTCTCGCCATGCCTCTCGCCGCCCTGGTGGCCGGCTCCGCCCTGGCCTCCCAGGCCTCTGCCGCCGAGGAGCTCAACGTCTATTCGGCCCGTCACTATGACTCCGATGCGGCGCTCTACGCGGCCTTCACCGAAGAGACCGGCATCGAGGTCAACATCCTCGAGGGCGACTCCGACCAATTGATCCAGCGCCTCAAGCTGGAGGGCGAGGCCAGCCCCGCGGACGTGATGATCACCGTGGACGCCGGCCGCCTGTGGCGCGGTGAGCAGGAGGACATCTTCGCCAGCGTGGAATCGGAGGTGCTCAACGAGCGGCTGCCCGACTACATGCGCCATCCGGAAGGCAAGTGGTTCGGCTTCAGCCAGCGCGTCCGGGCGATCTTCATCGACCCCAGCGAGGTCGATGCCGACGCGATCACCCGCTACGAGGATCTGGCCGATCCGCAGTTCGAGGGCCAGGTGTGCATCCGCTCATCGAACAACATCTACAACCAGTCCCTGCTGGCTTCGCTGGTCGCTCACCACGGCGAGGAAGAGGCCGAGGCGTGGGCCAAGGGTGTGGTCGACAACTTCGCACGCGACCCCGAGGGCGGCGACACCGACCAGATCCGCGGCGTCGCCAGTGGCGAGTGCAACATCGCCCTGGCCAACCACTACTACTACGTGCGCCTGGTCAACTCCGACAATGAGACCGACCGCGAGGTGGCCGAGAAGGTCGAGATCGTCTTCCCCAACCAGGAGGGTCGCGGCGCGCATGTCAACGTGGGCGGTGCCGGCATGGTGAAGGGCGCGCCCAACGAGGAGAACGCCGTACGCTTCCTCGAATTCCTTGCCTCCGACGAGGCCCAGGCCCTCTTCGCCACCGGCAACTACGAATTCCCCGCCGTAGCGTCCGTGGAGACCGACGGCGTCATCGCTTCCTGGGGCGACTTCAAGAAGGACGACCTGAACGTCAGCGTGCTGGGCGAGAACAATCCCGAGGCGATTCGTATCTTCGATCGCGTCGGCTGGCGCTGATACACCGCTCGGAGCTGATCCGACGACAGGCCCCGGGGGTGCAGGACCATCGAGGAGGCGCTGTAAACCCTTCCCTGGGCGCTACCGACGCCGTCCCTGGCGTAGGACCTCCTCTTCGGCCTGCCCCCGGCGCTCCTAGCTGACATATCGAGTCACCCTGTAAGGCCCGCGGCATTGCCGCGGGCCTCTTGTGATCCGGGCGGCTGGTCCGAGTCAGTGGGCCTCATCCCAGTTGGCGCCGCTCTCGGCCTCGACGGTCAGCGCCACCTCCAGCCGGGCGGCGCCTTCCATACGGCTCTTTATCTCCTCGATGAAGGCCTCGACCTGATCTTCAGCCACCTCGAAAATCAGCTCGTCGTGGACCTGCATCACCATCACCGCATCGAATGCCTCGCCCGCGAGCCAGGCATCGACGTCGATCATCGCCCGCTTGATGATGTCGGCCGCGGTGCCCTGCATGGGAGCATTGATGGCGGTGCGCTCGGCCCCCTGGCGCCGGGCGCGGTTCTGTGAGCGGATCTCCGGCAGGTGGAGACGGCGGCCGAAGACCGTCTCCACGTAGCCATCCTCGGCCGCCTGGGCGCGGATGCGCTCCATGTAGCGCGCCACCCCGGGGTAACGGTCGAAGTAGCGGTCGATGTAGGTCTGCGCCTGGCCGCGCTCGATGTGCAGCTGCCGGCCCAGGCCCCAGGCGCTCATGCCGTAGATCAGGCCGAAGTTGATCGCCTTGGCGCTGCGCCGCTGGTCGGATGAGACCTTGGACAGCGCCACCCCGAACACCTCGGCGGCGGTGGCGGCGTGGATGTCGCGGCCCTCGGCGAAGGCCTCGAGCAGCCCCTTGTCGCCGGAAAGGTGGGCCATGATGCGCAACTCGATCTGCGAGTAGTCGGCGGCGACGATGCGGTAGCCGGGTCGGGCGATAAAGGCCTGGCGGATCTTGCGCCCTTCCTCGGTGCGGATCGGGATGTTCTGCAGGTTGGGATCCGATGACGACAGCCGGCCGGTGGCGGTGACCGCCTGGTGGTAGCTGGTGTGCAGCCGCCCGGTGGCCTTGTTGACCAGCCGTGGCAGCTTGTCGGTGTAGGTGGACTTCAGCTTGGCGAGCCCGCGGTGCTCCATGATCACCTTGGGCAGCGGGTAATCCAGCGCCAGCTCCTCGAGCACCGCCTCCGCGGTGGAGGGTGCCCCCTTGGGGGTCTTCTTGATCACCGGGATCTTCTGCTCCTCGAACAGGATCTGCCCGAGCTGCTTGGGGGAGCCGAGGTTGAACTCGCGGCCGGCGAGCTCGAAGGCCCTGGTCTCCAGCTCGCGGATGCGCGTCTCGAGCTCCTGGCTCTGGGCATGCAGCCGCTCGGGGTCCAGCGCCACCCCGGTGCGCTCCATGCGCGAGAGCACCGGGATCAGCGGCAGCTCGATCGCCTCGAGCACTTCGCCCAGCCGGCCCTCGGCCTCGACGCGGGGACGCAGTTCCCGGTGCAGGCGCAGGGTGATGTCGACGTCCTCGCAGGCGTAGGGCGCGGCCTGCTCCAGGGCCACCTGGTTGAAGGTGAGCTGCTTGGCGCCCTTGCCGGCGATCTCCTCGAAGGAGATGGTCTTCTCCCCCAGATACTTGAGTGCCAGGGAGTCCATGTCGTGGCGGGTCGCCGTGGAATCCAGCACGTAGGACTCCAGCATGGTGTCCTCCAGGGGCCCAGCCACCGCGATGCCGACGTTGGCCAGCACCGAGATGTCGTACTTGAGGTTCTGCCCAACCTTGGTCCGGCCGTCGCCCTCCCAGAGCGGGCGCAGGGCCTCGAGCACCGCCTCGCGGTCGAGCTGCTCGGGGGCATCGAGATAGTCATGGGCCAGCGGGATATAGGCAGCCTCCCCCGGCGTGAGCGCTAGCCCCACGCCGACCACCTGCGCCTCCATGTAGTTCAGGCTGGTGGTCTCCAGGTCAAAGCAGAAGGCCTCAGCCTTGTTCAGCCGATCGAGCCAGGCATCCAGCTCCGCCTGAGCGAGGATGACATGGTCCTCCCGAGCGGCACGGTTGTCCGGGCCAGCCGCTCCATCGTCATCGGCCGGCAGCGGCGCGCCGCCCGCCGCATCGTCGACCCCTTCGTCCTTGCCCTCGAGCAGCTCGGAGAGCCAGGCCCGGAACTCCAGTCGCCGATAGAGTTCGAGCAGTGCCTCGCGGTCGGGATGGGCGATATCCAGGTCGTCGAGCCCCACCGGCAGCTCGCAGTCGGTCTTGATGGTGGCCAGCTGGTAGGAAAGGAAGGCCTGTTCGCGGTGCTCCTCGAGCTTCTTCGGCAGCGTCTTGGCACCGCGGAAGCCCAGCGTCCTGACCTGCTCCAGATCGTCGTAGACCGTCTCGAGTCCACCGTCCATACCCTGCAGCAGTCCCAGCGCGGTCTTCTCGCCGACCCCGGGCACACCGGGGATATTGTCGACCTTGTCGCCCATCAGGGCCAGGAAGTCGATGATCAGCGCTGGCGACAGGCCGAACTTCTCCTTCACACCGTCGACGTCCAGCGTCTCGTCCTTCATGGTGTTGACCAGCGTGATGTGGTCGTTGACCAGTTGGGCCATGTCCTTGTCGCCGGTGGAGATCACGGCATCGCGACCGGCCTCGGTGGCCTGGCGGGCCAGAGTCCCGATGACGTCGTCGGCCTCCACCCCCTCGATGCACAGCAGCGGCAGGCCCAGTGCCTTCACGCAGTCGTGCAGCGGCTGCACCTGGGAACGCAGATCATCGGGCATTGGTGGCCGGTGGGACTTGTACTGCTCGAACAGTTCGTCGCGGAAAGTCTTGCCCGGGGCATCGAAGACCACCGCCATGGGGCTGTCGGGATAGTCCTTGATCAGCCGCTTGAGCATGTTGAGCACGCCCTTGATCGCCCCGGTGGGCTGGCCATCGGAGGTGGTCAGCGGCGGCAGGGCGTGGAAGGCGCGGTACAGATAGGAGGAGCCGTCGACGAGAACGATGGGCGTATCGGCCATGTAGGGTATCCATTGCAGCGTGGCGTAAGGTGATCCTGATCATCCATGATACGCATTGCCGCCACCTTTTGCCGTGGGTGGTAGGCCGGGCGGCCGCAAGCCCCTACACTGTAGGTAACCCCGCTTCACTGCCGCGTGCGGCCATGGAGGTCATCATGAAGAAGTTACCCAGACGTTCGATCACTGCCCTGCTGCTGGTCCTGGCGCTGGCCGCCGGTGGCAGCGCCCTGGCGCAGTCCTCCACCGACCTCGAGCCGGACATCACCATCCGCCAGGAGGAGGATCGCATCATCCGCGAGTACCGCGTCAACGGCGAGCTCTATGCCATCGAGATACGCCCCTCCTCCGGCCCCTCCTACTATCTGGTCGACCACGACGGTGACGGCGACTTCGAGCGCCGGGAGGGCGACCGTATCGCCGTTCCCCAGTGGGTGCTGAAGACCTTCTGATCCCGCTGTCACCCTGGCTTAGACGCCCGGCTCCGGCAGGGCAACTGCCGTAGCCGGGGCACGTGCATCGGTGTGCCAAGTCGCTACAATAGGCGGCTTGGCATTTCCCGGGCGAGAGACACATGGCCGTATTCACACCGCTTACCGAACCTCAGGTCGTCGAGTTCCTCAGCCGCTTCGATGCCGGCTCGCTGGTCTCCCTCGAGGGCGTACCCGCCGGCACCGAAAACACCACCTTCTTCGTCACCACCGACCGGCACGAGCTGGTGCTGACCCTGTTCGAGCAGGGCGAGCACGAGGAGCTGCCGTTCTTCGTCGAGCTGCTCGACTATCTGGACGAGCATCGCCTACCGGTGCCTGGCCCCGTGCACGACCGCGACGGCGTCGCCCTGCACACCCTGGCCGGCAAGCCAGCGCTTCTGTTCCCGAAGCTGCCCGGCAAGTCCCCCCTCGCCCCGAACCTGGCCCAGTGCCGCGAGCTCGGCGACACCCTCGGACGCATGCACGTGGTCTCCCGGCACTTCCCGGGCCACCGCCCCAACCCGCGGGACCTGCACTGGCTGCTGCCCATGCATCACAAGGTGCTGGTCTACCTCTCGCCGCAGGACCAGGCGCTGATGAAGGATGAGGTGGAGATCTACCAGGGGTTCTTCGGCGACGCCCCGGACCTGCCCCAGGGCGCGCTGCATGGCGATCTGTTCCGTGACAACACCCTCTTCGACGGCGACCGGCTGGGTGGGCTGATCGACTTCTACAACGGCTGCACCGGTGACCTGCTGTTCGACCTGGCCATCGTCATCAACGACTGGGCCACCGGCCCAGACGGCCGCCTGGACGCCGCGCGTCACGATGCCATCCTCGCCGCCTACCTGGCGCGCCGGCCACTGACCATTGCCGAGCGCGACGCCTGGCCGATGATGCTGCGCCTGACCGCCCTGCGCTACTGGCTCTCGAGGCTGCTGGTGGTCTACGTGGATCCTCCGGCCCATGACCTCACGCCCCATGATCCCGACCAGTTCCGTACCATCCTCAAGGCGCGCCTGGAAGATGGCGCCCTGCCGCTGCCCGAGGTGAGCGAATGAGTCTGTCCAAGAGCAGTGCTGCCGGGCCGGCAAAGCGTGCGCGGCGCACCTGGAACATCGATCAGTGGGGCAGCGGCTACTTCGATGTCGACGACACCGGTCATGCCCTGGTGCGCCCGCTGGGCAGCGAGGCCGAGGGCCCGGCCCTGCCACTGGACGACCTGGTGGCCGAGCTGCGTCAGGCCGGGCTACGCCTGCCGGTGCTGGTGCGCTTCACCGACATTCTCCACGACCGAGTCGAACATCTCTGCGCCGCCTTCGACACCGCCATGCAGGAGGAGGCGTTCGGCGGCGGCTATACCGCCGTCTACCCGATCAAGGTCAACCAGCAGCGCCGGGTGGTAGAAGAGATCCTCGGCACCCAGGAGCGCGGCCACGGGCGCGTAGGGCTCGAGGCCGGCAGCAAGCCGGAGCTGCTCGCCGTGCTCGCGCTCTCCGGCGACGGCCCCTCGCTTATCGTCTGCAACGGCTACAAGGATCGCGAGTACGTGCGCCTGGCACTGATGGGCGAGAAGCTCGGTCATCGGGTCTACCTGGTCGTGGAGAAGCTCTCGGAGCTACCGCTGATCCTCGAGGAAGCCAAGCGCATCGGCGTGACGCCTCGTATCGGCCTGCGCGCCCGCCTGGCCACCGTGGGGCGCGGCCGCTGGCAGAACACCGGTGGCGAGAAGTCCAAATTCGGCCTCACCGCCAGCCAGGTGCTGGCGGTGGTGGAGCAGCTGCGCGAGGCCGATGCCCTGGCCAGCCTGCAACTGGTGCACTTCCACCTGGGCTCGCAGATAGCCAACATCCGCGATATCCAGCGCGGCCTGCGCGAGTGCGCGCGCTTCTACCAGAGCCTGGTGGCGCTGGGTGCGCCAGTGGACACCGTGGACGTGGGCGGCGGCCTCGGCGTCGATTACGAGGGCACCCGCTCGCGCAGCTTCTGCTCCGCCAACTACTCCATGCTGGAGTACGCCCGCAACGTGGTGTACGCCTTCCGCCTGGCCTGCCAGGAATTCGAGCTGCCCCAGCCCCACCTGATCAGCGAGTCGGGCCGGGCGCTCACCGCCCACCATGCGGTACTGATCACCAACGTGATCGGCGAGGAGCGTATCGGCGACGAGGCGCCCCCCCGCCGGGTCGAGGGCGACCCACAGGTCGACGAGCTGTGGCGTGTCCACGACCTGCTGCATGAACAGGCCGAGCCACGCGGCCTGGTGGAGGCCTGGCACGACCTGGTGCAGGCCATGGGCGAGCTCCACGAGCGCTTCGTGATGGGCCTCACCGACATCACCGCCCGGGCCGAGGGCGAGGGCGTCTACTTCGCCGCCTGTGCCCGGCTGCGTGCACGGCTCGATACCCGCAACCGCGCCCACCGCGAGATCGACGACGAGCTGGCCGAGAAGCTCGCCGACAAGCTGTTCGTCAACTTCTCGCTGTTCCAGTCAGTGCCCGACGTCTGGGGCATCCAGCAGATCTTCCCCGTGCTGCCGCTGACCGGCCTGGACCACGAGCCGGTGCGCCGCGGGGTAATCCAGGACATCACCTGCGACTCGGACGGGCGCATCGACGGCTATGTGGATGGCCAGGGCGTGGAGACCACCCTGCCGCTGCCGGAATGGGGGGAGGGCGACGAGAAGCTGCTGGGCTTCTTCATGGTGGGGGCCTATCAGGAGATCCTCGGCGACCTGCACAACCTGTTCGGCGATACCGACTCCGCGGATGCCGCCCTGGATGGCAACGGCCGCTGGTCGATCAGCCAGATCCAGCAGGGGGACCGGGTCGCCGACGTGCTCGGCTACGTCAACTTCGACGTCGCTGCCCTGCGCGAGCGGCTGGCCGAGCAGCTCGCGCGCAGCGGCCTGGAACGGGCCGAGCAGCAGGCCTTCCTCGACGACCTCTCGGACGGGCTGGACGGCTACACCTATCTGGAGTGAGCACTTTCTACCCCAGACAAAGACGCCCCGCAGCGGGGCGTCTTCGTCCGGGGTTTTCGCGGTGCCGACTACTCCACCACGCGGGTTGTGACCTCCAGTCCGCCGGTGAGGGTGAAGTGAAGCGTCGCGCCACGCTCCAGCGGCCCCACCCCGGCCGGGGTGCCGGTCAGCACCACGTCGCCCGGCTGCAGGGTGAAGTGGCGGCTCATCTCTGCCACCAGGGTCGCCACCGGGAAGAGCATGTCCGCCCCCTCGCCATGCTGGCGTGGCTCGCCGTTCACCTCCAGGGTGAAGGCGAGCCCGCTCCAGTTGGGCACCTGCGAGAGCGGCAGGAAGGACGAGAGCGGACAGGCGCCGTCGAAGGCCTTGGCGATCTCCCAGGGGTGCCCCTTCTCCTTGAGGCGCGACTGGACGTCGCGCAGGGTCAGGTCCAGGGCCAGCCCGATGCCGGCGATGCCGCGCTCGGCCTCGTCGTCGGTGACGTGGGAGAGCTCCTCGCCGATCAGCAGCGCCAGCTCCGTCTCGTAGTGCACCTCGCCCCGCGTGAAGGGGGCGTCGACCGGCTGCTCCAGCGGGACGGCGGCCGTCGCCGGCTTGATGAACAGCAGGGGCTCGCTGGGCACCGGATTATCCAGCTCCCGGGCATGGTCGGCGTAGTTGCGGCCGACGCAGACGATCTTCCCCAGCAGCTCGGGGAACGGCTGGCCATCGGTGAAACGGGGCACGAAACGCATGGCGGTTCTTCTCCTTCTGGTGATCGCCGTCGCGGTCAGGCGACAAGCCCTTCAGTCTACCCCAGCGACACCGTGGGTCCAGCGTACGGCTGTGGCCGGCCACTCACGATGGCGCCTCGGGCGACCAGCGCTCGTCCGGCTCGTGGGCCAGGAAGCGCGGGCGCCGGCGGCTCGCCCCGAAGGGCGCCACGCAGCGGTTGTCGAGGCGGTTGTAGACGAAGAAGGCGTTGCTGCGCGGATCCGGCGACATGTTGGCATTGGAGCCGTGCAGCACGTTGCAGTCGAAAAGCAGCAGGCCGCCCGCCGCACCGGTCGGCGCCTCGATGCCGTGCCGGTCGACCAGCTCGCGCAGCGCCTCGCGGCCCGGCACCCCGACCTCCTGCTTCTTGAGAGACTGCGTGTGGTTGTCCTCCGGGGTCTCCCCGAGACAGGGCACGAAGATCTTGTGGGAGCCTGGCACCAGCATCAGCGGCCCGTTGAAATGGTGGTTGTCGGTGAGCACGATGGAGGCGCTCACCGCATGCATGGCAGGCATCCCATCCTCGGCGTGCCAGGTCTCGAAGTCCGAGTGCCAACTGAAGCCCTTGCCCTCGAAGCCGGGCTTGTAGTTGATGCGCGACTGGTGCACGTAGGCCTCCCCGCCGAGGATCTGGCGGGCGCGGCCCATCAGGCGCTCGTCGCGGGCCAGGCGCGAGAAGCGCCGCGAGAGGAAGTGCACGGCGAACAGCGAGCGGATCTCGTTGCCCTGGGGCTCGGTGATGCTGAAGTCGCGGCCGCGGAAGTCGTCATTGTCGAGCAGGGCCTCGAGTTCCCGGCGCAGCTCGGCGAGCTCGTCGCCGCTGATGAAGTCGGGCTCGAAGAGGAACCCCTGGCGCTCGAACGCATCGAGCTGCGCCTGGCTCAGTGGCCCTTCCTCGGCACGCCCCTTGACCACTCCCTCGTGACGGCTGAGCCACGGCATGTCCAGCGGCTCGGCCAGCCGGGTGGGATAGGGATCCTGGCCCGGACGCGGCGCGCTCTTAACGCGGCTCTGGGGGTCAGGAGAATCGACGACGACGTTAAGGTCAGCCTGTTCCAGCGTGCGATAGGACGATGTCTGCACTGACATCCAATCACCTCCTGTGACTCCGTGATCAGTCTCAGTTCGAACACGTTCCGACGGCAGGACAGCCGCGGGCGACCCCAGTGAAGGAGCCGCACGAGGCCATATGGTGACGCCCTCGGGGGTTTCAAGGGCAACGAAAAAAGCCACCTCGACGGGTGGCCTCTTCTACGCTGTGACTCTTGGTGTTCCTGGCGATGAGCCAGGCTTCCCGGTGCTTGATGGTGCCGGCAGCAGGAGTCGAACCCGCGACCTACTGATTACAAGTCAGTTGCTCTACCAACTGAGCTATGCCGGCTCGGGAACCGACTCGAGTCACAGAATCGGAAACAGGGTTGGCGTGGCTGGGGTACCAGGATTCGAACCTGGGAATGCCGATACCAAAAACCGGTGCCTTACCACTTGGCTATACCCCAGCAAATTGGTGGCCAGAGACGGAATCGAACCGCCGACACGGGGATTTTCAATCCCCTGCTCTACCGACTGAGCTATCTGGCCGCTGCCAACGGTGCGTATTAAACCCCAGCGGGCCGTTTCCGTCAACCCCTTTCGTTTCAGAAAGATGGCCGGGGATCGGCGACACGGGCGGGCTACTCGCCCCGGGGAACATAGCCCTCGGCCTGGTCGGTCTCGCGGTTGTCGAGGAAGCGCTCCATCTGCTCCATCAGGTACTCCCTGGAGGCGGGATCGAGCATGTTGAGGTGCTTCTCGTTGATCAGGCGAGTCTGCAGTGCCTGCCACTCCTCCCAGGCCTGGCGGGAAACGCTGGCCTGGATCTCCTGGCCCTTCTTGCCGGGCAGCGGCGGGAACGGCAGGGCGTCCATTTCCTTCTGGTACTTGCGGCAGAAGACGGTCTGGCTCATCGGGGTCTCTCCTCGTGCGGGGGTCAGGGCCCGGCGGCGGTGGTCAGCGCGAAGGGCGTCAGCGACACCAGCAGCGCCTTGACCGGTGCCGCCAGGCCGATACTGGGGGGCTCAGTGGGATCGTACCAGCAGCGCGCCTCGCCCACCGAGTCCAGCCGGTCAATGCGCGCCGGCTGCGGAGTGATCTCGAGGCGGAAGTGGCTGAAGACATGGGTAAAGGTTGTCCAGGCGGGCTGGAGCTCGCTGCCCGGCGTCCGGGCGTCCAGCCAGGCTTGTAGCGTCTCCACATCGTCGAACTGAGGCAGGCTCCAGAGCCCGCCCCACAGGCCGCTGGAGGGGCGCTGCTCGAGCAGCACGCGTCCTTTCTCGTCCTGCAGGAGCAGCATCACGGTGGTGCGCGTGGGCAGGGCCTTCCTCGGCTTGGACTCAGGGAAGCGCTTCTCCTCCCCGCGGGCGTGGGCCACGCAGACCTCCTCGAAGGGACAGCGGACGCAATCGGGCGTGCCGCGCCGGCAGAGGGTCGCGCCCAGGTCCATCATCGCCTGGGTGAAGTCGACCAGCCGCTGGTCGGGCGTGTAATGCTCGGCCAGGGCCCACAGCCGGCGCTCCACCGCCGGCCGTCCCGGCCAGCCCTCCACGGCGTGCAGACGCGTGAGAACCCGCTTGACGTTGCCGTCGAGGATCACCGCGCGCCGCCCGGTGCTCTGGGCGATGATCGCCCCGGCCGTGGAACGCCCGATGCCGGGCAACGCCGCCATCTCGTCGAGGCTGTGGACGGGAAACGTCCCGCCATGCTCTTCGATCAGCACCCGGGCGGCCTTGTGGAGGTTGCGCCCCCGGGCGTAGTAGCCGAGCCCGGTCCACAGGTGCAGCACCTCGTCCTGGTCGGCCGCCGCCAGCGACGTCACATCGGGAAAGCACGCCATGAAGCGCTCGAAGTAGGGAATCACTGTGGCCACCTGGGTCTGCTGCAGCATGATCTCCGAGACCCAGACCCGGTAGGGGCTACGCTCGTGCTGCCAGGGCAGGTCGTGGCGGCCGTGCTCGTCGAACCAGGTGAGCAGGCGCTGCTGGAAGCTCTCCGGCGGCAGGATGGCTGGCGGCATGTCCGTCATGGGGCTCTCTCACTGCGCGCAAAAAAGCGCCGACTGGGGAAGTCGGCGCAGGGACTGGTCGTACGTGTTGCTCAATTGAATAGACCCTTCAGTGCATCCCGAAGTTCCTTGCCGGCCTCCTCGCCGAGACGCTCGTCGATCTTCTCGGCGGCGCCCTCGAGGCGCTGCTCGACCTCCTCGCCGGCACGCTGCGAGGCCTCGTCGCGCAGCAGCTCGGTCAGGGTGCCCTGGAAGGCCTGGCGGTCGAAGCGGCACCATTCGGCACTGTCGCCGCCCAGTTGTCCCTCGCAGCGCACCGGCAGCGGCACCCGCTCCAGGCGCCGGTTGACCTCGCAGGGAGCGTCCTCGGCATTGATCAGGCGCAGCGCGGCGCGCAGGTCGAACTGCTCGCTGACCAGGTCCAGCTCGCCCTTGCCGCCCACCTCCATGCCGGGCAGCGTCACCAGCAAGTCGTCACTCCTGGCAGTGCCCTCGTCGAGCCTCAGGGTGGCAAGCATGCGCTCGAAGCGGGTCTCGTCGCGCCACTCGCGGTCAAGCTTCCCTCCCTCCAGGGCGGCGGCCGTGGTGCACAGCTCCCGGGAGATGTTGACGCCGGGTATCGCGCCCTCCTCGATACGGGTGGCGAGGCTGCCACCCAGATGGCGCCTGAGCTCCATCAAGGTGTTGCCGCGGCTGGTGAGCTCGCCCTCGCCGCTGAAGCGGCCGTTCAGGGGCGCGGGCTTGTTGTCGAGGGACTCGAGCAGCGACTCCAGGCGCACCCGCTCGGCCTTCGGCGCCAGCTGCCAGCGGGCCGGTGTCTCGCGCAGGTCGAGGGCGCCGGAGGCGCCCAGGCGGCCCTCGTAAAAGCGCGACTCGAAGGTGACCAGGCGATGGCGACCATCACGTCCTTCGAGGATCAGATCGACGTCCTGGAAGTCCAGCCCTGCCAGGCGCAGCTCACCCAGCGTCAGGTGGGCATCGAGCGTGAGCGCGGCCAGCCACTCCGTCGGCACCAGGACGCCCGACTCGGCGGCATGGGCCTGGCGGATGCCCGTCAGGCGCCACAGCGAGGCACCGTCGTCCTCCACGCCCGGCGGCGGCAGGTAGCCGTCCAGGTCGAGCCGGTCGCCCTGCAAGTCGGTGGCGAGCCGCCCGCCGTCGTATTGCCCCGCCAGGCGGCCGGTGAAGGTGCTGCCGTCCAGCACCAGGGTCAGGCCGGCGAGCTCGAAGCGTTCGAGGTCGCCGCTGACAGGACTGGTCAGTGCCACATCGGAGAGTGCCTCGCCATTGGCCATGGCCGGCATCATGTCGAGCCGCGTCAGCCAAGGCCGCAGCGACAGTGGCGCCAGGCGCAGCTGGCCGGTGTAAGCCGGCGCCTCGGCGAGGTTCCTGAGGTTGAGGTTGCCGCTGAGCGTCAGGCCGTCGGGGCCGGTGAGCGCCATGTCACGAAGGCGGGCGCTCTGCTCGTCGAAGTCGGCGTCCAGGGTGAAGGCCAGCGACAGCGGCAGCACCTTCTCGCCCAGGCGCGGATGCTTGAGGCTGGCGTCGAGTTGCCCCTCCTCCAGCTGCAGGTTGCCCTCGCCGACGTTCACGATCAGTTGGGCGCCCTTGAGGTTGACCTCCTGTTCACTGTCGAGGTCGGCAAAGCGGTTGACCGTCTCCAGGCTAAGCCCCTCAAGCTCGTGACGGCCCTCCGCCAGGCCCAGGGCCACCCGGCTGTCCAGGGAGACCTCGCTGACCAGGCGCGGCTCACCTTCCTGCCCCCGCCAGTCAAGGCCCTCGTGGGCCGTCAGCCGGAAGGAAGACGCGATCGGAAAGGCCCGCCCGGGATTGACGTTGCTGCCGCTGACCTGAAGATTTTCGAAGAGCAGTTCACGATCCTCCAGGGCATCGCGGAAACGCACTTCACCGCCCTGGATCTGCACGCTGGCAACGTTGAGGGCCACCGAGAGGCCGGTGTCGATGTCCGGGGCGGGCCCGGCACTGGCCGGTGCCAGGGCGGCCTCGGCCTCCTCGCTGCTCTTGCTGAGCCGCTCGAGCAGCACTTCCCAGTTGCCCTCCCCCTGGGCATCGCGCTGCAGGTCGAGATAGAGGTCTTCGAGGGTCAAGCCGTCGATGGCGATCTCGCCGCGCAGCAGCGGCGTGAAGGCGAGGCTGACCTCGGCGCGGGAAAAGGCGGCGAAGGGAGTCGAATCATCCGCCTGATCCGGCAGGCGGGCTTCGGCCTTCTCCACTCCCACTCCCAGGCGGGGATAGAAGGACCAGGAGAGGGAGCCGTCCAGGCTCAGTTCCAGCCCGCTGTGCTCGCGCACCACCTCGACCAGCCGCGGCTTGAGGTCATTGGGGTCGAAGAAGGTGGTAACATAGACCACGGCACCGACCATCACCAAGCCGAGCACGCCGATGGCGGCGAGCAGGGTCCGCAACAAGCGTTTCATTGCTGGCCTCCCCGTGGCGACAGGTCGAGCTCGAAATAGTCGCCGTCCTTGGTGAGCCGATACCCGAGCCGGGCGAGCAGCATCTGGTCGGCCACCGGCAACTGGGACGAGGCAGCATAGAGGCGACGGCCCTCGGCGTGGGCAACCTCGCTGACCAGCGCCAATAGCCGTGATCCGACGCCGCGACGCCGGGTCGTCCTGCGCACGCAGAGGTTCGACAGCCACCAAGCCTCCTGGCCGGATTTCACCGCCACGGCACCCAACAGCCGGTCGTTGAAGCGGGCGCAGCTGAACAGGTGGCCATCCGCGAGGTGGTCACGGATGAAGTCGTCAACGGGCAGGGGCAGTCGCTCGGCAGGAGCGTCGGCATAGATGCGCGCGAGGTCGAGGCGTATCTGGGCATCCGCTTCCCAGGCGGCCTGATCGACCTGTTGAAGGGTCACCGGCATGCGAGATTCTCCTTGAGCCGGGGCGACGGGGTCGCCACCACTGTAATGGCCCGCATTGTAGCGGATGGGGCAGGCGATTCACTATAATGGCAGGCTCGCGGCGTCAGGCACAGCACCTGGTGCCCTTCTGCCTTGCCGGCCGGTGCCCCCTATCGGCCAGCCCCAACACGCGCCCCGGCGCTGGAGATCCGACATGTCCGAGCGTATCGCCACGGTCACCCGGAACACCCGGGAAACCCAGATCACGGTGACCCTCAACCTCGATGGCGAGGGGCGCCTGGCCTGCGAGACCGGCGTGCCCTTCCTCGACCACATGCTCGACCAGGTGGCCCGCCATGGTTTGATCGACCTCGATATCGAGGCGATAGGCGACCTGCACATCGACGACCACCATACCGTCGAAGACCTCGGCATCACCCTGGGCCAGGCTTTCCACCAGGCGATCGGCGACAAGCGCGGCATCCACCGCTACGGCCATGCCTACGTCCCCCTGGACGAAGCCCTGTCGCGGGTGGTGGTGGATTTCTCGGGCCGCCCGGGGCTTTACATGGACGTCGCGTTCACCCGCGCCAGCATCGGCCGCCTGGATACCCAACTGTTCTGGGAGTTCTTCCAGGGCTTCGTCAACCATGCCCGTATGACCTTGCATATCGACAATCTGAAGGGCTTCAATGCCCATCATCAGGCGGAAACCATCTTCAAGGCCTTCGGCCGTGCGCTGCGCATGGCCGTAGAACCGGACCCGCGCATGGCCGGCCAGATGCCGTCCACCAAGGGCAGCCTCTGAGGCCGCCGAACGATCACACGAGGAGCGCTCCATGACCATTGCCGTCATCGACTACGGAATGGGTAACCTGCATTCCGTCGCCAAGGCACTGGAACACGTCACCCACGAGAACGTGATCGTGACGCGGGATGCCCGTCGCATCCGCGGCGCCACCCGTCTGGTGCTGCCCGGCCAGGGTGCCATCCGCGACTGCATGGGCGAACTCGAGAAGACCGAGCTGCGCGGCCTGGTCGAGGAACTGCTCGCCGGTCAGTCCAAGCCGCTGCTGGGAATCTGCGTCGGCCAGCAGATGCTGCTCGACCACAGCGAGGAGAACGGTGGCATTGGTTGCCTGGGCTTCCTGCGCGGCGAGGTGAGGAAGTTCCCGAATGATATGCGCGATGACCGGGGCAACCGCCTCAAGGTGCCCCACATGGGCTGGAACCTGGTGCACCAGCACCATGACCACCCTCTTTGGGCGGGTATCGACCAGGACGAGCACTTCTACTTCGTGCACAGTTACTATGTCGACGCCACCGACGACGCCACGGTGTTCGGCACCACCGACTATGGCCGGGTGAATGCCCATGTAGCCACCGGCCGCGATGCCACCTTCGCCGTGCAGTTTCACCCGGAGAAGAGCTCCCGGGCCGGCCTCAAGTTGCTGGAAAATTTCGTTAAATGGACGCCCTGAGCAGCACTACACCTCACGGGGTGGCCGCTGCGCCGCCTTTCAGGGTGTCCGGTACCGCGCCACTCTGTATTCTTACTGGCGCCCGTGGCCGCGCCCCTCTTTACTGGCGCCCGTGGCCGCGCCAAACAAGGACACTGACATGCTGGTAATTCCCGCCATCGACCTCAAGGACGGCAAGTGCGTCCGCCTCAAGCAGGGCCGCATGGATGACGCCACCACCTACGGTGACGACCCGGTGGCCATGGCCGCCCGCTGGGTCGAGGCCGGCGCCCGACGCCTGCATCTGGTCGATCTCAACGGCGCCTTCGAGGGCTCGCCGGTCAATGGCGAGGCGGTCACCGCCATCGCTCGCACCTGGCCCCACCTGCCCATTCAGATCGGCGGCGGCATCCGCAGCGCCGAGACCATCGAGCACTACCTCGAGGCCGGGGTCTCCTATGTGATCATCGGCACCAAGGCAGTCAAGGAGCCGGCCTTCGTTGGCGAGATGTGCCGGGCCTTCCCCGGACACGTGATCGTCGGCCTGGACGCACGGGATGGCTTCGTGGCCACCGACGGCTGGGCCGAAGTCTCGACGGTGAAGGCCACCGACCTGGCAAAGCGCTTCGCCGACGACGGCGTCTCCAGCATCGTCTACACCGACATCGCCCGCGACGGCATGATGTCCGGCGTCAATGTCGAGACCACCGCACAGCTTGCCCGTGAAGGGGGCCTGCCGGTGATCGCCTCCGGCGGCGTGACCAACCTCGACGACCTGCGCGCCCTGATCGCGGCCGGCGAGCCCGGGATCCTCGGCGCCATCACCGGGCGGGCCATCTACGAGGGCAGCCTCGACGTGGCCGAGGGCCAGCGACTCTGCGACGAACTCAGCCTGAAGAGGAGCTGATCCATGGGACTCGCCAAACGCATTATTCCGTGCCTGGACGTCGACGCCGGCCGCGTGGTCAAGGGCGTCAACTTCATCGGTATCCGCGACGCCGGTGACCCGGTGGAGATCGCCCAGCGCTATAACCAGCAGGGCGCCGACGAGATCACCTTCCTCGACATCACGGCAAGCCACGAGGACCGCGACACCACGGTGGAGATGGTCGAGCGCATCGCCGGTGAGGTGTTCATCCCGCTCACCGTGGGTGGCGGCATCCGCACCTGCGACGACATCCGCACCATGCTCAACGCCGGCGCCGACAAGGTGTCGATCAACACCGCCGCGGTGACCAATCCCGACTTCGTGTACGAGGCCGCCGAACGCTTCGGCAGCCAGTGCATCGTGGTGGCCATCGACGCCAAGAAGGTCTCCGAGGAAGGCGAGCCGGACCGTTGGGAGATCTTCACCCATGGCGGACGCCGCCCCACCGGGCTGGATGCCGTGGAGTGGGCGAAGAAGATGGTAGCCTACGGGGCCGGCGAGCTGCTGTTGACCAGCATGGACCGCGACGGCACCAAGGCCGGCTTCGACCTGGGGGTGACCCGCGCCATTGCGGATGCGGTGAGCGTGCCGGTAATCG
>NZ_JAVLBC010000016.1:0-26834 GCF_031581305.1 Halomonas sp.
CCGTGGGGTGGTCTCGCTGCCCTTCGACACCAGCGAGATGAGCGCCCGGGAGCTCAACGACCGGGCCCTGCAGCGGCTGGTGGAGCAGGGCATCGCCGAACCCGGCGACCACGTCATCCTCACCCGGGGCGACCACATGAATGCCCATGGCGGGACCAACACCCTGAAGATCCTCGCCGTGGAGGCCGGCCATGAGTGACATCCGCCCACCGCGCGACGTGACGCGGACCCTGCCGGCCCGCAAGCGCATCGCCCTGGTCGCCCATGACGGCAAGAAAGAGGAGCTGCTGGAGTGGGCGGGGCGCTGGCGGGAGACCCTGGCCGAGCACCGCCTGATCGGCAGCGGCACCACGGCGGGGCGCGTCTCGCGCACGCTGGGGCTCGAGGTGGAGGGCCTGATGAGTGGCCCGCTGGGCGGCGACCAGCAGATCGGTGCGCGCATCGCCGAGCAGCGGCTCGACCTGCTGATCTTCTTCTGGGACCCCTTCGCGCCACAGCCCCACGACCCCGACGTCAAGGCCTTGCTGCGTCTGGCAACGCTGTGGAACATCCCGGTGGCCTGCAACCCCGCCAGCGCCGACTTCCTGATCAGCTCCCCCTGGCTCGGCCAGGCGTACGAGATGACCATCCCGGATGCCGGTGCCTGGGTCTCTTCCCGTACCGGCTGATTGCCCCCTGCCCTGCCGAGACGTCGACAACCATACCAACCCACAAGAGGTCGACCATGTTCCAGCTCACCCGCAGCGTCACCTGGCAAGCCCTCCAGGGCCTGCAGCAGCAGACCGCCAACGACCGCATCCGCGACTACTTCGCTGCCGACCCGAAGCGCTTCGAGAAGATGAGCCTGCGCGTCGGCGGGCTCTTCCTCGACTACTCCAAGCAGCCGGTCTCCGACGAGGTGCTGGAAAAGCTGATCGAGCTCGCCGAGCACTCGGCGCTGGTCCAGCGCCGTGCCCAGATGTTCTCCGGCGACATCATCAACGTCACCGAGGACCGGCCCGTCCTCCATACGGCCCTGCGCAATCTCGGTGAGAGGCCGCTGATGGTCGGCGGCCTTGACGTGATGCCGGAGATCCAGCGCACCCGTGAGCAGATTCGTGCCTTCTCCGAGGCGGTGCGCAGCGGCGAGTGGACGGGCTACGATGGCCAGCGCATTCGTGATGTGGTCAACATCGGCATCGGCGGCTCGGACCTGGGCCCCAACATGGCCTGCCGGGCGCTGCTCAAGCACCGCCACCCGGCACTCAACTTCCACTTCGTCTCCAACGTCGACGGCGCCCACATCCAGAAGGTGCTCAACCACCTCGACCCGGCCACCACCCTGTTCATCGTCTCCACCAAGACCTTCTCCACCCAGGAGACGCTGCTCAACGCCCATACCGCTCGCCGCTGGTTCCTGGACAACGCCGGCCCGGAGGCCGACGTGGGGGCGCACTTCATCGCCGCCTCCACCAACAAGGCGGCGGCCATGGCCTTCGGCATCCGCGAGGAGAACGTCTTCGAGTTCTGGGCCTGGGTCGGCGGGCGCTACTCGATGTGGTCCTCCATCGGCCTGCCCATCGCGCTCTCCATCGGCTTCGAGGGGTTCATGGAACTGCTCGAGGGGGCCTACGAGATGGACCAGCACTTCCTCGCCGCACCCTTCGCCGAGAACATGCCGGTGCTGATGGCGCTGATCGGCATCTGGCACATCAACTTCCAGGGCGCCGAGACCCAGGCCATCGTGCCCTACGACCAGGCGCTGCATCAGCTGCCGGCCTTCCTGCAGCAGCTCGACATGGAGTCCAACGGCAAGTCGGTGGACATCTTCGGCCACCCGGTGGACTACAAGACCGGGCCGATCGTCTGGGGCCAGACCGGCTCCAACGGCCAGCACGCCTTCTTCCAGCTGCTCCACCAGGGCACCCGCTACGTGCCCATCGACTTCATCGCCTCGCTCAAGCCCGAGCCGGGCATGGAGGAGCACCACTTCGCGCTGCTCACCAACATGCTGGCCCAGGCCAACGCCTTCATGGAGGGCAGCCAGACCGGCAGCCGGCTCGACCCCTACAGCTGCCCGGGCAACCGCCCCTCCAGCGTGCTGCTGCTCGACGAGCTGACGCCCAGGAACCTCGGTGCGCTGATCGCGCTCTACGAGCACAAGGTGTTCGTCCAGGGGGTGATCTGGAACATCAACTCCTTCGACCAGTGGGGGGTACAGCTGGGCAAGCGCATCGCCGGCGAGATCAGCGAACGCATCGACGCCCACAGCCAGGACTTCGATGCCTCCACCCAGGGCCTGCTGGCGCTGGTGCGCGATCACTTCCCCCGCAGCGGCGAGCCGGCGCCCAAGGGCAACCCCAAGGGCTAGGCCCCTCAGCCCCGGGCGAGCGCCAGGCGCTGCCCGGCACGATACCCCGCCCAGGCGGCGCCCAGCCATACCACGAGGCTGACCGCCACATGGCCCAGGGCCGCCAGCTGGCGGCCCTGTTGCATCAGGGCCAGGGTTTCCAGGCCAAATAGCGAGAAGGTGGTGAAGCCACCGCAGAAGCCGCCCACCAGGAAGGGCTGCCAGCGCGCCACCTGACCGTGGGCGCGGCGGGCGGCATAGGCCGCGAAGCCGGCGATCAGCCAGGAACCGAGGCCGTTCACCGCCAGGGTGGCCCAGGGGAAGGCCGGCCCCGCCAGCGCCAGCGAGACCAGGTAGCGCAGCGTGGACCCCAGGGCACTGCCCAGCCCCAGGGCAGCATAGGCACGCCAGGCGATCATGCCAGCGCTCCCGCCAGCCAGACCCCGGCCAGCAGGGCCGCCCCCCCCATTCCCAGGGTGAGGGCGACATAGCCCAGGGCCGCGGCCTCGCGACGCTGCTGCCATAGCGTCAGGGTCTGCAGGCTGAAGGAGGAGACGGTGGTATAGCCCCCCAGCAGGCCGATGGCCAGCAGCGACCAGGCCAGCCCCGCCTCGGAGCCGGGCAGACCCAGCCCCCCGGCCGCGAGGCCCATCAGCAGGGAGCCGCTCAGGTTGACCACCAGGGTTCCCCAGGGAAGGCCGGCCCCCAGGTAACGGGCGACGAGATTGCCCACCGCCAGGCGCGCCATGCCGCCCAGCCCCCCGCCACCGGCCACGGCCAGCAGCACCAGCGGGTCGATGCTCATCCGCTCTCCAGGCGTTGCGAGAAAGGTCCCGGGAGGATGGCGACAAGCGCCAAAAAAAAGGCCACCCGGTGAGAGTGGCCAAGAGTATCGCATGCTTGCCTTGCAGGGGGCAGTAACCCTCGGGTCGCTGCTGAAAGCAATATTGGCACATAATCGCCATGATGTACAATTTATGTACATGAAGATGTTATGTCGGTCCCGGGGCATGGCGCCGTGTGACAAAGTCCGTATCATGCTGATACGCGAGCGCAACCCCGACACCACATCGCCAACACGCCAAGAGACGGAGGTCACTGCGTGAACCCAATGCGAGCCCTTCCTGCCACCCTCGGCTGGCTGCTGATTGCCCTGTTGGCATTCGCCGCCCCGGCCCAGGCCCAGCAGGCCGATGCCGGCAGCGAGCCGCCGGCCTACTCCACCCTGGCCGACCTGCTCGAGAACGAGCAGTCACGCCAGCAGCTGATCGACCAGCTGCGCGGCATGGCCGGTGACGTCGCCGCCTCCGAATCGGCGGGTGCCGGGGAGCGCGCCGCTGTTGCCGAGCCCTCGCTGCCCAGGCAGCTGGCCGAAGCCACCAGCCGCATCGTCGGCGATGTCGGTACCCAGTTCACCAGCCTGGTGGAAGTACTCGGTGGGCTGTTCACCGGCCGTGCCGATGCGACCAGCCGCTTCGACACGGCCGCCTTCACCAGCGCCGCCATCAATCTGGGCCTGGTGATACTGGCGACCTTCGTGCTGTTCGTTGCCATCCGCCGGCTCGCCCGGCCGTTGTTCACGCGCATCAGCCAGTGGTCGCTCAACGGCCAGGGGTTGACCCCGGTGCTGCGCCTGGTCCTCTGCGTGGCCCTGGCGGCCGTGATCGACGTGGCGGTGGTGGCCCTGGCCTACGTGGGGGGCAACCTGGTTGCCACCTTCGCGGTGGGCGAGACCGGCGAACTCTCCACCCGCGCCTCGCTGTTCCTCAACGCCTTCCTGGTGATCGAGCTGCTCAAGGCGGCCGTGCGCATGCTCTTCTCGTCGCGCTACGAGGGGCTGCGCCTGCTGCCGGTGAATGCCGAGGACGCCTCCTACTGGAATGGCTGGATCGCCCGCCTGATCGGGCTGGTGGGCTATGGCCTGATGGTGGTGGTGCCGCTGGTCAACGTCTACCTGTCGCCGACCCTGGGCCAGAGCATCGGCACCCTGATCATGATCGGCGCCTTCATCTATGCGGTCGCCGTGGTGCTGCGCAACCGGGTCCGCCTGCGTGACGCCCTCAACCACAAGGCCGACAACGCCACCATGGCGGCCAGCCGGGTCTCGCTGCAGCTGTTCGCCCACACCTGGCACCTGTTCGCGCTGGCCTACTTCGTGATGGTGCTGGTGCTGGTGCTGACCCGGCCGGCGGATGCCCTGCCCTTCGTGCTCTTCGCCACCCTCAAGACCATCGCCGCGGTGGTGGTGGGCCTGCTGGTCTCGCGCCTGCTGACCCAGACCATCGGCCGGCGCATCCGCTTGAGCGATGACCTGCGCCGCAAGCTGCCGCTGCTCGAGCCGCGGCTCAACAGCTATGTCCCCAATGCCCTGCGGGTGATCCGTACCCTGATCCTGATCACGGTGTTCCTGGTGGTGCTGAACGCCTGGGGCGCCTTCGACCTGGCGACCTGGTATGCCTCCGAGGCGGGCCGCGGTCTGGTCGGCAAGGTGATCAGCGTGTCGGTGATCCTGGTGATCGCCGTGGCCGCCTGGCTGGGGCTGGCCAGCCTGATCGAGCACAAGCTCAACCCCGAGACCGGCGGCGGCGTGCCCTCGGCCCGGGCCCAGACCCTGCTGGCGCTGTTCCGCAACGCCCTGGCCATCGCCCTGATCACCATGACCGCGATGATCGTGCTGGCCGAGATCGGCATCAACATCGGCCCGCTGATCGCCGGTGCCGGTGTGCTGGGCCTGGCCATCGGCTTCGGCGCCCAGAAGCTGGTGCAGGACATCATCACCGGCATCTTCATCCAGGTGGAGAATGCCATGAACACCGGCGACGTGGTCACGGTGGGCGGCATCACCGGTACCGCCGAGAAGCTCAGCATCCGCTCGGTGGGCATCCGTGACCTCTCCGGCACCTACCACATCGTGCCCTTCTCCAGCGTGGACACCGTCTCCAACTACATGCGCGAGTTCGGCAACCATGTCGGCGAGTACGGCATCGCCTACCGCGAGAGCATCGACGAGGCCATCGAGCAGCTCAAGCTGGCCTTCGAGGACCTCCAGGCCAGCGAGGAGCACGGCCACAAGCTGCTGGAGCCGCTCACCGTTGCCGGCGTCGTGGCGCTGGCCGACAGCTCGGTGAACATCCGGGTGGTCATCAAGACCACGCCCGGCGACCAGTGGGCCGTGGGCCGCGCCTACAACCGCCTGGTCAAGCTGCGCTTCGACGAGGCCGGCATCGAGATTCCCTTCCCGCACACCACGCTCTACTTCGGCGAGGACAAGGAGGGCCGCTCACCGGCCGCCAATGTGCGGGTACTGGAGTCCAAGGCACGGCAGCGCAGGGCGGACTCGCCCCAACAGGAGGATCCCGATCAGGGCATCCAGGAGATCGCCGCCCCCGAACACCGCAATCCTACGGGAGGCGAGGTCGACGAGCCCTGACGTCCCCTCTCTCCCTCTCCTGAACGAACAGCGGGGCCGCCTCTCGGCAGCCCCGCTGATGTTTCGGGCGAGAAGCGGGTGACAGAGAGGGCCGCCAAGAAGGGGATACCGGACGACCAGGCAGTAAAAGGGACGCCCGAAGGCGCCCCCTGGAGAGTGGATCACTGACCGGTCCGGCGGCGGACCGGTCAGGCCGTCTTGCCCTTCTTCGCCTCGCGGGGCTCCTCGCTCGGCTGGGGCAAGGATGGCAGCGACTTGTCGAGCAGTTCGACGCTCTGCCGGTAGAAGAGCTGGCTCTTCTGATGCTCGCCCAGGTTGGCATAGAGCCGCGCCAGCTCGGCACAGACCACTCCGCTGGACCGCTGGCGCTGGCTCGCCTCGAAGTACTCCTGAGCCTTGCCCCAGTAAGCGTTGCGCAGCGACAGGCGCCCCAGAGTCAGCAGCAGATCCGGATCGTTGGGGCGCTCCTGCAGCCACTTCTCGGCCACCACCAGCTGCCGGGAGGCGTCCACGTCGAGCAGGCCATAGCGCAGCACCAGGCGGGTATCCCAGTGCTCCTTGAGCGAGTGGCGCAGCAGCCGCTCGGCGATGCCCTCCTCGTTCCCCCGCACCAGCGCCTCGGCGTAGAGCACGATCAGGTCGGTGTTGGTGCGAAGGTGGTCGGGCATATCGGCCCAGAGGTTGCGGACCCGCTCGATATCGCCGGGGTCGCGCGCTTCCTGGCCAATCAGCTCACGATAGGCTCGCTGTTCGAGCTGTTCGCGCTCCTCGCGAGAGATCAGCTGCTGGGCACCCAGCCGGGGCATCAGGCGACGCAGTCCATCCCAGTCGCTGACGCTGAGATAGGCCTGCTTGAGCTGCTTGAGCACCTGGGGGTGGTTCGGCAGGTGACGGTCCAGGCGGGTGAGGATCGCCAGCGCCTCCTCATACTGCTGGCGGTCCAGCATCAGTTGGGCCTGCATCATGCCCACCGCCGTGTCGGCGCCCTCGGTGCTCAGGTGGGCCCGCTTGAGCAGGGTGTCGGCCTGCTCGTAGCGCCCCTGGTAGTGAGCCGCCAGGGCCGCCGAGAGATAATTGACCAGTGGTGTACTGGAGTCGTCGGCCGCCTTGACCAGCGATTTCTCGGCCTTCTTCCAACGTCCCTCGGCCAGGGCCACCAGGCCACGCACGGTGCGCTTCATGGCATTGCGGTTACGCGCGCGACTGTTCCACACCTTGAAGCGACTCACCGGGCGTGTCAGGCGCATCAGCAGCCGCAGGGCGAAGTGCAGCACAATGAAGGTGGCCAGCAGCAGGACCAGGCCAAACCAGAAGGAGGTCTGGACGGAGGTGTCGCCCACTCGCACCAGCCAATAGCCCGGCACCGACATCATCAGCTGGCCGAACAGCGCCCCGAGCGCCAGGCCCAGGACCACGATCAGGATCAGCTTTCTCATGCGTCATCTCCCTGGCCGTCGTCACGGCCCTCGAAGCGCCGCTCGATGAAGGTCGCCAGCGCCTGCTGGGAGCCGCTGATGTCGGGAAGTTCCGGGCGGATGCTCCGCTGCTTGAGCTCCTCGAGACGCTCGATCACCGACTGCACGCCGCTGGCCTGAGTGTCGTAGTAGCCGCGGATCAGTGCCAGGGCCTTGTCGAGGCTGGCCTCATAGAGCGCCTGCTCCTCCTTGAGCAGCGCCAGCTGGGACTGCTCAAGCACCAGGCGCACGCTCTGGCGCAGGTAGGACTCCTGCTCCGGCGAGATCAGCGCCTCCAGGGCCTGGTCGTGCTGGCGCACGGTGACCAGCTCCTTGAGTTCCCCCCCGAAGCGCGCCAGCTGCTCCTGCCAGCCACCCGTGGGGGCCTCCTCGAGGGCGGCGGCGTCGGCGGTGATCTCCTCGATCTCCTGGGCCAGCGGCTGGCCGGCGAGCTGCTTCTGCTGGGCGTTGAGCGTCAGGTAGAGCCCGGTACGGTCGACCCGCGGCACCGAGTCCAGCTCGGCCAGCTCGGAGGCGATCTCACGGCGCACCGGTACCAGGGCGGGGTTGTCGGCCTCGCGCAGCCGCGCGTCGGCGGTGCGCAGCAGGGCGGCGGCGCCCTCGACATCGCGCTCCAGCTGCAGGCGCTGGTTGGCCAGGCGCAGCAGGTAGGCGGCCTCGGCATGCAGCCAGTCGCGCTCGTCGGTATCCTGCTCGCGGGAGAGCTCGTCGAGCACCTTGTCCAGGGTCTCGTCGACGCTGCCGCGATAGTCGGCGAACTCGCCGCGCAGGGCGGAGAGGGCCGAGTCGAGGGCCGCGTCACGCTCGCTCTCCGCGCTCTCCAGCCGCCCCCGCAGGTCGCCGAGGTCCGACTGACTGGCCACGTCGCCGGGCAGCGAGGCCAGGCGCTGCTGCTGTGCATCGAGCTTCTGCCAGGCCTGCCAGCCGAACAGGACCACGCCTGCGGCGAGCAGGATCACCAGCACCAGGGCGAGGATCCCGGCCTTGCCGCCGCCCTTGCCGCCATCACCACCGGAGCGCCCGGGCGTGGCAGCGGACGCACCGCCACCCGCCGGGGCAGCTGGACCGGCGCTGCCAGCTGTCTTCCCGGCCTTGGCCGAGGTGTCGGACTTGGCGGAACCCCCCTTCGGGCCCGCCGAGCTGGCGCTGTCCGCCTGGCTCGCGGCGGGTTTTTCTGCCGCGGACTTTTCTGCGGTGCTCTTGTCACCGCCGCTTGCCGGCTTCTCGCCCTGCTCCGAACGTCTGGCGGACGTGTCGGCGGCGCTGGAAGACGCCTTCCCGGCGCCGGCCTCGCCGCCTGCAGGCGTCTGCGCGGCGTCCTGCTTGCTCTGGGTCGCACCGGCACCCTGCTTATCAGCGGCCTTGTCGTAGCGACGCGACCGACGCCGGCCGGAAGCGGCCGGCTTGCCGGCCTCGCGCCCCGAGCTCGCCGATTCCGCGCCGGAGGGCGCCTGCTGTTCGTCCTGATCGTGTGGTTGCTTGCTCATCTGTCGCTAGCCCTTTTCGAGATCATCATGATCGACATCGGCCTCCTCCGGGACGCTGGTCCTGGCGACCGCAACCGCCAGTGCGGCAGGCGTGGCACCCGACGCCACGACGGGAAAACGAAACCCCAGCCTGCCGGCCAGTGTAGCCAACCGGGCACTGGAAACGATTAGCGGTTGGTTCAAGGCGGCGTCTGTACACCATCTTGCCAGATGTTCGAGGATTTCTCCGCTGCTGACCACCAGCGCACGGTAATCGCCGGCAGCGAGCCGTGCCTGCATGACGGGATCGGGGTCGAGGAGGCGACGGCGATAGAGCGCCAGGCGAGTCACCCGGGCACCGCGTGCCGCCAGGGTATCGGCGATCAGGGGGCGCCCCCCCTCACCGGCCACCAGCAGCACACGCCGTTTCCCCAGGGCCTGCAGCGAGGCGAGCCGCAGCAGCGCCTCGCTGGTGTCCTCGCCGGCCGAGGGCGAAGGCACATGGACCCGCACCCCCAGGCGCCGGTGCAGCAGGGCGGCGGTGGAGGCTCCCACGGCATAGAAGTCGATGCCCACCGGCAGCTGCGGCCAGTAACGATCCAGCGCCTCGATCAGGCACTCGGCCGCGAAGGGGCTCACCACCACCACCTTGTGGAAGTGGTCGATGTCCAGCCAGGCAGTCCGCGTCGCCGGAGCCTCCGGCAGCGTCTCGAGGTGCATGACGTCCAGGCGCGAGACGGTAAGGCCCCGGGCCTCGATGGCCGCGGCCAGCGGTCCAGCCCGCTCGCCCGGCCGGGAGATCAGTACCGGCAGATCCGCCATCAGCCGGCGCCGTAGACCTCGGCGAGGATCTCGCCGGCGCCTTGGTCGAGCAGCTCCTCGGCGACGCGAATCCCCAGGGCCTCCGGCTCATGCATGGAGCCACGCCCCTCGGCACGCAGCACCCGGGTCCCTTCCGGGTTGCCCACCAGGGCACGTAGCCACAGGGTCTGGCCGTCATCCTCGAAGATCGCATGACCGCCGATTGGCACTTGGCAGCCTCCCTCCAGGCGAGTGTTCATGGCACGCTCGGCGCGCACCCGGGTCGCGGTGGCCGCATCGTCCAGCGGGGTGAGCAGTGAAAGCAGCTCGGGGTCATGCAGGCGGCACTCGATGCCCAATGCGCCCTGGCCACAGGCCGGCAGGCATATCTCGGGGGGCAACTCCATGGTGATGCGGTCGTCGAGCCCCAGCCGCCGGAGGCCGGAGGTCGCCAACAGGATGGCGTCGAACTCGCCGGCATCCAGCTTGCCCAGGCGGGTCTGGACGTTGCCGCGCAGGCTCAGCACCTCGAGGTCGGGGCGTGCCTCGCGCATTTGCAGACCGCGGCGCAGGCTCGAGGTGCCAATGCGCGCGCCCTGGGGCAGCTCGTCGAGGGAGGCGTAGTGATTGGAAATGAAGGCATCGGTGGGTTCGGCGCCCTCGAGGATCACCGAGAGCCCCAGGCTCTCGGGAAAGTGCATGGGCACGTCCTTCATGGAGTGCACAGCGATGTCGGCGCGGCCATCGAGCATCGCCTCCTCCAGCTCCTTGACGAAGAGCCCCTTCCCGCCGACCTTGGCCAGCGGCGTGTCGAGGATCTTGTCGCCGCGGGTGGACATGGCCACCAGTTCCACCTTCAGGCCGGGATGGGCGGCCATGAGTCGGTCGCGGACATGCTCGGCCTGCCACATGGCCAGTTGACTCTTGCGGGTGGCGATACGCAGGGTATTGATGGCTTGCACGTGGTTCTCCCGTACCGGGTTGCCTGCCGTTGGCGCGCGTCGTGCCGGCGCCCGGTGATGACATGGATATCCCTCATCATAAAGCACCGCGCGGGGCAGGAAAAATCGCGTCGTCCCGCGGCGACCTTACGCTGCCGCCCCTCGCCAGCCTCACGGACTCTGGTACACTTTCCGCCATGTCAAGGCAGCACCGCTCCGGCGGCGCTGCGGCCGGCCCACCGGCCGTCACCCACCGCAATCATCTAGCAGGATGCCCAGCCCGATGAGCCCGAGTTCACCCAACCCCGGCACCAACCAGTCCTGGGGCGGCCGTTTCAGCGAGCCCACTGACGCCTTCGTCGAACGTTTCACCGCCTCGGTCGACTTCGACCAGCGCCTTGCCCTCCACGATATCCAGGGCTCCATCGCCCATGCCACCATGCTGGCCCGGGTCGGGGTGCTGACCGACGAGGAGCGCGACGCCATCATCGAGGGCCTCGGCGAGATCCGTGGCGAGATCGAGCGCGGCGAGTTCGCCTGGTCGGTCACCCTGGAAGACGTGCACATGAACATCGAGGCGCGGCTCACCGACAAGATCGGCATCACCGGCAAGAAGCTGCATACCGGCCGCTCGCGCAACGACCAGGTGGCCACCGACATCCGCCTCTTCCTGCGCGACGAGATCGACGTGGTCGGCACCGAGCTGGCCCGGCTGCGCGAGGGCCTGATCACGCTGGCCGGCCAGGAGGCCGACACCATCATGCCGGGCTTCACCCACCTGCAGACCGCCCAGCCGGTCACCTTCGGCCACCACCTGCTGGCCTGGCAGGAAATGCTCGCCCGCGACCACGAGCGCCTGCTCGACTGCCGCCGGCGGGTCAATGTGATGCCGCTCGGTGCCGCGGCGCTGGCCGGCACTACCTATCCCATCGACCGCCATGTCACCGCTGAGCTGCTGGGCTTCGAGCGCCCCGCCGAGAACAGCCTCGATGCGGTGAGCGATCGCGACTTCGCCATCGAGTTCACGGCCTTCGCCAGCATCCTGCTGATGCACCTGTCGCGCATGAGCGAGGAGCTGGTGCTGTGGACCAGCGCCCAGTTCGCCTTCATCGACCTGCCCGACCGCTTCTGCACCGGCTCCTCGATCATGCCACAGAAGAAGAATCCCGACGTGCCGGAACTGGTGCGCGGCAAGACAGGCCGGGTCTATGGCCACCTGATGGGCCTGCTGACCCTGATGAAGTCCCAGCCGCTGGCCTACAACAAGGACAACCAGGAGGACAAGGAGCCGTTGTTCGACAGCCTGGATACTGTCAAGGGCTGCCTGCGCGCCTTCGCCGACATGGTCCCCGCCATCGAGGCGGTGCCATCCAGCATGGCCGAGGCCGCCCGCCGCGGTTTCTCCACCGCCACCGACCTCGCCGACTACCTGGTGCGCAAGGGCGTGGCCTTCCGCGATGCCCACGAGATCGTCGGGCAGTCCGTGGCCTACGGCCTCCGGGAGCAGAAGGACCTCTCCGAGATGAGCCTCGAGGAGCTCCGCCAGTTTTCCGACACCATCGAGGAAGACGTCTTCGAGGTGCTGACCCTGGAGGGCTCGGTGGCCGCCCGCAACCATATCGGCGGCACCGCCCCGGACCAGGTGCGTGCCGCGGCCCAGCGGGCGCGTGACGCCCTGGCGACCCTGACGGGCCAGGCCTGATGCGTCGCCTCGCCCCCCTGATCCTGACCATGGGACTGGCCGTAGGACTGGCCCTGACCGGCTGCGGCCAGAAGGGCCCGCTCTATCTGCCCGGCGACGAGGCGGCCGCAGAGCGCTACGACCCCGCCGGCCAGCAGGAGGCGTCTGACGAGGACGCGGCCCAGCCGGACGACGACACTGCCCGAGACGACGAGAGCTAGGCATGGACCATTTCGAATACCGCGACGGCGTCCTCTATGGCGAGGACGTGCCGCTCACCCGCATCGCCGACGAGTTCGGCACCCCCTGCTACGTCTATTCCCGGGCGACGCTGGCACGCCACTTCCGCGCCTATACCGAGGCGCTGGGTAGCCACCCGCACCTGATCTGCTATGCGGTGAAGGCCAACAGCAACCTGGCGGTGCTGGGACTGCTGGCGAGACTCGGCGCTGGCTTCGACATCGTCTCCGTGGGCGAGCTGGAGCGAGTCCTGACCGCCGGCGGCGACCCGGCCAAGGTGGTCTTCTCCGGCGTCGCCAAGCAGGAGGCCGAGATGGTCCGGGCACTGGAGGTGGGCATCAAGTGCTTCAACGTCGAGTCGCGCCCGGAGCTCGAGCGCCTCGACGCCGTGGCCGGGCGACTCGGCAAGGTGGCCCCGGTGTCGCTGCGGGTCAACCCGGACGTGGACGCCGGCACGCACCCCTACATCTCCACCGGGCTCAAGGACAACAAGTTCGGCATCCCGGTGAACGAGGCGCTGGCCGCCTACGAGCTGGCCGCCGACCTTCCCAACTTGAAGGTCACCGGCCTGGACTGCCATATCGGCTCCCAGCTCACCGAACTCTCGCCCTTTCTCGATGCCCTGGAGCGGCTGCTGCTGCTGCTCGAACGCCTGCGCGAACGCGGCATCGAAGTGGCGCACCTGGATCTTGGTGGCGGCCTCGGTGTGCCCTACCGCGACGAGCACCCGCCGGCGCCCTTCGACTACGCCACCGCCCTGCTCGAGCGGCTGTCGAAGTGGCCGGGCAGCGAGCGCATGACCCTGCTCTTCGAGCCGGGCCGCTCCATCGCCGCCAATGCCGGGGTGCTGCTGACCCGGGTCGAGTACCTCAAGCCCGGCGAGACGAAGAACTTCGCCATCGTCGATGCCGGCATGAACGACCTGATCCGCCCCTCGCTCTACCAAGCCTGGCAGGCGATCCTCGCCGTGGACGCCCGCAGGCCGCGCGACGCTGCCACCTATGACGTGGTCGGTCCGGTCTGCGAGACTGGCGACTTCCTGGGCAAGGACCGTGAGCTCGCCATCGCCGCCGGCGACCTGCTGGCGGTGCGCTCCGCCGGCGCCTACGGCTTCGCGATGGCCTCGAACTACAACAGCCGTCCGCGCCCCGCCGAGGTCATGGTCGACGGCGAGACGGCCCATCTGGTGCGCCGCCGCGAGCGCCTGGAAGAGCTCTGGGCAGGCGAGTCGCTGCTGCCCGGCGATGAAGGGGAACCGCACTGATGCTGCTGCACTTCACCAAGATGCAGGGGCTGGGCAACGACTTTATGGTGGTCGACATGGTCACCCAGCGGGCACGCCTGACCGACGACCAGATCCGCCAGCTGGCCGACCGGCGCTTCGGTATCGGCTTCGACCAGTTGCTGGTCGTCGAACCGCCGCGGGCCCCCGAGATGGACTTCCGCTACCGGATCTACAACGCCGATGGCAGCGAGGTGGAGAACTGCGGCAACGGCGCCCGCTGCTTCGCCCGCTTCGTGCGCGACCAGCGCCTGACCCACAAGCGCGAGATTCATGTCGAGACCGCCGGCGGCCCGCTGACCCTGGTGATCGAGGACGACGGTCGGGTCCGGGTCGACATGGGGGTGCCGCGCTTCGCACCCGAGACGTTACCCTTCGAGGCCACCGAGGACCGCGTGCTACACGCGCTGGAGGTGGACGGCGAGCGCCTCGAGGTCGGCGTGGTCTCGGTGGGCAATCCCCATGCGGTGCTGCGCGTCGACGACATCGACACGGCCCCCGTCGAACGACTGGGACCGGCACTCGAGGTCCATCCGCGCTTCCCTCGGCGGGTCAACGTGGGCTTCATGCAGGTGGTGACGACCCACGAGATCCGCCTGCGGGTATATGAACGCGGCAGCGGGGAGACCCTGGCCTGCGGCACCGGCGCCTGTGCCGCGGTAGCCAGCGGCATACGCCAGGGGCTGCTGGAAAGCCCGGTGACCGTTCACCTGCGCGGCGGCGACCTGCGCATCGAATGGGCCGGCGACGACGCTCCCCTGTTCATGACCGGTCCCGCCGAGCGCGTCTTCGACGGCCGCGTCGTTCTGAACTGAGTCGCCCTGCCACCAGAGGAGAAGTTCCCATGAGCCGAGCCGCCCCCGACCCGCGCAAGACCCTCGACCCCGACCGGGTGGCACAGTGGCTGGCCTGTCACCCGGACTTCTTCGTCGGTCGCGAGGGCTTGCTGCAGCAGCTCAAGGTCCCGCACCCCGAGGCCCGCGGCGCCACCTCGCTGCTCGAGCGGCTGGTTCATGACCTGCGCTCCCGTGCGGAACAGGCCGAATGGCGCCTGGAACAGCTGCTGGAATCGGCTCGCCACAACGAGGGCCAGTATCGCCGCACTCGCGAGCTGGTGCTGGCGCTGCTCGAGGCCGAGGATAACGACACCCTGGGCCAGGCGCTGGCGACTCAGCTCGCCGAGCGCTTCCACACCCCCGCGGTGGCGCTGTGGTGTCCGGCCAGCCTGACCGATGCCGAGCCCCGGCCGCCCCAGGCCCCGCGCCAGGTCCTCGACGACCATGCCGGCCAGCGCCTGGCCGCCCTGCTCGACGGACGTACCAGCCGCTGCACAAGGCTAACGCCGACCGACTGGAAGCGCCTGCTTCCCCATGTGCCGGCACCCGACAAGGCCGGCTCCTGTGCCCTGTCGCGACTGACCCTGGGCGAGCCGCTGGGCTACCTAGTGCTGGCGAGCTCCGACCCCGACCACTTCCGCGCCAGCATGGATACCGTGTTCACCGAGTACGTGGGCGAGGTGGTGGCGCGGCTGCTGGTACGCCTGGCTCCGGCCTCTTCGTGACCGAGCGCGTGCTGGACCGCGAGGTGGAGGCCTTCCTGGCCGGGCTGGCCCGCACCGCCAGCCCGGCCACGGTGGGCGCCTACCGGCATGACCTGGCGGCCCTGATGGCCTTTCTCGAGTCTGAAGCCATCGATGACTGGTCCCGACTGGATGCCGCCCTGCTGCGCCGCTTCCTGGGCAGTGAGCGCATCCGGGGGCAGGCCCCGCGCAGCCTGGCCCGACGGCGGGCGGCCATCTCGCGCTTCGCCCGGCACCTGGTGGAGGCCGGGCGCCTCCGCCACAACCCAGTGCCCCTGGTACGGGCGCCGCGCCAGCCCCAGCACCTGCCGCATCCGCTGGACGTGGACCAGCTGGCCCGCTTCCTCGATACCCCCCATGACGATTCGCCCCTGTCCCGGCGCGATCAGGCGATGCTGGAGCTCTTCTATTCGAGCGGCCTGCGCCTGGCCGAGCTGGCGGCGCTGGACCTCGAGGACCTCCAGCCCCAGCGGGTGCGAGTACTGGGCAAGGGGGGCAAGCCCCGCCAGGTGCCGGTGGGCCGCCGGGCCCGCCAGGCCCTGGAGGCCTGGCGGGGTGTCCGCGGCCAGCTGGCCAACCGCGACACACCGGCGCTGTTCGTCGGGATACGCGGGGCCCGGCTGGGCCATCGCGCCATCCAGAAGCGGCTGGCCGAACTGGCCAGGACCAGGGGGCTGGCCGAGCACCTCCATCCGCACCGACTGCGCCACTCCTTCGCCAGCCACCTGCTGGAGTCGAGCCAGGACCTGCGGGCCGTACAGGAGCTTCTGGGCCATGCGGACCTCGCCACCACCCAGGTCTACACCCGACTCGACTGGCAGCACCTGGCGGCGAGCTACGATGCGGCCCACCCCCGGGCACGGCGCCGCTCCGATGACTCGGGAGAGCCGTCATGACCCTGCAGGCGATCACTTTCGACCTCGACGACACCCTGTGGGACAACCGAAATGTGATGCAGCGCACCGAGAATGGCCACTACGCCTGGCTCGACGAGGCTTTGGGCGACTGGCTGGCCCACCGTGGCGAAACGCACCTCGGTCGCTTCGCCGAGCGCTTTCCCCTGGCGGCCTACCAGAGCGGTCGTCGCCGGCTCGCCGAGCGACATCCGCTGCGTCGCGGTGACTTCAGCTGGCTGCGCGAACGCGCCCTCATCGAGCTACTGGAGGCGTTCGGGCTGCCGCGAAGTGCCGCCTGGCTGTGGGCTGCCGCGACCATGGCCCGCTTCCACGCCCTGCGCCTCGAGGTCTCGCCTCATCCCGAAGTCGGGCCGCTGCTCGCCGAGCTCGGCGGCCGCTACCGGCTGGGGGCCATCACCAACGGCAACCTGGCGGTGCATCGCCTGGCGCTGCATTGCCACTTCCGGGTGACCATCGCCGCCGGCGAGATCCAGGCACCCAAGCCGGACGCCCGCCCCTTTCTCGCCGCCCTGGCACGGCTCGCCACTCCACCCTCCCGGGCGCTGCATGTGGGGGATTCCTGGCAGGAGGATGTGCTGCCGGCCCAGCGCCTGGGCATGCGAGCGGCCTGGATTGCCGGCGACACGCCCCATGCCGGCGAGCTTCCCGCGGGGGTCTACCGCCTGGAGCACGTGCGCGAGCTGCCGGCCTTGATTCGGCACCTGGAACGTTCCGGCTAGCCACTAGCCGGCTTGAGCCGACCGCAACTCAACTCTGCTCGGGAGCAAGCAGCCACTGGTCGAGGCGTTCGTGCACCTCCTCGATGCCCTGCTTCTTCAAGGCGGAGAAGAGCTGGATACTGACCAGGTCCTCCCATTCCCGCAGTTGCGAGCGCACCTGCTGCAGGGCGCTTTTCGCCGCACCACTCTTGAGCTTGTCGGCCTTGGTCAGAAGGATGTGCACCGGCATGTCTGCCTCGTCGGCCCAGCCGAGCAGGGTCTGGTCGAATTCGGTCAACGGATGGCGCACGTCCATCACCAGCACCAACCCACGCAGAGAGCTGCGGCGCCGCAGGTAGTCGGAAAGATGGCGCTGCCACTCCAGCTTGACCTGCTCGGGCACCTTGGCATAGCCATAGCCCGGCAGATCGACCAGCCGGTGGCCGGTGTCCTCGCCCAGCGTGAAGAAGTTAATCAGCTGGGTGCGTCCCGGCGTCTTGGAGGTGCGGGCCAGCGCCTTCTGCCGCGTCAGAGCATTGATGGCACTGGACTTGCCGGCATTGGAGCGGCCGGCGAAGGCCACCTCGGCGCCGTCGTCCGGCGGGCACCTGGCCAGGGTCGGGGCGCTGGTGAGGAAACGGGAGGCCTGATAGTTGAGTCGCGACATGGCGAAAAAATCCTGACGTTGATCAAGGGCCCCACGGCTTGCATTCCCGCGGCTCGGGTGTTCCGTTATAATACGGTGTCTTTGTCTGCGACCCGGGGCGCGCCAGTATACCATCGTGCTCCGGCCGTCAGCGACCGACCAGAGGGTGTCGGCGACGATCGGCCAGAGGGCACCCGGATTCGAGGATCGGGCGGCACCCGGGGAACGTACCGGCCAACAACGTAACGGGATAGTGGAACAGCGATGAGAAAGCTACTGGCAAGCCTGGCAATCACCGTGGGCGCCGTCGGCGTAGCCCATGCAGACCTTCAAGCGGATGCCGATGCAGCGGCGGGCAAGGAAAAGGCGCAGGCCTGTGCCGCCTGTCACGGCCAGCAGGGTATCAGCCCGTCCGGCGCCTTCCCCAACCAGGCCGGCCAGCAGGCCTCCTACCTGGCAAAGCAGATCATGGATATCCGCGACGGGCGCCGGGAAGTTCCCCAGATGGCCGGTCAGGTGGATGACTTCTCCGACCAGGACGCCTGGGACGTGGCGGTCTACTTTGCCGACATGGATCCCGCCCTGGGCCAGGCCGACGCCGACGAGGCGCTGATCGAGCGTGGCCGCGAGCTCTACCGCGCCGGCGATATGGCCAAGGGCATACCCGCCTGTGCCGCCTGCCACACGCCCACCGGCGGGGGCATCGGCAGTGCCGTCTACCCGGCCCTCTCCGGCCAGAAGAGCGACTACGTGGTTTCCACTCTGCAGGCCTTCGCTTCCGGCGAGCGGGCCAACGACCCGGCCGCCATCATGCGCGACATCGCCAGCAAGATGAGCGATGGCGACATGGAAGCCGTGGCCAACTACGTGTTGGGCCTGCACTGAAGCCGACCTGACGCACGGTGCGCTGCACGCCGAGGGCGGCCGTTGGCCGCCCTCGGCGTCTCCGGGGAACCCCGTCCTCGAGCAAGACTCAAAGCATTGTGCCGACCGCCGGCACCGGGATCACGATTCATTCAAGGAGAACCCCATGCTCAAGCCGCTGATTCTCGTCCTCGCCAGCCTCGCCCTGCCTGGCCTGGCCACTGCCCAGTCCCTTGTCGAGGGCGAGCACTACGAGGTACTCGACAACCCGCTGGAGACTCAGGTCGAGGAGGAGCGCATCGCGGTGACCGAGGCCTTCTGGTACGGCTGCCCCCACTGCTACAACCTGGAGGCACCGCTCAACGCCTGGGTCGCCGAGCAGCCCGAGGATGTCGCCTTCCAGCGCATGCCGGCCACCATGGGTGGTGCCTGGAACAAGCATGCGTTCGCCTTCTATGCGGCCCAGCAATTGGGGATCCTCGACGACCTGCATGACGACTTCTTCCACGCCATCCACGAAGAGGGACGCAGCCTGACCAAGCCCGATGCCATCGCCGAGTTCTTCAGCGACTACGGTGTCAGCGAGGAGGAGGCCCGGCAGGCGCTGAGCTCCTTCGGCGTCAAGGGCAAGGTGAACCAGGCCCATGCTCGCATGCGCCAGATGCAGCTGATGGGCGTGCCGGCGCTGATCGTCGATGGCCGTTTCCTGGTCACGCCGAGCTCGGCCGGCAGCCTCGATAACATGCCGCAGGTGGCCGGCGCCCTGGTCGAACGGGTCCGCGAGGAGCGTGCAGACTGAGATGTCCCACCTGGCCGACGCAAGGACGCCGCTGCTCAAGGGCGGCCACCTGAAGCTGCTCACCTTCAACCTGCAGGTGGGCATCCAGACCTCGGCCTACCACCACTACCTGACACGCAGCTGGCAGCACCTGCTGCCCCACCCGAATCGGCTGCGGCGTCTGGACATGATCGGCGAGGTGCTCGGCCGCTTCGACATCGTCGGCCTCCAGGAGGCCGACGGCGGGAGTTTCCGCTCGAGCCAGGTCAATCAGGTGGCGTATCTGGCTAGCCATGCCGGCTTTCCCCACCACTTCCAGCAGCTCAACCGCAACCTGGGCCGCATTGCCCAGCACAGCAACGGGCTGCTGTCGCGACTGCCCCCGACCCGCATCGAGGAGTATCGCCTGCCCGGCACCCTGCCCGGCCGCGGCGCCATCCATGCCCGCTACGGCGAGGGCCCCGATGCCCTGCACCTGTTCGTCGCCCATCTCGCACTGAGCCACCGTGGCCGGGTGCGACAGCTCGACTACCTCAGCGAGATCATCCAACCGCTGCGCCATGTAGTGGTGATGGGGGACCTCAACTGCACCCCGGAACAGCTCCACGGGCACGAGCGCTTCTGTGCCTCGCTGCCACTGCATCCGGTCCGCCCCCCGCTCAGCTACCCTTCCTGGCAGCCACGCCGGGCCCTGGACCATATCCTGCTGTCGGACTCCCTCCGGGCGGACGAGGTACGGGTGCTCGACCATCTCTTCTCCGATCACCTGCCCATCGCGGTCGATGTGCGACTGCCCGAAGCCTGCCTGGCCGTCATCCAGGCTGAGACCGGGCAGCGACGTCAGCGCTAACTGCCGCTCGGACATCGTGTAGTCAACGTTGGCCGGAGTGGCTGCTGCCGGCGCGCCGGTATGCGATAATATTTCTTTACTAGACGAGAAGACCAGACAACGAGACCCACACCCATGGCCCAATCCCGCGAGCTGCCAGGCGTCTTTGCCTGGCTCGACCGTGCCTCTGAATGGCTCGGCAGGAGTCTCTCCTGGCTTGTCCTGCCAATGATGCTCATCCAGTTCCTGATCGTGGTGCTGCGCTACGTCTTCAGTTTCAACAGCATCCCTATGCAGGAGTCAGTGATGTACATGCACGCTATAGTGTTCATGCTGGCCGCAGCCTGGTCCCTCAAGCATGACGGCCATGTGCGTGTGGATATCTTCTACCGTGCCATGACGCCGAAGCGCAAGGCGCTGGTCGACCTCTGCGGCACCCTCTTCCTGCTGCTGCCGGTGATGGTCTTCGTGATCCTGTCGAGCACCGGCTATGTGAGCAAGTCGTGGCGCATCCTCGAGAGCTCCCCCGATACTGGCGGCATCCCCGGCGTCTTCCTGCTCAAGACGCTGATTCCGCTGTTCGCCGGTCTGATGCTCCTCCAGGGCCTGGTGGAGGCGAGCCGCCACTTCCTGGTGCTCTCCGGGCGTATGGATCCCCCCGCCCATGGCCACGACCACGCCGAGGAGCGCCTCTGATGCTGGAGTTCATGCCCCTGGTGCTCTTCCTGGTCATCTGCCTGGTGCTGATGGCCGGCTATCCCGTCGCCCTGTCGCTGGCCGGCACCGCCCTGGCCTTCGCCGGCTTGGGGCTGGGCCTCGAGGCCCTGGGGATCGATGCCCACTTCGACGGCGGCTACCTGGGCGCCTTCCCCAACCGCCTCTACGGCATCATGACCAACCAGACGCTGCTGGCGGTACCGCTGTTCGTGCTGATGGGGGTGCTGCTGGAGAAGTCCAAGGTCGCCGAGAACCTGCTCGATGCCATGGCGCTACTGTTCGGCTCACTGCGCGGGGGCCTGGGCATCTCGGTGACCCTGGTGGGGATGCTGCTGGCCGCCTCTACCGGCATCGTCGGCGCCACCGTGGTGACCATGGGCCTGATGTCGCTGCCGACCATGCTCAAGCGCGGCTACAGCATGCCGCTGGCCACCGGCACCATCTGTGCCACCGGCACCCTGGGACAGATCATCCCGCCCTCCATCGCCCTGGTGCTGCTAGGCGACGTGCTCTCCTCCGCCTACCAGCAGGCCCAGCTCTCCATGGGTATCTTCAGCCCCAAGACGGTCTCGGTGGGCGATCTGTTCATGGGCGCCCTGGTGCCGGGGCTGATCCTGGTATTGCTCTACATCGCCTATGTCTCCGGGGTCGCCTGGCTCAGGCCGCAATCCGCCCCACCCGCCGACCGCAAGGAACTGATGGACGAGCTGGGTCATAAAGGAGGGCTAGGACTCCTGTTGCTCAAGGGGCTGGTCCCGCCCATCTTGCTGATCATTGCCGTGCTGGGCTCGATCCTCGGCGGCTTCGCCACGCCCACCGAGGCCGCGAGCGTCGGTGCCTTCGGTGCAATGATCCTGGCTCTGGCCTATCGACGCCTGAACATCCAGACCCTCAAGGAGGTGCTGCGATCGACAACCCATGTCACCACCATGGTGTTCATGATCCTCATCGGTGCCGCGCTCTTCTCGCTGGTGTTCCGCGCCTATGGCGGCGAGGAGCTGGTCACCGACCTGTTCGAGAACATGCCCGGCGGCGTGGTGGGCGCCACCCTTATCGTGATGCTGGTGATCTTCCTGCTCGGCTTCATCCTCGACTTCATCGAGATCACCTTCGTGGTGGTACCCATCGTCGGGCCGATCCTGCTGGCGATGGGGCTCGACCCCATCTGGCTGGGCATCATGATCGCCATCAACCTGCAGACCTCCTTTTTGACGCCACCCTTCGGCTTCGCGCTATTCTACCTACGCGGCGTGGCCCCGGACTCGGTGCCCACCTCGGCGATCTACAAGGGGGTGATCCCGTTCATCGTGCTGCAGTTGGGCATGCTGCTGGCCCTGGCCTGGTTCCCGGAACTGGCCACCTGGCTGCCGGATCAGTTCTGACCGGCCGGTGATCCCGGCCCCCGCGGGCCGGCGATGCCCGAACAGGCCGTTTTTCGGCACCGTCTGCGGTGCCACCCGGTTGGCCCCTGTGGCCAACGGACACACGTCAGCCCTCGCAAGGGCTTTCCACGACAACACGCACAATACTCAGAGGGAAAGCACATGAAACTCAGATCACTCGCCGTCGCCGTGGCCATGAGCGGGGCCGCCTCGGGCCTGATGCTGGTCTCCAGCATCGACAACACGGCCCAGGCCCAGGAAACTTTCGAGTGGAAGATGGTCACCTCCTGGCCGAAGAACTTCCCGGGCGTCGGCCAGGGCCCCGAGCGCCTGGCGAAAATCGTCGAGGAGATGTCCGACGGCCGTCTGACCATCGAGGTCTTCGGTGCCGGCCAGCTGGTGCCGGGCTTCGAGGTATTCGACGCCGTCTCCGAGGGCACCGCGGAGCTCGGCCATTCCGCCTCCTACTACTGGAAGGGCAAGGCCCCGGCCGCCCAGTTCTTCGCCGCCGTACCCTTCGGCATGAATGCCCAGGAGATGAACGCCTGGCTGCATTACGGCGGCGGCCTTGAGCTGTGGAATGAGCTCTACGACGACTTCGGCGTCGACGTGCTGGTCGCCGGCGCTTCCGGCGTGCAGATGGGCGGCTGGTACAACAAGGAGATCAACTCCGTCGACGACCTGGACGGACTGAAGATGCGGATGCCGGGCCTGGGCGGCGAGGTGATGGAGCGCATGGGCGTGGCCATCGTCAACATGCCCGGCGGCGAGATCTTCACCTCGCTGCAGTCCGGCGCCATCGACGCCACCGAGTGGATCGGCCCCTACAACGACCTGGCCTTCGGCCTGCACCAGGCCGCCGACTACTACTACTACCCGGGCTGGCACGAGCCGACCGTGATGTTCGAGGCGATCATCAACGAGGAGGCCTATGCCTCGCTGCCCGCCGACCTACAGGCGATCCTGCGCACCGCAGTGCGCGACATCAATGCCGATGTGCTGGACGAGTACACCGCCCGCAACAACGACGCCCTGGAGACCCTGGTCAACGAGCACGGGGTGGAACTGCGCCGCCTGCCGGACGACGTCCTCGCCCAGGCCAAGGAGCACTCCGCCGACGTGGTCGCCGAACTCGCCGAAGACAGCGAGATGGCCCAGAAGATCCACGACTCCTACCGGGCCTTCCAGGACAAGGTGGTCAACTACCACACCATCTCCGAGCAGGCCTACTACAACGCCCGCAACCCGGACGAGAGCACCGGCAACTGAGGCCGTTGCCTTGCCAGCGCAGGGGCCGCCTTCGGGCGGCCCCTCTGCGTTACGACACGGTCATCCACGGCCTAGCGATCAGCGGCACAACGGCGCTAGCCAGGCCTCCGCCAGCCACAGCACCAGGGCATAGCGCGCCGTCTTGGCCAAGGTGATCAGCAGAATGGCGCGCCACCACGGCAGCCGCAGGATACCGGCCAGCACGGTGAGCGGGTCACCGACCACCGGCGCCCAGGAGGCCAGCAGGCTCCACTCCCCGACGCGAAGGTACCAGCGCTCGGCCCGCTCCAGCCCACGACGGGACACCGGGAACCAGCGACGTCCCTGGTAGTGTCGCGCATAGCGTCCCAGTGCCACATTCACCAGGCTGCCCAGGATATTGCCGAGACTGGCCACCGCCCAGAGCAGCATGGCCGGCTCGCCGGTACACCACAGCCGGGCCAGCCACACCTCGGAGCCACCAGGCAGCAGGGTGGCACTGGCCAACGCCACCAGGAACAGGGTCAGCATGGCACCGCCCCCACTCCCTGAAGTACGCTGGTGGTTCCCTTTGACCGCAATGACGTGATGCTGATGGCCGCCTCCCGCTCCATACCCAACACCCTGACCATAGCCGGCTCCGACCCCAGTGGCGGCGCCGGCATCCAGGCCGATCTCAAGACCTTCTCGGCCCTGGGGACCTATGCTACCAGCGTGATAACCGCCCTGACTGCCCAGAACACCCGCGGCGTCACCGGGGTTCACCCGGTACCGGTGGCGTTCATTGCCGCCCAACTCGAGACGCTGCTCGCTGACGTCGACATCGACGCCGTGAAGATCGGCATGGTGGCCAGCCGCGAAGTGGCCGAGGTGATCCGCGAGGCCCTGGCCACCCAGCGGCCGGGCTGGATCGTGCTCGACCCGGTGATGGTGGCCAAGAGTGGCGACATCCTGGTCAACGATGCCGGCATCGCGGCGGTGCGCGAGTGCCTGGTGCCCCTGGCCGACCTCATCACCCCCAACCTGCCGGAGGCCGCGGTGCTGCTGGGCTGCCCGGTACCGGAGGACCGCGCCGGCATGGAGGCGCTGGCCCCCGACCTGAGGGCCCTCGGGGCCGGCGCCGTGCTGCTCAAGGGTGGCCATCTGCGTGGCGAGGGCTGCCCCGATCTGCTGATCAGCGGTGACGCCCTGTACTGGCTAGAAGGGAGACGCGTTGCGACCGGCAACCTGCATGGCACCGGGTGCACTCTCTCCTCGGCGATCACCGCCCGCCTGGCCCTTGGCGACGCCCCCTACGATGCGGTGGCCACCGCCAAGGCCTGGCTGTCGCAGGGACTCGAGGAGAGCCACCGACTTGACGTAGGTCAGGGCCACGGCCCGGTGCACCATTTCCACGCCGTCTGGTAGGCAGACTGCCTTGCGCCCTCCCCCCCTGCCGCCCATGCTGAAGGCTGTGCCGTAGGGATCAACCTTCCCGGGAGGGAGTCATCATGAGCCAGACCCTGCTGTTCGCCAGCGACCTCTCCGCCGAGAACCGGGCCGCTTTCGCCCGTGCCATACGCCTGGCGGTGGAGAGCGGCGCCCGACTCGATGTCATCCATGTGCTCGACCCCTACCTGCCGCGACGGGTTTTGCATGACCTTGAGGCAGCCGTGGTGGAGGACATCCGCGCCACCCTCGTCGACATCCGCGAGGACTATGCCCTGTCCGAGCCACCGTGCCTTATCCAGACCATGGCCGGTGCCCCCTATGCCGAGATCATCCGCGAGGCCCATGAACGCGAGGCGGACATGATCATCCTCGGCGCCCATCGCAAGCGCGGCCAGCCCGACCTGGTCGCCGGCACCACCCTCGCCCGGGTGCTGCGCAGCGCTCCCTGCCCGGTACTCTCGGTCAGCCACCTGGCCACCCAGGAGTGGCAGGACATCCTGGTGCCGGTGGACTTCTCGCTGACCTCGCGGCATACCCTCCGCGAGACCCTCAAACGCTTCCCCGACGCCCGGCTGACCCTGCTCCATGCCTGGGACATCCCCGGCGAGCGGGAGCTGGGCTCCGACAGCGACTACGCCCGTTGGCGCGACCGCGAGGTGGAGCGCTTGCGCACTCAGCTCGAGCGTGAGACCGAGCAGTTGATGAGCGAGCTCGACGACGTCCCGGAGCTCGAACTGGTGCTGGAACAGGGCGACCCCCTTGAGGTCCTGATGACTCGCCTGCGCCGCCAGCCACCGGACCTGCTCGCCCTGGGTAGCCGCGGCCAGCTGGGCCGGCACAGCCAGATCACCGAGCGACTGCTCTCCGAACCCCACTGCGACATCATGCTCTGCCGCGCCTGGTAGGGAGCACCCAATAGCTATACAGAACCTTTGCGAATGAATGCTGTCTGTACGAGGCAATCCTCCGTCGTGAGAGGTTCGCCATGTCCCTGCCCATCCACCGAAGCGCACTCCTGCTGGCGGCCCTAGCGGTCGCCATCACGGCGGCGGCCGAGACGGTGAAGATCAAGGGCGCGCGCTTTCCCGCCGCCTTCGAGGCCAATGACCGCCGCCACGAACGGATCGGCCATGGTCTCTTCCGCTACATGATCTGGGACGGCTATGCCGGCGCCTACTACCAGGCACAAGGCTTTCCGCGCCCGGCCCCCCAGTCCGAGGTGCCACGCCGCCTGGAGCTCGAGTATTTCCACGCTATCGAGGCCGAGGAGTTCGCCGAGGCAACAAGCGAGAGCGTGCGCAAGGCCCTCGACGACGCCAGCTATGCCGAGCTGGCGTCACCGCTGGAGGCGTTCAACAAGCGCTATCGGGACGTCGCCCCCGGCGACCGCTACGCCTTGGGCTGGGACGGTGACTGTCTGACCCTGGCACTGAACGGCGAGCCCCTTTACACAGGCGATGACCCGGCGCTGGCCAATGCCCTCTTCGGCATCTGGCTGGGCGAGGCCCCATTGAGCGAGGCGTTCCGCGACGACCTGCTGGGGCGCTGAGACGGCGACATGCTAGAGTTGGTGGCCCGAGACGGCAGCCAAGGAGACCCCGCCTGATGAAGGCCCTGATCCAGCGCGTGAAACGTGCCAGTGTAGAGGTGGACAATCGCGAGGTAGGCGCCATCGGCATCGGGCTGCTGGCCCTGGTGGGGGTCGAGAAGGGCGACGACGAGGCGGCGGCCGACCGGCTGCTGCACAAGCTGCTGCACTATCGGGTGTTCCCCGACGCGGCGGGCAAGATGAACTGTAACCTGCAGCAAGCCGAGGGCGGCCTGCTACTGGTCTCCCAGTTCACCCTGGCCGCCGACACCCGCAAGGGGCTGAGGCCCAGCTTCTCCAGCGCTGCACCACCCGCCGAGGGCGACCGCCTCTACCACTATCTGCTGAAGCGCGCCGAGGCGGCCTGGCCGAAGGTCGCCAGCGGCGAATTCGCCGCCGACATGCAAGTCTCGCTGGTCAACGACGGCCCGGTGACCTTCCTGCTCGAAAGCTAACCCCGTAAGCCGTAAGCCGTAAGCCGTAAGCCGTAAGCCGTAAGCCGTAAGCCGTAA
>NZ_JAVLBC010000214.1:0-5076 GCF_031581305.1 Halomonas sp.
GTATCCACGCCGGCCATGATCCGGAGCAGGGTGGACTTGCCGGAGCCGTTGAGGCCCAGCACGCCGATCTTGGCGCCGGGGAAGAAGGACAGGGAGATGTCCTTGAGGATGTGTTGCTTGGGGGGCACGACCTTGCCCACCCGGTTCATGGTGTAGACGTATTGCGCCATGGGAACCCATTGGTTGGAGGATGTTCAGTGGCCACGATGATAGTGGCCGGGCAGGCCAAAGGCCAGCGCCTCAGCAGGTTCCGCCCGATGCGCCTCCGGCTTATCGGGCCTACAGAAGGGAATCGGGCAGTAGGCCCGGTAAGCGACAGCGCACCGGGCATGGCGGTGCCGGCAGGTGGCGATATACGCCGGACGCGCCTTACGTTTCCTCTTCGAGGTCCCAGTCGTCCTCGATGGCGCGGCGCAGGCGGCGCTCCTCGATGAGGGCCTCCACGCGTCGGCGGGCCCTCAGGGTATCGGCACGACTGCTGGGGCGGATGCGACCGTAGTCGTCATTGACTGCTTCCAGGTAGTCCTGATCATCGTCGTTGGTGTCGAGAAGGGGTTCATGGCTCATGTGATGTCCTCCCATGGCCCGGGGCCGAGCATGGCGGTGTCCGGCGGATCATTCGATCGCTTCCCGTCCCGGGTGCGGAACCTGAAGCGCCAGCAGGCAACAGCCGTTGCCTGCTGGCTATATAGCTGCATGGGAGGCGGGAGACAAGCCCCCGGAGGACTTTTTTCGCCGCCGCAGCGCGTCGTCTCAGCTCAGGCCATGTTCGGCCTTGAGCCGCTCGAGCTCCAGCTGAGCCTCGACGCGTTCGGTGACATCCTTTTGCACCCCGATGTAGTAGGTGAGGTTGTCGTCCTCGTCGTACATGGGGGTAATGGAGAGCTCGTTGTAGAAGAGCGTGCCGTCCTTGCGGTAGTTGCGCAGCACCTCGCGGCAGGGGCGACCCGCCTTCAGGGCCTTGCGGATGGCATCGAGCCCCGGCTGGTCGCGGTCCTCGTTCTGCAGGAAGCGGCAGTCCTGGTAGAGGATCTCATCGGCGCTGTAGCCGGTGAGGCGCTCGAAGCCCTGGTTGACGTAGATCAGGATGTTCTCGTCGCCCTCCTGCTCGGCGACCACGATGCCGTCCTCAGAGGCATCGACGATGCGTTCCAGCAGTTCCGGGCTGATCAGGGGGGATCGTTTCATGCAGGGGGTTCCTGTCGCGGTGCCCTTGGCGCATCGGGTGGCGGCAAGGGGCGGGATATTGCTCTCATCATGGCCAGCCGGCGTCGGGATTTCAACGCGCCGGCGTGACAGTGGGTCATTCCACCTCGGGCAGGCGCTGGGCGCTGGCGGCCGCACCGAGGCCCATCAGCGCCAGGAGCGCAAGTAGCCCGGCGCTGCCGAGCCACTGGGCAAGCAGGCCGACGCCGCCGCCCACCAGCAGCATCAGCACGCCGGTGAGGGTGTTGGAGAGCGCCACATAGAGGGCGCGCTTGTCGGCGCCCGCCATGTCGACGATGTAGGTCTTGCGGCCCAGGCGGACGCCGGCATGGACGATCACCAGCAGCGCATAGGCCAGCGCATAGGGCCAGACGGTTTCGGTCCAGGCGCCGGGCAGCCAGGCGAATACCGCTCCGAGCAGGCAGCCGGCGGCGGTGCCCAGGCCACCGTCGCGCATCACTCGGCGGCTCGAGGCATCGGCGCGCTTGCCCCAGATGGGGCTCGCCAGCATGCCGGCCACACCGGAGACGATGATCAGGATGCCCAGGCCGCCGAGTTCGGCGCCGCTCTGCTGCTGGCCGAGGAGCGCCACATAGGGCAGGGCCAGGGCGCTGGCCAGCAGCAGGGCGCGGGACAGGTTGAAGTGCAGGAAGTCGCGGTCGTCGCGCAGCAGGCGCAGCCCCAGCTTGACGCTTTCCCAGGCATTCTCGCCGCCCTCCGCGGCGCCGGGGGTCTCGCGGATGCGTGCCGCGCACAGGGCATTGACGGCCCAGCCCAGCGACGCCACCCCGAGCAGCACGGCCAGCGCCAGCTCCCCGGGGCGGTCGCCGAACAGCATCAGCACCCCGCCGGCGGCCAGGGTCACGGCGCCGGCCACGCTGCCGCTCCAGCCCATCAGGGTGCCGCGGCGCCGCTTGGCAATGGTCTTGCCCATGACGTCCTTGGTGGCGATCGACGACAGGCCCCGGGCCAGCGACAGCCCCACCAGCACGGCGAGTACCAGACCGCCCCCCATGGCCCCGCTGCCGAGCAGCGCCAGCAGGGCCAGCAGGGCGGCGGCCAGGGCTTGCAGGGCACCGCCCAGCACCCACACCCACTTGCGCTCGGGCTTGAGCCGGATGAAGCCGGCCACGAACAGCTGGGGCAGCAGGGCACCCGACTCGCGGATCGGCACCAGCAGGCCGACCATCCACAGCGGGGCACCGATCACCCCCAGCAGCCAGGGCAGCACCAGGCGGGCGCTTGCGAGCTCGTCGGCCAGCTTGTTGCCGAGCGATGCCAGCAGGTGCAGGAAGAAGTTGCGCGGTTGCTCGTTGCAGGCCTCGTCCGGGATGTCCCGGCACATCCGGCTGTCCTCGTCACCGGTGAGCCACTCGAAGAGGCGGGTCTGGCTGATCTCGGGGTCGGCCATCGGAACTCCCTGGCTGGTATCATCGGGAGGCTCATTGTTGCGGCACTCGAGGTTCCATGTCACGCATTCGAATCCACTACTGTACCCAGTGCCAATGGCTGCTGCGCAGCGCCTGGTATGCCCAGGAGCTGCTCTCCACCTTTGGCGAGGAGCTGGAGGAGGTGGCCCTGGTGCCGTCCCATGGCGGCCATTTCGAGATCCTCCATGACGGCGCGTCGCTCTGGGAGCGCAAGCGCGACGGCGGCTTCCCCGACATCAAGGCCCTCAAGCAGGCGGTGCGCGACCGCCTGGCCCCCGGCCGTGACCTGGGACACCTCGACCGATGAGCCCGATGTCCACCAGCGGTGATCGCCAGGCGATGCTCTTCGGGCTGGGGGCGGTGGCGCTCTGGTCCACCGTGGCCACCGCCTTCAAGGTGGCGCTGGCCTACATGTCGCCGCTCGCGCTGATGTGGCTGGCCTCGCTGGTTTCCTGGGCGCTGATCGGCGTGCTGGTGGCGCGCCAGGGGCTGCTGGGCCAGGCGCTCAGGGGTGGCTGGCGCACCGCCGCCTGGGCGGGGCTGATGAATCCGGTGGCCTACTACCTGGTGCTCTTCGGCGCCTACGACCGCCTGCCTGGCCAGGAGGCCATGGCGCTCAACTATACCTGGGCGCTGGCGATGGCCTTCCTGGCGGTGCCGCTGCTGGGGCAGCGCCTCACCCGGATGGATGTGATGGCCGGGCTGATCGCCTACGCCGGCGTCTGGGTCATTGCCACCCGCGGGGCGGTGTTCGACGTGGTCTTCGCCGACCCGCTGGGGGTCGGCCTGGCGCTCGCTTCGACGCTGCTCTGGGCCCTCTACTGGCTGCTCAATGCCCGCGATCATCGTCCGCCGCTGGTGGCCCAGTGGCAGAACTTCAGCGTCGGCGTGCCGGTGCTCACAGTGCTGTTGCTGATTGGACCGGGCATGGCCTGGCACGGCTGGACGGCGCTGGGGGCGGGTATCTACGTGGGGCTGTTCGAGATGGGCATTGCCTTCGTGCTCTGGCAGTTGGCCGTCCACCGGGTCTCGCGCACGGCGAAGGTCTCCCACCTGATCTTCCTCTCGCCGCCGGTATCGCTGCTGCTGCTCTACCTGGTGGTCGGCGAGCCGATCCTGCCCTCAACCCTGCTGGGCCTGGCGCTGATCCTCGGCGGTCTCGGGCTGCAGCAGTGGCAGAAGGCGCCCACGCCGGTGGCTCAGTCCTGAGCGCTCTCCGCCACGACGGCGCCGTTCGCCTCGAGCAGCGGTGCGAGCTGCGGCCAGACGTTTTCCAGGATCCGTGGCTGGCCGGCCGCGGTGGGATGGATGCCGTCGGGCTGCATCAGGTCCTCCTTCAGGGCCACGCCGTCGAGCAGGAAGGGCACCAGCGGCAGATCGAAGGCGTCGGCCAGCCGCGTGTAGACGCTGGTGAAGGCGTCGCGGTAGGCCCGGCCATAGTTCGGCGGGATGTCGATGCCGAGCAGCAGCACCTCGGCGCCCGCTGCCTGGCTGGCCTCGATCATGGCGGTCATGTTGGCCTCGAACTGGCCCGGTGGCAGGCCGCGCAGGCCGTCGTTGCCGCCGAGTTCGAGGACAACGATATCGGGTTCGTGCTGTCCGAGAAGGTCGGGCAGGCGGGCGGCGGCGCCGCCGGAGGTTTCGCCGCTGATGCTGGCGTTGACCACCCGCGCCTTCCCGTCCAGGCGCGCCTGCAGCAGACTGACCCAGCCGGCCTGGCGCTGGATGCCGTAGGCGGCGCTCAGGCTGTCGCCCATCACCAGCAGCACCGGTCTCTCCGCCGCCTGTGCCGCGCCGGCGAGCAACAGTAACGTCAACCCGAGCACCCGCAATCCGAGTGCCGAGAACCAGTGCCCAGCGAGCCGGCGTGGTGCGCGCCGGCTTGACGCACCTACAGGGAAGCCCTTCGCCATGTCCATCTCCTCTCGAACGGATGCCTCACCGATTCTACACGCCGATCACCTTGCCAAGGAGGTCGAAAGCGGCGAGCGGCGGCTGAGCATTCTGAGTGACCTGTCACTGGCGGTGTTCCCTGGCGAGAGCGTGGCGATCCTCGGCCAGAGCGGCGCCGGCAAGTCGACCCTGCTGGGCCTGCTGGCGGGTCTGGATATGCCCAGCGGCGGGGAGCTCTCGCTGTTCGGCCAGTCGCTTCGCGCGCTGGACGAGGATGGCCGGGCCTCCCTGAGGGCGGGCCGGGTTGGGTTCGTGTTCCAGAACTTCCAGCTGCTGCCCACTCTGACGGCCCTGGAGAACGTGCTGCTGCCGCTGGAGCTGTCGCCGAGCCCCGGGGCCGAGGCCCGGGCGCGCGACTGGCTGTCCCGCGTTGGCCTCGGTGAGCGCCTGGACCACCTGCCCAAGCAGCTCTCCGGGGGGGAACAGCAGCGTGTGGCCCTGGCGCGCGCCTTTGTCACCGGCGCCGAGCTGGTGTTCGCCGACGAGC
>NZ_JAVLBC010000215.1:0-5073 GCF_031581305.1 Halomonas sp.
ACATGATCCAGTAGCTGGTGGAGCGATGTTGTAAGGGGTACCCTTAGGGAGAAGACATCTCTCCATTGAGGTGTCACACTTTAGAAATATCTGATCTTAAGCCTCATTCGTAACTGATTGATTGGATTCAAAATCCGCCGGGTGCAAGCCCTTGTCGGTTCGAGTCCGACCGCCGGTACCATTGGAATCAATATGTTAGCTGTTCCTTCCCTCGTTGATTCCTTCGCGTTTTCCTCATGTTTCAACAAAGTGTCAACCGATCTTCGGTGCGTACTTGATCGCGCCGGGCAGGCGGTCGGGGGACAGGTGACCATCTCTCATGGTCATGGTCATGGTCATGGTCTGGTGGCAACTGGATCCCTGCTGCTTCTTTGACTCCTCTCACGAAAGGCTGACAACCGTCTGTGCGGAAGCATGGTCGACCAGGGCGGTGAAACAGGGGTGGGAAGCGGAATGGTGCGATGACGGCAGTTCTTGGTGCCGACGCAGGTGTCACGACCGTCACGGAACCTCTCGGCTCGCAAGTATTGGGCTTCACTCCAGCGGGCACCTGTGGCGAGGCATAGCCGGGTGATCCAGTAGATGTCGGGGTTACGCGACGCCTTGAGGACCTCGGAGTCTGTGGCCGTTCAGGTCAGGTTGACGATCACCAGTGCCAGGGTGCCGCCGGTCAGGGCGTAGCCCAGCAGGGCCATCAGGCCGTCTTTGGCGAGCAATGCCAGGGCGAAGAGTGTCAGGGCCAGGCCGGCACCGTTGGCGGTGAAGGGCACCATCTCCATGGGGGGCATGGCCAGGGCGATCAGCAGGCAGGTCAGGGCCACGGGGAGATGGGCCGGTGGCTGTGTGAGTCGAACGAGCCGCTGCTTGAGTAAATGGTCGATCCAGCGGGCCGGGCGCTTCATCCGCTCGGTTGCCTTGACGAAGCGCGCCCGCGAGACCCGACGTTCCAGAAGCCAGGCGGGCAGCCAGATATGGTCCCGACCGACCAGCAGCTGGACGGAGGAAAGGATCACCAGGGCCGCCATCAGGGTCGGCACCCCGGGAATATCACCGACCAGCGGCGCCAGGGTGACCAGCCCGGCGACCAGCAGGAAGGGGGCGAAGGAGCGGCGCCCCACGCTGTCGAGGATGGTCCCGAGGCTGACGCTATCCTGGCGCCGGCCGGCCTGCTGGATCCTTTCCAGCAGGCCGGTCATGTCGGTCGGGGCTGCCTGCTCAGCGGTGTCGCAGGCATCACCGGCCATGTTGTCTCCGGGTCCAGAGAAGCAGGACGCCGAGCAGCAGCAGCGCCGGCCCCACGAAGGCGATCGGGCTGGAGGCCCACCAGCCGATGATGGGCAGCAGGGCACCGAGGATCAGTAGGGCAATGGCGAGGGTCCGGACCGTCATGGGCAGCGTCTCTGTCGAGGTGTGGTGACAGTGTAGCGTCGCGGCCGAGGGGTCTGCAGCCCTGTGGGGCTGTTGCCTCGTCCCGGGATGGCGTAAGGTAGGAGTAACACAGTCCTGCGCCCGTTTTCGGGTGGAGGGCTGTTTTCGTTGGTTACCTCGGAAAGCGTGCAATCAGCGTTGACGGAGCCCAGGAGGTTTCATGGCGACGCGCCTCCCTATCATCATCTACCGACTCGATGCCGAGCGTCTGCAGCGGCTCATCGACGAGGCCGACGACAATGACCTGGCGGTGGCCCGCTCCCTGGAAGAGGAACTGGCGCGCGGTGAGGTGGTCGACCCGGAGCAGATCCCCGGTGACGTGGTCAGCATGTGTAGCCAGGTGCAGTTCACCGATCTCGACCGCGACCGGCAGATCATCCGCGCCCTGGTCTATCCCCATGCGCTGGCCACCACCGAGGACGGCATCTCGGGGATGGCCCCCGTGGGCGCGGCCTTGATTGGTCTGCGCATCGGCGACACTATCAACTGGCCCCTGCCGGGCGGCCATGAGGCGCAGCTGCGCATCGATGCTATCCTCTGGCCGCCCGAGCGGGAAGGCCAGTGCCACCGTTGAAACCCAGCCGACTCCGCTCTCTGGAGGTCCTTGCATGCCCTTCTCGCTCTGGTTGTCACTGGCCGCTGTCTGCGCCATGGGGGCGATGTCACCCGGCCCCAGTCTGGCCCTGGTGCTTCGTCATACCCTGGGCGGAGGGCGCCTGCCGGGAGTCGCGGCGGCCCTCGCCCATGCCCTTGGCGTGGGCTTCTATGCGCTGCTCACGGTGTGGGGTCTGGGCGCGCTGATCGTGCGCTTTCCGCTGCTGTTCCAGGCGATCACCTGGGGCGGGGCGGCCTACCTGGCGTGGTTGGGGATCAAGGCCCTGCGCGCCGGACGGGCCGGCGCCCTGGATGCCGCAGCCATGGCCACCAGCCGTCGACAGGCGGCGCGAGAGGGCGTGCTGGTGGCGCTGGGCAACCCCAAGCTGATCCTCTTCTTCATCGCCCTGCTCAGCCAGTTCGTGACCCCCGAGATGAGCCTCGCGGCCAAGGCACTGGTGGTGCTCACGGCAATGGTCATCGACGGTGGCTGGTACGTGCTGGTGGCGGTGGGCCTGTCCCACTCGCGGGTGCTGCCCTGGCTGCAGGCCCGGGCCCACTGGCTCAACCGCATCACCGGCGTGCTGCTGCTGGCCCTGGCGCTGCGGGTCGTGGTCGGGCCCATCGCCTGAATGCTTGCGTCGACTTGTATCATGCCCTGTTCCTGTGATCCTGACCCTGGCCGGGACTCAATTGCCGATGCGTGCCAGCAGCGCCGCCAGCGGCGCATCGCCGGGCAGCACCCCGTAGGCCGGTCCGGCCTCGTCACCCAGTCGCGAGCGGCAGAAGGTCTCGGCCACCTCCGAGGGGGCATGGCGCAGCAGCAGGGCGGCCTGCAGGCACTGGGCCAGCCGCTGGGCGAGCCAGCGGGCACGTGGCTCAAGCACCTCGGATGACGCGGCCAGCTCGGCATCCAGCAGGGAAAGGGCGCGGTCGAGCTCGGTCTGCTGGCCACGGACCGTGGCGAACTCGGCCTGCAGCGCCGCCAGCGCTTCCGGGTGGCGGTCAAGCACCCGCAGCAGGTCCAGGCAGATCACGTTGCCGGACCCCTCCCAGATCGAGTTGACCGGCGCCTCGCGGTAGAGCCGGGCCAGTGGCGCCTCCTCCACATAGCCGATCCCGCCCAGGCATTCCATGGCCTCGGCCATGAAGCCGGGGGTGCGCTTGTTGTGCCAGTACTTGGCCAGGGTCGGCAGCAGCCGTGACAGGGCCTGCTCCTGGGCATCGCCACGCGCGGCGCCATCGACGGCCCGGGCGGTGCGCATCACCAGCGCCAGGCCGGCTTCCACCTCCAGGGCCATGTCGGCCAGCAGCACCCGCATCAGCGGCTGCTCGGCCAGCGCCCGGCCGAAGGCGTGGCGCTCCCGGACATGCTGCCAGGCCTCCACCAGGGCCTGGCGCATCATGCCCACCGGTGCGGTGGCGGCATCGAGCCGCGTCTGCTGGACCATCTCGAGGATGGTGGCGATGCCGCGGCCGGGCTCGCCCACCGGCTCGGCCCGGGCGCCGCGATACTCGATCTCCGCCGACGCATTGGCACGGTTACCGCACTTTTCCTTGAGACGCTGCAGCTCGATGGGGTTGCGCTTACCGTCCGGGGTGAAACGCGGCACCAGGAAGCAGGAGAGGCCCTCATCGGTGCGGGCCAGGGTCAGGAAGGCATCGGACATGGGGGCGCTGCAGAACCACTTGTGGCCGCTCAGCCGCCAGCCATCTGCCGAGCACTCGGCGCGGGTGGTATTGGCGCGCACGTCGCTGCCGCCCTGCTTCTCGGTCATCGCCATGCCGAAGGTCAGCCCGGTCTTCTCTCCCGCAGGCAGCACGCGCGGGTCGTAGTCCCAGGCCAGCAGTCCCGGGGCCCAGTGCGCCTCGACGGCGGGCGAGTGGCGCAGCACCGGCAGGGCGGCATGGGTCATGGTGACCGGGCAGCAGAAGCCGGGCTCGGCCTGGGTCAGCAGGTAGAGGGCGGCGACATGGGCCTGGTGGCCACCCCGCCCCTCCTCCTGCCAGGCTACCGCATGCCAGCCATGGTCGATGGCCAGGTGCATCAGCTCGTGGTAGGCGGGGTGGTAGGCCACCTCGTCCAGCCGCCGGCCATGACGGTCGAAGAGGCGCAGTTCGGGCGGATGGCGGTTGGCCGCCTCCCCGAGGGCCTGAACCCGGGCGCTGCCGGCCTCGCGCCCCAGGGGGGGAAGGCGCCTGGTGACCCACGCCGGGGCCTCCCGGGCCAGGGCCTCCTGCAGCGGGGCATCCCCGGCGAGCAGGTCACGGTCCGTTGGCGGCGCTGGCTGGTTGGTCACCTCATGGGTGGCCAGGCGGGTGCGGGGAGCAGGGGCGGGCATGGTCGAGCTCCGCGGTAGAGGCCTATCATGAGCATGGTCGTCGCCCCGGGAACGGTCAACGCGTGGCGTGACGCTGCCGCCGTGACTGGGTAGGCTGAAGGCATTTCCCCGGGAGTCCCCCATGAGCGCCGATGCGTCCCTGCCCGAACCGCATATCGCCGATGAGCAGATCCAGCTGGTGGATGCGTGCAACCGCCCCTGCGGCAGCGCTCCTCGGGCTGCCATGCGTCGTTTCCGGTTCTGGCACCGGGCCACCTATGTGGTGGTGCGCAACCGCCGCGGCGAGCTCTGCGTGCAGCGTCGCACCCTGACCAAGGAGGTCTTCCCGGGCAGTCTGGACCTCGCCGCCGGCGGCGTGGTGGGAGCAGGCGAGGCCGTCCACGTGGCGGCCCGTCGCGAGCTGGCCGAGGAGCTCGGCATCCGGGGTGTGCCGCTGCGCCACCTGGGCGGGTTCGTCCACGACGCGGGCGGCAACCACATCTTCGGCAGCCTCTTCCTGGTCGACCACGACGGCCCGCTGACGCTGCAGGCCGAGGAGGTGGCCGGGGTCTTCTGGCTGCCGCCCGGCGAGGCCCTGGCCCTGGAGGGCGTCACCCCGGATACCCGCCAGGCGGTCGAGGCCCTGCTGGCCGCCGGCGAGCTGGAGGCGGGGCGATGAACCGGCCGGAGCGGCTTTTCGACCTGGACGCGGTGCTTGCCGCCCTGGAGG
>NZ_JAVLBC010000216.1:0-4949 GCF_031581305.1 Halomonas sp.
GTGCTTGATGACCGTGCCGCCGACGCCCTGCGAGCCACTCCCGGCGGCCCTGCTCAACGCGTGACTCGCATCAATCACGATCAGAACGGCAGAGCCATCGATTACGACGACGAGCTATGGCGACACGATGCCATTGAATTAACGCTGTCTGCCGCACCGCAGAGGGGTGAATAAGATCCTGAAGACCCCGGACCTGCACCTCAAGACCGGCGAAATGAGCAGCGACGACGCCGCCGAGGCCATCATTGCGCTGCTGCGGGAACGCCAACTGATAAGCTAGAAGCTGGAAGCTGGAAGAGCGGCGCTTCACGCCTGGAAGCTGGAAGAATGCCGCGTCGCGGCATACCCCCCTGACTTACGGCCTTTGGGGTTTCTTACAGCTTCAAGCTTCCAGCGTTGTGGTCCAGCAGTTCCTTCAGCGCCTCGACAAAGCGGACGTTGTCGTCCGGCAGCGCCGTCGTGACCCGCATCAACCCGTTTCCCAGCGCCGGGTCGTTCAGCGGCTTGACGAGGATCTCCCGGGCCTTCAGCGCCTCCGCCAGGGTGGTGGCATCGTGGGGCGCGAAGTCGGCAAGAAAGAAGTAGGTCCGGGTCGGGTAGGTGCGCACGCCCAGGGCGCGCAATTCGGCCGCCAGCGCCTCGGTCCAGCCATGCAGCTGTGCCGCCCGGGCCTGGATCCGGTCCTCGTGCTGGAGCGTGGCAAGGGCTGCCGCCTGACTGGGACGTGCCAGGGGGTAGGCATCGTTGTGGCCGTTCAGCTCATCGGCAATGGCTTCGGGCAGGATGGCATAGCCGACGCGAAAGCCCGCCAGGCTGTGGGCCTTGGAGAGCGTGCGCGTCACGAGCAGGTTGGGATACCGGGGCACCAGGTGGACGACCGACTCTCCGGCAAGCCCGATGAACGCCTCGTCGACCAGGAACAGCGTCTCCGGGTAGCGGCGCAGCAGCGCGGGCAAGGGCGTCATGTCGAAGACCCCGCCATTGGGGTTGTTGGGATTCACGATGACGGCGAGCGTCGTGCCCCGGGGAATCGCCAGCGCCGCCAGATCGAAGCCGAAATCGTTGTCGGGTAGCAGCCGTGTCTCCGTGTACTGCCGGGCAATCTCGGGAAAGAGCCCATAGGTCGGCGTCAGCAGGTGGACCTGCTGACCGAAGCGATCGAACAGCTGGCGCAGGATCAGTTCGGAGCCGGCATTGATGTGAACGAGCCGCTGGGGAACGCCGAGCCGTTCGCCGATCAGCTCGCGCAGCGGCGCCGAATAGGGCTCGGTGTAATAGTTGCTGTTGGGCACCTCGGCCTGCGCCGCCGCGATAGCCTCCTCGATCGGCGGCAGCGGGTTCTCGCACAGCAACAGCTTGATGCCGTGGAAGCTGGCACCGCCCTTCTCCGCGATGGCACTCATGAGGGATCCCCTCCCTGCGCCTGGCGCCCCGCGCCGTCGCCTCCTTCCGGGCCACCCGGGGCCCTGTCGCACAGGGCGATACAGGGGGCCACTTCCACCGCACGGGCCGTGTGCAGCCAGGCAATGCGTACGCTCTCTCTCGGCCAGCGATTCATGCGCCATCCTCCGTGGGGGAAACGGGCGGCCGAGCCTCGAGAAAACCGCGGCCGCACGACTCCAGGGCCTCTACGAACAGGGTGAACGAACCTGCCTTCAAGCGTAGCAGGGTAAACCGCCCATGAAGCGCCACTGCTCCCGTCTGACTCAGGCCGCTGGGTGTCTTTCCAGCGCCAGGGCAGCGCCTCCACTCCGCGCCTTACGGCGGATGGGGCATCGACGCCAAGAGGGATGAGCGTGCTATGATGCTTGATGATCTAGGCACGTTTTGACCCCCCACGGGCAAGGGGCTAGAATGGCAACGAATTAGAAACATCATCCAGTCACTTACTGGTGACCCTATGAAACCGGCGTTCATCAATCGACACGACTATCCCGAACTTGATGCCATTCTTTGGGACCGTGCCGATGTTCATATCGATCCCGAGGTGGCGTTCCATCTCTATGAAGAGAGATGGCGCTTTATCGCGCAAGATCGTCTATTGGACAAGGAACGCACCCTGATCGACGAGCTGGCAAAGACGTACGGCCACGGCCACATGCTCGTGGCATGATGTTTAGACGCCCCCACCACCAGGCCATCGGTACTATCCTCTCCCAGTTTGACCCCGATTTCCTCCGCGACAACAACATCCTGTTCGGACGGGGAACACGCATTGCCCTCGAACTCGACGAGTTTCGTGAATCAGTGGACATCGACCTCTTTTGCATCGGCAAAGACGCGTATCGAGCCGCTCGATCCACAGTGACCAATATTAGCTTTGGCAAGCTACTGCGCCAAGGCAGTACGCTGCCACTCTGGGACAATCGGGACATTCGTGCTGACCGCGATGCGATCCGTGCCTTACTGGACGGGCCACACCGCCCCATCAAACTCGAAATCATCAACTTTGCCAATGACCGGTTGCTGCCCGACACCCAACAAACGTGCTTCCCCATTCCCAGCGTTAACCGGGAAGGCTGCTTTGCGACCAAACTGACAGCCAATGCCGATCGATACCAGAATCACATCAAGGATATCCTGGATCTATGCATGATGCGTCGCGAATGGGGCCCGATCCCACCAGCGGCATGGGATATGGCTTGCGACCAGTATGGGCAGCGAGTCATTGCCACAACACTGGTTGCAGCGCTCAGAGAGTTAACGGCCCGGCCTCATGCCCATATCCAGCATGCGATGGAGTCCCTTCAGATGTCCGAGGCACTAGCGAGCGAGCTCATCACAGAGCTATCGCCGGAGTGGCTTGACGAGCTTGTGAACGCGCATATGGCCCAATAGGCGCGGCATCTTCGGTCATAAGGGTCAGGTCATAAGGGTCAGACCCTTAAGCGGATTTAAGGGTCTGACCCCGTGGGGCAGAAAGCCCGCTACACTGGTTGAAGATCATTTTACGGAACGGCATGGAGGCTGGCCATGGTCCGTCCAGCGCGCATTCTACTGCCGAGCACGCCGCTGCATCTCGTGCAGCGCGGCAACAACCGCGGCGCCTGCTTCGTCTATCGCAGCGATGCCCGACGCTATCTGGCGTTTCTCGATGACGCTCGCAAAGAATATCAGGTGGATGTGCATGCCTATGTGCTGATGCACAACCATGTGCACCTGCTGGCCACGCCCCGTGACGATCCCCACGGCATCAGCCAGATGATGAAGATCCTCGGCCAGCGCTACGCGCAATACTTCAACAGGCGCCACGAACGAACCGGAGGCCTCTTCGAGGGCCGCTACTATAGCTGTCTCGTCGGCGAGGAAGCCTACCTCTTCGCCTGCTACCGCTATATCGAGCTCAACCCCGTGCGCGCCGGGATAGTCGAGCAGCCGGGCGACTATCTCTGGTCGAGCTACCGGGCCAATGCCCTGGGGGTCCCCGACCCGGTGATCTCGCCGCATGCGCTCTACCTCGCCAGCGCCAGCGACCCCGAACAGCGCCAGCACCACTATCGGCACCTATTCGATACCCCGCTCCCTGAAGTCACCGTGGAGGCCATTCGCCAACAGACGCGCCGCGGCCACCCCCTAACGGCACCGGGGTCATAACGGCACCGGGGTCAGACCCCGGCGGCGAGCACCCCGCCCGCCACCGGCACGAAAACCCGCTCGGCACGGCTTCGGGGTCTGACCCAAGGCGCCATGGCACCTAAATCCCCTTAAGGGTCTGACCCCCGGCAGCGACCCTACCGGCGAGACGCGCTACCCTAAGGGGCTTACCCCACCCATGACCCTTAAGCCATATGCATCACGACGACGAAAACGCAGAGATTCCCCCCGAGCTGGCATCCAGCATCGGTCGCTTCCTCGAAGATTCCGTTCAACACATCGTGAAGTACCAGGATGCCGAGCGTTACTTCGCCGACCTGGACGATATCCTCAAACGCTCAGGCGTCGAAGCGTGGTTCGATCCCCGCTTCCCCTTCTGGGCGATGGGCCGCTCGATCTGGAACGCGGTGCCGCTACCGTCGCGCAACTTCCGCTGTGCGCCTTTTCCCGAGCCGCGCCGCAACGACCGCTGTCCCTGCGGGTCGGGCAAGAAGTACAAGCGCTGCTGCCAGCCGCTGCAGAGCGAACATACCACGCACCTGGCCGATGAAATGCCCGTCATCCATCTGGCCGTCAGCGGCTTTACCCTCAAACAGCGCCAGGCCGCCGCCAAGTCAGCCCCAGCCAAGGTGCGTCTGGCCGTGGCGAGTCAGGAGTTGGAGGAGCGCCACCCCGGCAAGGCGCGCAACTTGCTGCTCGCGCTGCTTCGCAAGAGCAGCCTGGAGGCCGAGCTGCAGGCCGAGGCCGTGCGCCTGCTGGGACACGCCTACGACGAGCTCGGCCATCTCGCCGCCGGCGAGAAGGCCATGAACGAGCTGGTACCCCAACTCACGCCCCTGGCGGCCAGTGTAGCGCTCAACTGGTTGGCCAGCCGCTGCCTGGCGGACGCCCGCCCCGCCGATGCTCTGGCCCATGTGCTCTATGCGGAGTCGCTCGACCCCGACAGTCTGGTCAACGGCATCCTCAAAACGGGCTGCTTGCGCGATCTGGGTGCCGATGCCGAGGCACAACGCACCGCCCAGGCGTGGCTGCCGGTGGCGCGCGAGCTGGGCGATCAGGAGGCCATCGCGCTGCTGGAGGAACAGGCCAGCATGGCGACACCGCCGCCGGCAAGCGACGACGGTGCCGGGTCCCTGGAGGCGGACGAAGAAGCGGAGCCGCCCAGCGACGATCTCCTGTCGATCTTCGGCGCCCCGGACGAGTTGCTGCGCCCCATCGCCGGCCTTCTCAAGGCCGCCTGTCGCCATCTGCCGGATGTGCAGTCGCCGCGCGACTCCATCCAGCACATACATCCTTCCATTGGATACCCGAATCTTCCCCGGATTCTGCAGGTCCATCTCCTGCGGCAACGACAC
>NZ_JAVLBC010000017.1:0-21396 GCF_031581305.1 Halomonas sp.
GCAGCAGCGCGATCGCCACGATCACCAGCAGGCTGCCCGGCAGCCAGACCCAGCCGATCCGCTCGGGCTCCCGCATGAACAACAGCAGCATGGAGACGAAGGGCACCAGGTAGCTGTAGGCCGTGACCGCCCCCGGGGTGAGCGCCGAGGTGGCGCGCTGCAGGAGCCAGAAAGTCAGGGCCGTGGAGAAGAGCCCCAGGAAGAGCAGCAACCACAGGTCGCGGCCGGTCATGCTCGCCAGGCGTGACACCGGCTCGACGGCCAGCCCCAGCAGCCCGATCAGCACCGCGCCCAGGCCCAGGCTCCAGAAGGTGCGCACCGCCGCCGACGCCGGCAGGCGCCCGGTCGACAGCCCCCACTTGCTGAGCACCGGATAGAGCGCCGTGGAGAGACAGCCCAGGAAGAACACTGCCTCGCCGATGCCGAACTGCAGGCGACCGCCCTTGGCCAGGGACTCGGCGAAGGCCAGGCCCAGCGCCCCCGCGGCCCCCAGCGCCAGGATCGCCGGCAGGCGCCAGGCCAGCCGTTCCACGCCGAAGCCCAGCCCGAGCAGGAAGGCCAGCAGCGGTACCGTGACAAAGAGAGTGGCCATGGAGAGGGCCGTGGCATGGTGCGCCGCCCAGAACATGGCGCCGAAGAAGCCGGCCAGGCAAAGCCCCATCAGCGCATAGAGCGGGAGCCGACGCCAGGCGGGGAGGAAGTCCGGCGAGCGCCGGGCCAGCCACCACAGGCCGCTGCAGGCGATGACGAAGCGCAGCGAGGTGAGCGAGAACGGCGGCAGCTCGCTCATCGCGCCCACCGCGGGAAAGGACAGCCCCACCAGCGCCGCCCACAGCAGCATGCCGAGATGGGCGGCGCGGGGCGAGACGCCGTCGCTCAATTTTCCCAGACGATCTCCAGGCTCACGCCCGTCAGCCCCTCGAGCGCGGCGTTCACCTTGCCCTCGAGCCGGTCCAGGGTCTCGTCATCCAGCGTCTCGACGGCCACGATCAACCGGTCCGGCTCGGCCTGTAGCAGGCAGCTGCCCTCGTCGAAGGTGACCCGCGCCTGGGTCTCCTCGCGGTCGATCGGCTGGGCATCGGCCCAGTCCCGGCAGAGGCGCTCGACCAGCCCCTTGGCATCCTCGGCGGGAATCTCGGCTCGTGAAATCGGCATGGCGGCCTCCGCGTCTCGTTGGGTGAAAGCCCAGCCTATGACGGTGCCCCGATGAACGCCACCCCCTTTCCCGAGGCGCCGTTTCACGGCATCCCACGTGCGCTGGCCGGGGCGCGACAGGTGCCCGCCCCCAGGCACTATGCTGTGGCACAGGACACCACCACCGATCGGGAGAACTCGGCAATGATCATCAACTGCGTGGCCTACGAGAAGGGGCATCGCCTGCAAGACATAAAGCCCGACGAGATCGACGGCTACCTGGGCCAGCCCGACCGTTTCGTGTGGGTGGCCCTGCACGAGCCCGACGAGCAGGAGATGGCCCGCTTCCAGGCGGTGTTCGGCCTGCACGAGCTGGCCGTGGAGGACGCCCTGAACGGGCACCAGCGCCCCAAGCTCGAGGAGTATGGCGAGGCGCTGTTCGTGATCATGCACATGGTCACGATGCGTGACGACCAGCTGGAGACCGGCCAGGTGGCGGTATTCGCCGGCCCGGGGTACGTGCTCTCGGTGCGCCTGCACCCGGGCCGGGGCTTCACCGAGGTCCGCCAGCGCTGCGAGCACGAGCCGAAGCTGCTCAAACATGGCCCCGCCTTCGTGATCTATGCCCTGATGGACACCATCGTCGACCGCTACTTCCCGGTGGTCGAGGCCCTGCAGGCCGAGCTCGAGAGCATCGAGGACCAGATCTTCATCCGCGGGTCGGCCCGCCAGAGCCTGGAACGCCTCTACCAGCTCAAGCGCCAGACCATGCGGCTCAAGCATGCCACCATGCCCCTGGGCGAGGCGGCGAGCCAACTGTTCGGCGGCCGGGTGCCGGCACTGTGCCGCAAGACCCGGGAATACTTCCGCGACGTGTACGACCACCTCAATCGCATCGAGTCGGCGGTGGATACCATCCGCGAGATGACCATCACCGCGATCCAGGTGAACCTCTCGATGGTGGCGATCGACGAGGGCGAGGTGCACAAGCGGCTGGCGGCCTGGGCCGCCATCTTCGCGGTGGCTACCATCCTCGCCGGCATCTGGGGCATGAACTTCGCCCACATGCCCGAGCTCGACTGGCGCCTGGGCTACCCCCTGGCGCTGCTGGTGATGGGCAGTGCCTGCGGGTGGCTCTACTGGCGCTTCCGGCGCGCCGGCTGGCTGTAGCGTGGGCCATCGGACTGCACACCGACACATGAGTGATATAGGGTAGCCACATGCCTGAGGAGCAAGGCATGGCAGAGTGGTTAAAGCCGCGGGGCAACGGCCACAGGAATCGCAAGAGGGAGCGCAATGGATACGCGGCTTGACTGCCTGTCACGGCTCAAGGTCGACCAGAGTACCGGGCGGCCCGCACCACACCAGCCATGTTTTCTGTTGGCCATCATCTGCGAGATTCAGGCAGGCCATATCGTCTCTCCACGAATCTCGATCAATACCCGCCTGATCGCTCGCTACCACGACATTTTCGAGACGGTGACGGGAGAGCGTCACCGAGCCCGACCATGGATGCCGATGTGGGCGCTGAGAAACCGGGAAGGCCCCACCGGCAAGCTCTGGTGCCCAGAGTATGTCAAGGCCGTGCAAGGGGTGGCCGACCAGATGGGGCAACCGAAATCCATTATTCAACTTGAACAACGCTTTGAAGCGGCCCGGCTTGATCCAGCTCTGTTCTCAGCCCTGAAGGACACCACCACTGCCCGGGAAGCATGTGCGCTGCTGACCAGCCGATACCTTTCCTCGAACAAGGAGAACCATGCGCTTCTCTGTACATATCTCGAGACGGCATTTGCCAGTAGCGTGTACGAAAAAGCCCCCGAGCGCCTGGCAGGCGAGGTTCGCGAGTCAGACCAGAGTCAAGCCAGGTCTGCAGCCTTCCGCTCCCTGGTGCTTGAGGCCTACGACTATCGCTGTGCAGCCAGCCGGCTGCGCTATATCACTCCGGACTACCGCTACCTGGTGGAGGCGGCTCACCTGATCCCCTTCGCCGTCTGTCAGGATGATCGGCCGACAAACGGCCTGGCGCTTACGCCCAACCTGCATTGGGCGATGGACAATCACCTGATCGCCCCGGGCCCCGATCATCGCTGGCATGTCAGCCCGGCGGTAGACGCCCTGGTGCCCGACAACGACTGGCTCTGCCGCCTCGACGGCAAGCCACTGGTGCTACCCAGAAATCCACGATGGCAACCGATGCGCGAGGCGCTGGCATGGCGGATGGACCACCTGCAGCGCTGACCGGCACGGCCCAGACGCGACAGGGCCCCGGCATCATGTGATACCGGGGCCCTGTCAGTCTTCACAGGACTGCCCTTACGGCTTCATGTCCTCGAAGAACTTCTTCACCCCATCGAAGAAGCTCGACTTCTTCGGCGAGTGGTGATGACCGTGGCTGCCGCCCAGGCTGTCCTGGAAGGTGCGCAGCAGGTCCTTCTGCTCCTCGCTGAGCTTGACCGGTGTCTCGACCACGACCTTGCACAGCAGGTCACCCGGCGGGCCACCACGTACCGGCTTGACGCCCTTGCCCTTGAGCCGGAACAGCTTGCCGGTCTGGGTTTCGGGCGGGATCTTCAGCTTGACCCGGCCGTCCAGGGTCGGCACTTCCAGCTCGCCCCCCAGCGCCGCATCGACGAAGTTGATCGGCACCTCGCACTGCAGGTGGCGGCCGTCACGCTGGAAGATGTGGTGCGGCTTGATCGCCACCTGGACGTAGAGATCCCCGGGTGGGCCACCGTTGATGCCGGCTTCGCCCTCGCCGTTGAGGCGGATGCGGTCGCCGGTGTCCACGCCGGCCGGAATCTTCACCGAGAGGGTGCGAGTCTCGCGTACCCGACCCTCGCCGTGGCACTTGTGGCACGGCACCTTGATGTGCTGGCCGCTGCCGTGGCAGGTCGGGCAGGTCTGCTGCACGGCGAAGAAGCCCTGCTGCATGCGTACCTGGCCGAGGCCATTACAGGTCGGGCAGGTCTCCTTGCTGGAGCCCGGCTCGGCACCGCCGCCGTCGCAGCGCTCGCACTCGACATGGCGCGGCACGCGTATATCCACGCTGGTGCCGGCCACGGCATCCTCGAGGTCAAGTTCGAGATTGTAGCGAAGGTCACTGCCACGCTGCGGCGCGTTGGGGTGGCGGCGTCCGCCGCCTCCGCCGAAGATGTCGCCGAACACGTCACCGAAGATGTCGCTGAAGCCGCCGGCCCCGGCACCGCCGAAACCGCCGCCGCCGAAGCCACCGGCCTGCTCGTCGACACCGGCATGCCCGAACTGGTCGTAGGCGGCGCGCTTCTCGCTGTCGCTCAGGACCTCGTAGGCCTCCGAGACCTCGCGAAACTTCTCCGCCGCGCTGTCATCATCCGGGTTGCGGTCAGGATGGAATTTCTGGGCGAGGCGTCGGTAGGCCTTCTTGATGTCCTTCTGGTCGGCCCCGCGCTCGACGCCCAGTACTTCGTAGAAATCACGCTTGGACATGAGTCTGTCCGCCTCCGTAGGGACTCTGCGGAAACACCAACGCGGGAGTCAGGCCCCCGCGCTGGCGTCATCCGTGGTTCCGATGTCGTGGTTTACTGCTTTTTCTGGTCGTCGTTGACTTCTTCGTACTCGGCGTCGACCACGTCATCTTCCTGCTTGGCGCCAGCCTCGCCGCCGGCCTCACCGGCTTCACCGGCCGCATCACCCTGCTCGGCGTACATCTTCTGCGCCAGGTTGCCGGAGGCCTCGGTCAGCGTGTCCAGCTTGGCCTGGATGTCGTCCTTGTCGTCGCCCTTGATCGCCTCTTCCAGCTCGGTCGCGGCGGTCTCGATGGCCTGCTTCTCCTCGTCGCTGGCCTTGTCGCCGGCTTCCTCGAGGGTCTTGCGGGCGGCGTGGACCATGCCGTCGGCCTGGTTGCGCAGCTGCACCAGCTCCTCGAACTTCTTGTCCTCGTCGGCGTGGGCCTCGGCATCCTGGACCATCTGCTCGACCTCTTCCTCGGAAAGACCGCTGGAGGCCTTGATGACGATCGACTGCTCCTTGCCGGTCGCCTTGTCCTTGGCGGACACGTTCAGGATGCCGTTAGCGTCCAGGTCGAAGGCGACCTCGATCTGCGGCACGCCGCGCGGCGCCGGCGGAATGTCGGCCAGGTCGAAGCGGCCCAGCGACTTGTTGCCGCTGGACTGCTTGCGCTCGCCCTGCAGCACGTGGATGGTCACGGCTGTCTGGTTGTCATCCGCGGTCGAGAAGGTCTGGGTCTTCTTGGTCGGGATGGTGGTGTTCTTCTCGATCAACGGCGTCATCACACCGCCCAGGGTCTCGATCCCCAGCGTCAGCGGGGTGACGTCGAGCAGCAGCACGTCCTTGACGCCGCCGCCCAGCACGCCGCCCTGGATGGCAGCACCCACGGCCACGGCCTCATCCGGGTTGACGTCCTTGCGGGCATCCTTGCCGAAGAAGTCGGCCACGGACTTCTGCACCATGGGCATGCGGGTCTGGCCGCCGACCAGGATGACATCATCGACCTCGGAGGCCGAGATGCCGGCATCCTTGAGCGCGGTCTTGCAGGGCGCCAGGGAGCGCTTGACAAGCTCTTCCACCAGCGCTTCGAGCTTGGCGCGGGTCACCTTGACGTTGAGGTGCTTGGGACCGGTGTTGTCAGCCGTGATGTACGGCAGGTTGACGTCGGTCTGCTGGGCGCTGGAGAGCTCGATCTTGGCCTTCTCGGCGGCTTCCTTGAGGCGCTGCATGGCCAGGTTGTCGCCGGAGAGGTCGATGCCGCTGTCGGACTTGAACTGGTCAACCAGGTAGTTGATCAGCGCCAGGTCGAAGTCCTCGCCACCCAGGAAGGTGTCGCCGTTGGTGGCCAGCACCTCGAACTGGGTCTCGCCGTCGACATCGGCCACTTCGATGATGGAGATATCGAAGGTGCCCCCGCCCAGGTCATAGACTGCAAGGGTCTTGTCGCCGCGCGACTTGTCCATGCCGTAGGCCAGGGCCGCGGCGGTCGGCTCGTTGATGATGCGCTTGACCTCGAGGCCGGCGATGCGGCCGGCATCCTTGGTGGCCTGGCGCTGGCTGTCATTGAAGTAGGCCGGCACGGTAATGACCGCCTCGGTGACTTCCTCACCCAGGTAATCTTCCGCGGTCTTCTTCATCTTCTTCAGCACTTCGGCGCTGACCTGCGGCGGAGCGAGCTTCTTGCCCTTCACTTCCACCCAGGCGTCGCCGTTATCGGCCTCGGCGATGGCGTAGGGCACCATCTTGATGTCCTTCTGGACGACGTCGTCCTTGAAGCGACGACCGATCAGGCGCTTGATGGCGTACAGCGTGTTCTCGGGGTTGGTCACCGCCTGGCGCTTCGCTGCCTGGCCCACCAGGATCTCGCCATCTTCGGTGTAGGCGATGATGGAGGGCGTGGTGCGTGCGCCTTCGGCGTTCTCGATCACCTTGGCCTGGTCACCGTCGAGCACGGCAACGCAGGAGTTGGTGGTCCCCAGGTCAATACCGATGATGCGTCCCATAGGAAATCCTCAAAATTGCAGTTGAATTCGTAATCTGCGGCTTTCACCGCGGAGTTGCCGTCTATCTGGGGGCCCTCGAGACCTTTTCAAGACCCGAGGGATGCTTTTGTATGGCCCGGCCTCAGCCGGCGGCTGTATGGCCCGGCCTCAGCCGGCGGCCTGGCTGACCACCACCATGGCCGGGCGCACGAGGCGCCCGTTGAGCAGATAGCCTTTCTGCATCACCTCCATGACGGTGTTGGGCTCCATCTCGGGGTTGGGCACCATGGCCATGGCTTCGTGGTACTGTGGATCGAAGGGCTCGCCATGGGGCTCCACCTCCTCGACGCCGAACTTGGCCAACACGTCCTGCTGCATCTTGAGGGTCATGGAGACGCCCTCACGGTGCGCCTCGGAAGCACCGTCCTGCATGGTCTCCAGCGCCTTCTCCAGGCTGTCGACCACCGGCAGCAGCTCCTTGACGAACTTCTCGAGGGCAAACTTGCGCGACTTCTCGGCTTCCTGTTCGGCCCGGCGACGCACGTTCTGCGCCTCGGCAGCGGCCCGCAGAGCCTGCTCCTTGGCGTCGGCGACACTCTGCTCGAGTTCCTCGACCCGGGCGGCCAGGACCTCGGCCTCGGGATTGTCCGTGGCCTGGGCCTCGGTGGCGGCCTGCTCGGCGCCCTCGATGGCGTCCTCCAGCTCACCCTCCACGTTCTCGGGCTCGGCCTGCGGCTCGGCTTCCTGCTCTTCGCGAGCCAGCTCGCGTGCAAGTTCGTCGTCCCGCGGGGTCTGGGGGTCTTTGGCCATTGTGGGTCTCCTGAAGGGCAATCAGCGGCCAGGGGCCGCTGGCAAGGCTTGAATGATCGCTTGAGTGCGTGTCTGTGGGATATATGGGGCTGGCCGTGGCGAACTCAAGGCGTCAGCGGTAGACGACTCTGGGCGTGCATTGTGGGCGACCCTTGACTACTGTATAAACGCACAATATGTGTATAGATAGACAGTAGTCCCAGACAGGCCCCGGGAGGCACCCATGCTGACAGAGCTTGCCATTCGCGACTTCGCCATCGTCGACCACCTCGAGCTGGAACTTTCCGGCGGCATGACCGCCATCACCGGCGAGACCGGGGCCGGCAAGTCCATCCTGCTCGGCGCCCTGGGGCTCTGCCTGGGTGAGCGCGCCGACAGCGCCAGCGTCCGCCATGGCCGCGAGCGCGCCGACCTCAGCGCCCGCTTCGACCTCCAGGCGCTGCCCGCCGCACGGGCCTGGCTCGAGGCCCGCGAGCTGCCTGCCGACGATTGCCTGCTGCGCCGGGTGGTCACCCGGGCCGGGCGTTCCAGGGCCTGGATCAACGGCCAGCCCGCCACGGTGGCCGACCTGCGCGCCCTGGGCGAGCACCTCATCGAGGTCCACGGCCAGCATGCCCATCAGGCGCTGCTGCGCGAGGAGACCCACCTGCGCCTGCTCGACGACTTCGCCGGTCACCGCGAGCAGGTGGCCGAGATGCGCCAGGCCTTCCGCGACTGGCAGGCGACCCGCCGTCGCCTGGAGCGCCTCGCCGAGGATGGCGACGAGATCCGCGCCCGCCGCCAGCTGCTGCGCTACCAGGTCGAAGAGCTCGACCAGCTGGCCCTGGCCGAGGACGAGCTCAAGGGGCTCGAGGAGGAGCAGGAGGAACTGGCCCATGCCGAGGAGCGGCTGCGCGAGGCCCAGTTCGCCGCCGAGTGCTGTGACGGCGACGAGGGCGGCGCCCTGTCGCTGCTCAATCAGGCGATCCAGCATCTCTCGGCGCTGCCGGGCAGCGAGCGCGGCAGCCTTGCCGACACCCTCACCATGCTCGGCGATGCACGCATCCAGGTCGAGGAGGCCAGCCGTGAGCTCGGCCATTTCGCAGGCGGCGTCGAGCTGGACCCGGAGCGATTGGCCTGGGTCGAAGCGCGCCTGGGCGAGGTGCATCGCATTGCCCGCAAGCACCATGTACCGCCCGAGGAGTTGATCACCCTGTACCGGCGCCTGGCCGACGAGCTTGCGGGCCTGGAGGGCGGCGACGGCGACTTGGAGGCGCTGGCCGCCGAGGCCGAGACGCTGAAGAGTCGCTGGCATACGCAGGCCACTGCGGTCTCCCGCACCCGCCGCCAGGCCGCGCAACGCTTTGGCGAGGCCGTACAGGAACAGCTGGCCTTCCTGGCCATGGACAAGGCAACCTTCGAGGTCGAGCTGGAGCCCCGCCACACCCCGGCCGCCGAGGGGCTGGAGGTCGCCCGCATGATGATCAGCGCCAATCCCGGCCAGCCGGCCCGGCCGCTGGCCAGGGTCGCCTCCGGTGGCGAACTCTCACGCATCAGTCTGGCAATCCAGGTGGTGGCGGCTCGGCACTCCACCATTGCCAGCCTGATCTTCGATGAGGTGGATGTGGGTGTTTCCGGGGCCACCGCCGAGATCGTCGGCCAGCTGCTGCGCCGGCTGGGCGAGAACGGCCAGGTGATGACGGTGACCCACCTGCCTCAGGTGGCCGCTCAGGCCCACCACCACCTGCACATCGAAAAGCAGGCCGGGGAGGCCTCCACCCTGACCCGCATGGCCCTGCTGGACGAGGCCGGCCGGGTCGGTGAGCTGGCGCGCATGCTGGGCGGGGTGAACCTCTCCGACCGCACCCTGGCCCATGCCCGGGAGATGCTCGACGCCAGCCAGCGCGCCCACCACTGAGCGTCCCGCACCGGTCGCCCGACCCTGACGCAACGCGGCCCCGATCCGGAAATCGGGGCCGCGCTCGTATGCCTGGCGTCTTCAGCGAGGCCAGATTACTTCTTCTGGATGCCTTCCTGGCGCGTCGCCCGGGAACCTCGCGGCCTCACGTAGAGCACCAGGGCATGGTCGACCAGCTCGAAGCCGTGTTCCTCGGCAATCTCCTGCTGGCGACGCTCGATGGTCTCGTCGAAGAATTCAATGATCTCGCCACTCTCCAGGCACACCATGTGGTCGTGGTGCTCCTCCTGGGAGAGCTCGAAGACTGCATGACCGCCATCAAAATTGTGGCGGATCACCAGGCCGGCGGACTCGAACTGGGTCAGCACGCGATAGACGGTGGCCAGGCCCACGTCCTCGCCCGCGTCCAGCAGGGTCTTGTAGACATCCTCGGCACTCAGATGGTGCTGCTCGGAGGCATTTTCGAGGATCTGCAGGATCTTGACGCGCGGCAGGGTCACCTTGAGACCGGCCTTGCGTAATTCATGGTTCTGGTCGGCCATGGTCGCTCTTCGCAGTATCGGGTAGGGTCGGTTATGATCGACCGAATCCACGATAGTGAAGAACAGGCGCAAATGCAAAAGCTGACAAGAATCGTCACCCTTTCCGTCGCCCTGCTGATGATCAGCGGTTGCAGCTACTTCGGCGTATACAAGCGCGACCTGCCCCAGGGCAATCTGGTGACCGAGGCCATGGTCGAGCAGCTTCGACCGGGCATGAGCCGGCAGCAGGTGGTCGACCTGATGGGCAGCCCCCTGCTCGAAGCCCCCTTCGATGCCCGCCAGTGGGACTATGTCTATCGCCTCGACAAGGCCTACGGCGGCGTGGAGCAGCAGCGGGTCACCCTGACCTTCCAGGGCGACCGCCTGGCGGGCATCGATCACGAGAGTAATATCTCCGGCGACATCGAGCTACCCGATAACCAGGGAACCGGTCCCAGGGTCGAAGGCACCTCGGAAGTCCGGGAAGCCCCCCTCGACAATGTCACCCCAGAACGCCCCTGACACCCCCAGGCTGCATGCTTCACTGACGCCCCGTGCCGGCCCTCGCTGGCCGGGGCCTCAGCCTTTCTCGCGGGCGGCCCGCTCGCTGCGCGCCGCCTTGGGGTCGATCTGCAGCGGCCGATAGACCTCGACCCGATCCCCGGCGCGCAGCCGCACCGCGGCCGGGTCGCGCAGCCGCTTGCCGAAGATCCCCAAGTCGGCCTTGCGGAAGGTGGCCGGGGGCAGTTCCGGAAACGCCGCTTCCAGCCCTGCCATCGCCACCGCCTGGCGCGCCGTGGTGCCCTCGGGCACCGTGAGCGGGAAGATACGCTGCCTGTCGGGCAGCGCGTAGGCCACCTCGACATCAAGCATCGTAGATGGGCTAGCGGCCATAAAGGTTGTCCGCCCGGCGCGTGAAGGAATCCACCAGTTGACCGGCCACCTGCTGGAACAGCTTGCCGAAGGCCATGCCCAGCAGGCGGTTGGCGAACTCGAATTCCAGCTCGAGGCTGACCTTGCAGGCGCTCTCGCCCATGGGCAGGAACAGCCAGCGCCCCCGCAGGCGCTTGAAGGGGCCACTGACCAGCGACATCTCGATGCGCTCGGGCTCGATCAGGTCGTTGCGGGTGGTGAAACTCTGCTCGATGCCGGCCCGCCCCAGGGTCATCTCGCCGATCAGGTGCGAGTCATCGCGCTCGAGCAGGCGCGCGTGTCGACAGCCGGGCAGGAACTCCGGATAGCGCTCGAAGTCGTTGACCAGGTCGAACATGTCCTTGGGGGTGTGCCGCACCATGGCGGACCGATTGACCGTTGGCATTGAGCTCTCCGCTGACTTCACAGTGCCCAGGGCGTATCATGAGCAGTTATTTCAGGCCTTGAATGGTACCACGCTTCCCCCCACATCGGAGGGGCAGCGCCACCGGCAGATACAGGACACGAGGTTTCATGGCCAACAAGAAAGGCAAGAGCAAGGGGCCCGGCAACAACGTCATCGCCCAGAACAAGAAGGCTCGCTTCGAGTACCACATCGACGAGACCTTCGAGGCCGGCCTGGTGCTGGCCGGCTGGGAAGTGAAGAGCCTGCGGGCCGGCAAGGCGCAGCTCACCGACACCTACATCCTGGTCAAGAACGGCGAGGCCTGGTTGCTGGGCAGCCATATCATGCCGCTTAACACCGCCAGCACCCACGAAGTGGCGGACCCGACCCGCACCCGCAAGCTGCTGCTGCACCGCAAGGAGATCGCCAAGATCTTCTCGCGCACCCAGGAGAAGGGCCACACCTGCGTACCGCTCAAGCTCTACTGGAAGAACAACCGGGTGAAATGCGAGCTGGCGCTGGTGACCGGCAAGAAGCTGCACGACAAGCGGGCCACGGAGAAGGACCGCGACTGGCAGCGGCAGAAAGGCCGCATCATGCGGGAACAAACCAAAGGCTGAGGTGTCACAGAACTGCACATCCTGTTAGGATATGCGTTACGGGGGCGACACGGTTTCGACGCCGGTGACAATCCCTGAGGTGCATGCCGAGAGCGTGATGTATCTCGTAAATCCAACATCACGACAAAATAGTCGCAAACGACGACAACTACGCTCAGGGCGCGCTGGCAGCTTAAACGCCGCTAGCTTCTAGCCCGGCCCGAAGGCGATGTGCCCATTCATCGCTGACGGGATACGAGCCAAGACTGATGGGATCGCGATAGGTGGTGTCCTCTCGCCTGTCGTTAAACCTGACGAGGAATCGCGTGGCTGGATCCTGCTCGTCGGAGCCAGTCGCGTTAAATCAAAAGACGAAACTAAGCATGTAGAGCCAATGGGTGAGTGCCGGCGGACGCGGGTTCAATTCCCGCCGCCTCCACCAAACAAGTCGACGAATCAAGCGCCTACGGGCGCTTTTTTCGTTTACAGGCCAGCCTCTTATCCGTCCCCTGAACTGCTGCCCGGCACCTTGTCCTGCATGCTCAGGGATACACGCTTCACACATGAGGCCATCGCCCCCACGAGAACGCCAGACAGTGGGTCGGGACAATCAGGATCTCCCGGGGGAGTGGGCGGCACCGGGAGGTGCCCCTGCCCTTATCCTCCCCGCTCGCCAGTGGCGCTGGGCGCCTCGCCGAAGCGGCGCCGATAGGCCCGGGTGAAATGCGCCGGCTGGGTGAAGCCCGTGGCCAGGGCCGTCTCGGTGACCAGGCTGCGGCTATCGGCCAGCAGCTGGTGTGCCCGATCAAGGCGCATGCCCAGATAGCACTGCTGGGGGGTCTCGCCGAAGTGGCGCTGGAACAGCCGCGTCAGCTGGCGCTGGGACTGCCCCACCAGCCGGCACACCTCGGGAATCGGTAGTGCCTGAGCCAGGTTCGTCTCCATCACCGCCAGCGCGCGCACCACACTGCGCGGCAGCTCCCCGTAGCGTCGTCGTGGCATCTCACCACCGTTGTCGCGCGGCCGCTCGTGGACCAGCTGCCGCCCCACGGCATCGGCCAGGGCGGGCCCGTAGGCGTGCTCGATCCACACCAGCATCATGTCGATGCTCGCCGCGCCACCAGAGCCGGTCAGCCGCGTAGCGTCGAATTCGTAACAAGCCGGACTGATCTCCAGCTCCGGAAATTCGCGACGAAAAGCCGGCACGCTCTCCCAGTGCAGCGCCACCCGATGCCCGGTCAGCACGCCCGCCCGAGCCAGGATAAAGGGCGCCGTATCCAGTCCGCCCAGCCAGCCGCCGTGGGCGGCGATGCGCCGCAGCACGGCACGGTCCTGAAAGCACACCGTCACCTCCGCCTCGTAGGAAGAGACCACCATCAGGCGTGACGCGTCCTCAAGCGACTCCAGGGAGCCGTCGACGTCGATGCGCACCCCGTTGCTGGCCACCACGGCATCACCATCCGCCGAGAGCAGGCGCCACGCGAAGAGATCGCGACCGAAGCGATTGGCCACGCGCAGCGGTTCGAGCAGGCAGAACAGGGTCAGCATGGAGAAGCGCGGCACCAGCCACACATTGAGAGTGTACTCGGCCTGCTCCGGGGTCAGCAGGGGCGGCGAATCGGGGCGCGGATAGGGCCAGGCGGCTTCGATGGCGTCAGACATGGCCAATATAATCAAGCCTGCGGCCAATTTGATCAAGTCGTGCCCGCTTGGGGCGGTTAACGTGGAACCCGCCCCTAGCACAGCCCGTGGAGACGCCGCCATGACACACGTCACCCCTCTGGCCAATCGCCGACGCCTGGCCATCGACCATCACGGTCAGCGTGGTGAGTTCGCCGCTCTGTGGCTGCGCGAACGCAGCCCGGATGCCGAGACCCTGGACCCACGCACCGGCCAGCGCCTGGTCGAGGCCGCCGAACTGCCGCTTTCGCTGAGCATCGAGGCCGCCGAGGTGGCTGACGATCGACTGTACCTGCACTTCAGCGATGATCACCGCACCGACTTCGACCTCACGGCGCTGTTCGACGATCAGCCCAGCGATCCTCCCAAGCGACTCTGGGATGCCGCCGGTGCGCCGCATCCCGAGGCTGACTTCGCTGACGCCCTGGCAGACGACACGGCACTTTCGGACATGCTGGAAGCACTGCATCGCGACGGCTTCGTGATCGTCTCCGGGGTCCCCACCGAGGCCGACGGCATGCAGCCGCTGATTGATCGCATCGGCCCGCTGCGTCGCACCAACTGGGGCGGCATCGCCGACGTCAAATCGGTGGCCGACGCCTATGACCTGACCATGACCCAGCGCGGCCTGGAGCCTCACACGGACAACCCCTACCGCGACCCCATCCCCGGCTACATCTGGCTGCACTGCCTGACCAACGCCGCCGAGGGCGGCGATAGCACTCTGGCCGACGGCTTCATGGCAGCCCGGCTGCTGCGCGAGCACGACCCCGAGGCCTATGCCTCTCTCACCCGGGTCACACCCGGCTTTCTCTATCAAGACGCCGACACTCACCTGGAGAGCGAGGGGCCGCTGATCGAGCTGGACAGCCACGGCGAGCCGGTCCGGGTGCGCTACTCCAACCGCACCGAGCGCGTCCCGGCCCTCCCCCCGGAAGAGCTGGAAACCTACTACGCCGCGCGTCAGGCCTTCTATCAGTTGATCACCGGCGAGGAGTTGACCCTGCACCTCAAGCTCGACCCGGGCCAGATGCTGATCATGGACAACTACCGCCTGCTCCACGGACGCAGTGCCTTCCAGCTCGCCAGCGGCGTGCGTCACCTGCGTCAGGGTTACGTCGACCGCGACAGCACCGCCAGCCGGCGCCGCGTGCTGCGCCAGCGGCTCGCCGCCCCCCGGGCCCAGGGAGAACACGCATGAATCAAGCTCGCTTCCGCCACTTCGGCGAGGCCCAGCGCGACGACTGGGCGCTGATCGATGCCCGCTTCCGCGACTATGTCGAGGATGCGCCGCGCCGAGTACTCGCCCACCTGCACAATCTGGCCGGCGATCACCACGGCTATCCGGTGGATCGCTACGAGCACTGTCTGCAGACTGCGACCCGGGCGCAGCGCGACGGTGCCGACGAAGAGATGGTGGTCTGCGCGTTGCTACACGACATCGGCGACGACCTGGCCCCGGCCAACCATGCCGAGATCGCCGCGGCCATCCTCGAACCCTTCGTCGATCCGCTGAACACCTGGATGATTCGCCACCACGAGCTTTTCCAAGGCTATCACTACCGGCACTTCTTCGGGCAGGACCCCCACGTCCGGGAGCAGTACCGGGACCATCCGGCCTATGAGCGCACCGTGCGCTTCTGCGACCACTGGGATCAGGCCAGCTTCGACCCCGATTACGACACCCTGCCCCTCGAGCATTTCGTGCCCATGGTAGAGCGAGTGCTGGGGCGCACGCCCCGCGGCGGGCTGCCCGAGCCGCTTCCCAAGGAGGCACTGCGATGAGCCAGACCTGCGGCCGCCAGCTGCTGCGCCTGCTGGAAGCCTATGGCGTGGACACCGCCTTCGGCATTCCCGGCGTGCACACCATCGAGCTTTACCGCGCCCTGGGCGAAAGCCCGATCCGCCATGTCACCCCGCGCCACGAGCAGGGCGCCGGCTTCATGGCCGACGGCTATGCCCGGGCCAGCGGCAAGCCCGCGGCCTGCTTCATCATCACCGGCCCCGGCATGACCAACATCGCCACCGCCATGGGCCAGGCCCTGGCCGACTCGGTACCCATGCTGGTGATCTCCAGCGTCAACCGCCGCGACACCCTGGGGCGCGGCCAGGGTCGCCTGCACGAATTGCCCAGCCAGCAGCAGACCCTGGCCGGCGTCAGCGTCTTCAGCCACACCCTGCACGACCCGGCGGCACTACCGGAGCTCCTGGCCCGCGCCTTCGCAACCTTTCACGGCGCACGTCCCGGGCCGGTACATATCGAGATTCCCATCGACCTGTTCGACGCCCCGGTCCCCGAACACCTGCCGCGTCCGATCGAGGTGTTCCCCCCGGCACCGGCTCCCGCAGCCATCGCCCGCGCCGCCGAGTGGCTGCGCCGCGCCGAACGCCCTCTGCTGCTGCTGGGCGGTGGCTGCGTGGCCGCCCCCGAGGCGGCCCATGCGCTGGTGGAGCGCCTGCAGGCCCCGACCCTGACCACCATCAACGCCAAGGGCGTGCTGGGTCAGGACCACCCCCAGGACCTGGGCGCTACCGCCAGCCTGCCCCCGGCACGCCGCCTGGCGGCCGAGGCCGACGTCATCCTGGCGCTGGGCACCGAGCTGGGCGAGACCGACTACGACCTGGTGTTCGACGAGGGGTTTCGCCTCGGCGGACGGCTGATCCGCGTGGACATCGATCCTCAGCAGCTGGGCCGCAACCAGGACGCCGACCTGGCCCTGGTCGCCGACGCCGGCGAGACCCTGGATGCCCTGCTGCAGGCACTGCCCGAAAGCCGTCGCGATGACGGTCGCGCCACGGCGGTACGCGAGGCGCTGGCGCTGGCCGAGGACCCGGAGCTGGCCCCCTATGTGCCGCTCTACGCCACCCTGCGGGCCACCCTGCCCGAGGCGATCCTGGTGGGCGACTCCACCGGGCCGGTCTATGCCGGCAACTTCCTGGCTTCCCTCCCCGCACCGCGGCGCTGGTTCAACGCCGCCACCGGCTACGGCACCCTCGGCTATGGCCTGCCCGCCGCCCTGGGGGCCGCCCTGGCCTGCCCCGAGCGGCCAGTCGTGGCCCTGGTCGGCGACGGAGGCCTGCAGTTCGTGATCGGCGAGCTGGCCACCGCTCGCGATCTCAATCAGCCCGTGGCCGTGGTGATCTGGAACAACCAGGGCCATGACGAGATTCGGCGCTACATGGCCATGCACGAGGTGCCTCGGCTCGGCGTCGACCAGACGGCGCCGGACTTCGCCGGCCTGGCCAGCGCCTACGCCTGCCGTTACCGGACGGCAGGCAACCCCGCGTCCTTGGGCGATGCTCTCGCTCACCTCGGCGTCGAAGACTCACCGCTACTGATCGAGGTGGACGCCACGGCCTGGATGGCCGCTTCTCAATAAGCAAGATCGACAATCGATACACAAGGATCCCTGACATGCGTAACACTGCCCTCCTGACTACCCTGGCACTTGCCAGCCTGCTGCCGTTCACCGCCCAGGCGGCACAGGACGCCAGCGACGAGCTGCGCCTGGTGGTACCTCCCTGGCCGGGCGTGACCGTCAAGAGCGAGATCCTCGCCCAGCTCATCGAACCGCTGGGCTATACCACCAACCAGCAGGAACTCAGCTCCACAGTGGGCTACAACACCCTGCAGAACGGCGACAGCGATGCTTTCCTCGCCGGCTGGATGCCCGCCCAGCAGGAGAGCTACGACGCCGCCATGGAGGCTGGGGCCATCATCGACCTGGGCAACAACGTGGACGGTGCCCGCATGGGCTTCGCGGTGCCGGGCTATGTGGCCGAGGCCGGCCTGACCAGCGCCGAGCAGCTCGCCGATGCCGAGATCGCTGCGCGTTTCGAGCACCGCGTCTACAGCATAGAGAGCGGCTCCACGGTCACCGACATGCTTGATGGGGCCATCGAGGCGGGCACCTATGGTCTGGACAACTGGGAAGGCAAACCCTCTTCCACACCGGGCATGCTCAGCGAGGTGGCAGCCGCCGTTGACGAAGGACGCTGGATTCTCTTCTACGGCTGGACGCCCCATTGGATGGTGCCGGAATACGACGTGCAGATCCTTGACGACCCGGCCGGCGTCTACGGCGACAACAATGGCCGAAGCGACGTCAAGACCATCGTCGCCAAGCGCTACGCCGAGGCGAACCCCAACCTGACGCGCCTGCTCGATCAGTTCCGCTTCTCTGCCGACGAGCAGAGCCAATTCATCAGCGCCTTTAGCCTGGAGGAGCGCGAGCTCGACGCCGTTGCCAGCGAGTGGCTGAAAGATAACCCCGGGCGCGTGGCCAGTTTCCTGGAGGGCGTGACTACCCACGACGGTGAGGACGCGCGCGCCGCGGTAGAGGCCAGCCTATGAATCCCAGCGTTTCGGACGAGCATGACATTCGCCGAGACCTGGCGGCTGCCTATCGGCTGATCGCCCTGGAGGGCATGGACGACGGCATCGATACCCATATCTCGGCGCGCCTGCCCGACGAGCGCTTTCTGCTCAACGCCTACGGGCTGCGTTTCGCCGAGGTGCGCGCCGACAACCTGGTCACCGTGGACGCCGACGGCCAGGTGCTCGACGACCCCACCGAGCTGGGCATCAACCCGGCCGGCTTCACGATCCACAGTGCCCTCCATGCCGCCCGTCCCGATGTGAACTGCGTGCTGCATACCCACACCGTGGCCGGCGTCGCGGTCTCCTCCCTCGAGGAGGGCCTGCTGCCGCTCAACCAGTGGGCGCTGCAGTTCCACGACCGGCTGGCCTACCACGACTTCGAGGGCATCGCGCTGGCGCTCGATGAGCGCAAGCGACTGGCCGCCGACCTCGGTGATCACTCGGCGATGATCCTGCGCCAGCACGGTCTGCTGACCTGCAGTGGCAGCGTCGGCGACGCCTTCCTGCGCATGCGCGACCTGGAGCGCAGCTGCCAGGCGCAGTTGGCGGCCCAAGCGACCGGCCAGCCGCTGCGCTTGGCCTCACCGACCATGGCCGAGCACGTGGCGCAACAATACGAGGCCTGGGCGTCGAGCCCGGCGGGGGGCGACCGTGCCTGGCAGGCCGAGCGGCGCCGGCTCGGCGACGCTGACGACGCCCTCTGACCCGAACGAGACCACCATGCGCTATTCATGACTGACCGACCGTATTGCCGGCGAAGGGGCCGCGGCCTGGGATATCCACTACCGCGCCCTGGCCGGCCAGGCCGCCGGCGAGGCGATGCGCCGGGTGGCGATGAGCGTCCCCGGGGTCCAGAGCATACACGACCTGAGCACCCGCCAGTCGGCCGGGCACACCATGCTCGACCTGCACGTGGTGGTGGCGCCGCGGATCAGCGTCTCAGAGGGTCATGAGATCGGCAACGAGGTGAGCCGCCGCCTCGAAACCGAAGCTCGGGATATCGACTGGCTATCCCATGTCGAAGTCCGCCGCCTGGCGGGCACGCCTTACCTGCCGGCGACCGGCTGAGGCCATCAGCAACGGCCTTATCTCACCCCCCGGTCTTTGTCATCGCCTTGACGCGAAAACCTCTTGCGACCAGCCTCAGGGGGAGCCATCATCTGCGCCCACTCGCCGGCCCCGCGGCCGGGCGAGGTCGAGGCCGGGGTGGCATGACCCCCTACCCTGTAGACTTTCCCGATCCGGATCCGTACCCCCATGAGCAAAGTCCTGATTATCGGCGCCGGCGGCGTCGGCGGTGTCGTCACCCACAAGTGTGCCCAGCATCCCGAGGTGTTCAGCGAGATCTGCCTGGCCAGCCGCAACCAGGCGAAGTGTCGCGCCATCGCGGCCCAGCTGGAGCGCCCCATCCAGACCGCCGAGGTGGATGCCGATGACGTCGAGGCGCTCGTCGCGCTGATCGAGTCCTTCCAGCCCGACGTGCTGATCCACGTCGCCCTGCCCTATCAGGACCTGACCATCATGGAGGCCTGCCTGCGCACCGGCGTGCCCTACCTGGATACCGCCAACTACGAGCACCCGGACGAGGCCAAGTTCGAGTACAAGGAGCAGTGGGCCTTCCAGGAGCGCTACGCCAAGGCCGGCAACATGGCCACCCTGGGCTGCGGCTTCGACCCGGGCATGACCAACATCTACTGCGCCTGGGGCCAGAAGAACCTGTTCGACGAGATCCACCGCATCGACATCCTGGATGCCAACGGCGGCGACCACGGCTATCCGTTCGCCACCAACTTCAATCCCGAGATCAACATCCGCGAGATCACCGCCAATGGCCGCTACTGGGAAGAGGGCGAGTGGAAGGAGACCGCGCCGCTGGCCGAGAAGCGCACCTTCGACTTCGACGGCATCGGCGAGAAGGACCTCTACCTGCTCTACCACGAAGAGCTCGAGTCCCTCAGCCAGAACATCAAGGGGCTGAAGCGCATCCGCTTCTGGATGACCTTCTCCGAGCAGTACCTCACCCACCTCAAGGTGCTCGAGAACGTCGGCATGACCCGCATCGAGCCGATCGAGTTCGAGGGTCGCGAGATCGCCCCGCTGCAGTTCCTCAAGGCGGTGCTGCCGGATCCGGCCACGCTCGGGCCGCGCACCAAGGGCAAGACCAACATCGGCGTGATCCTCGACGGCATCAAGGACGGCAAGCGGCGCAAGGTGCACATCTACAACATCTGCGACCACCAGGCGTGCTACGCCGAGGTGCAATCCCAGGCGATCTCCTACACCACCGGCGTGCCGGCGGTGACCGGCGCCATGCTGATGCTCGAGGGGCTGTGGAAGGGCGACGGCATATTCAACGTCGAGCAGCTCGATCCGGACCCCTTCATGGCGCGCATCGGCGACATGGGCCTGCCCTGGCAGATGGTCGAGCTCGACCCCGATGCCGACCCGCTGGCCTGAGCCCGACATGAGCCAGATCGCCTATCCGTTCGATGCTTACCCCTTCGACATCTGGGCCTGCCCATCGCCCGCCTATGTGGTGGACGACGCCCTGCTGCGCCAGAACCTGGCGCTGCTGCAGCGGGTCCAGGAAGAGAGCGGCGCGCGTATTCTGCTGGCGCTGAAGGGCTTCGCCATGTGGGACACTTTTCCGCTGGTCAGCCAGTACCTGGTGGGCACCACGGCGAGCGGCCAGGACGAGGCGCGGCTGGGGGCCGAGACCTTCGGCGGCGAGGTGCACTGCTACTCGCCGGCCTTCAGCGACGCGGAGATGGCGGTGGTGCTGCAGTACGCGGACCACCTCAGCTTCAACTCCCCGGCCCAGTGGCAGCGCTTCCGCGAGCATGTGGCCCAAGCGCCGCGGCGGGTCTCGTGCGGCCTGCGGGTCAACCCGGAGTACTCCGAGGGCAAGGTGGCGCTCTACGACCCCTGCGCCCCGGGCTCACGGCTCGGCACCCGGGCCGTGGACCTGGAGGGCGTGGACCTCGCGGGGCTCGAGGGCCTGCATTTCCACACCCTGTGCGAGCAGAACAGCGACGCCCTGGAGCACACCCTGGCCGCCTTCGAGGAGCGCTTCGGCCGCCACCTCGCCGGTCGCCAGTGGGTGAACGTCGGCGGCGGCCACCACATCACCCGCGAGGACTATGACGTGGAGCGGCTGGTGCGGGTGATCCGCGACTTCAAGGCGCGCCATCCGCATCTCGAGGTCTACCTGGAGCCCGGCGAGGCGATCGCGCTCAACACCGGCTACCTGGTATGCAGCGTGCTGGACATCGTCGAGAATGACGGCCCCATCGCCATCCTCGACACCTCCGCCACGGCGCACATGCCCGACGTGCTGGAGATGCCCTACCGGCCCGAGATCATCGGCGCCGGCGAGCCCGGCGAGAAGGCCCACACCTACCGGCTGGGCGGGCTGACCTGCCTGGCAGGCGACGTGGTGGGGGAGTACAGCTTCGACGCCCCGCTTTCGATCGGCGACCGGCTGGTGTTCACCGACATGGCCCACTACACCATGGTGAAGACCACCACCTTCAACGGCATGCGCCTGCCGTCGATCTGCCGGATCGACGAGGCCAGCCGCGAGGT
>NZ_JAVLBC010000017.1:21496-25942 GCF_031581305.1 Halomonas sp.
GCCCGGGGCAGCAGGTGGGTGGCCCCCACATAGACCAGGGCCCCCGCCGAGAGTCCCAGCAGCGCCCCCAGGGTCGAGGCGTCGATCCGGCTGACCAGCGGATAGGAGACCAGCATTCCCAACGGCGTGGTCGCCGCCGCCGCCAGGAAGGCCAGCCACATCGCCTTGCGTTCGGCGAGCCCGCCGCGCAGCAACAAAAGGTAGGTGATGATCCCCTCGGGAAACTCGTGCAACACCATCCCGACAGTCGCCAGATATCCCGTCAGGATACTGACCGTGAAGGTGATGGAGTAGATGAAACCGTCGATGAAGGAGTGGAAGCCGATGCCGAGCATCGGCACGACGCCGATGGCGACATTCTGCCCGTCCGGCCGGCGCTCGCAGACGAAGGCGGTGAGAAAGCGGTTGAACAGGTGCAGCCCCAGGAACCCGACCAGCAGCCATGCCGAAGCGTCGGGGTTCATCGACAGCGCGCGAGGGATGATGTGCAGGAAGGAGGCGGAGACCAGCACCCCCGCGGCGAAGCACATGAAGTAGGTGGTGTTGCGCTGCCCCCAATCGGCGAAGCGGCGGATGGTGTAGATGCCCAGCGTGGTCACCAGCGCCGCCAGCAGGCTCGTGACCAGAGCCGTCCAGAAAGTGTTCTCCATTGCGCCTTCCCTGCGAAACGCCCCGCGAGCAACCGGGCCAACAGCCCTCAGGGTAGCAGCGGCATGACGCCCTTTCCCCGAGCGGCAATTTCACGCAAGGTAGCATCAGTCACCACAGCGAACGGCGGGAGGATTCGGATGACTCAGGTCTTCAAGTTCGGCGGCGCTTCGATCCAGGACGCCGCGGCCATCCGCCATCTGGGCGAGCTACTGGCCCGTTTCAGGGCGCGCCCGCTGGTCGTGGTGGTCTCGGCCATGGGCAAGACCACCAATGCCCTGGAGGCGCTGCTGGCTGCGGCAAGGGAGGGGGGAGCCGACGACTATCGCGACCGTCTCGAGACCCTGCGCCGGGAGCACCTGACCACGGTCGAGGCCCTGTTCGGCGCGAAGGCCAACCCCGTGGCAGAGCGGGTCGAGGCGCTGATCACCGAGCTCGACCGTCGCCATCACCGCCATGCGAGCCGTGAGCGCCCCTTCCACTATGACCAGACCGTCTGCTTCGGCGAGCTGCTCTCCACCACCATCGTCAGTGCCTGGCTCGACGAGGCCGGCATGGCGACGGAGTGGCGGGATGCCCGGGAGCTGGTGATCACCGACGATTGCCACCAAGCGGCCAATGTCGACTGGCAGGCCACCGCCGAGAGGGTCCGCGACCTGGCGGCAGACGATGGCAGGATCCGCGTCACCCAGGGCTTCATCAGCGGCACCGCCGAGGGCGTCTCGACCACCCTGGGCCGCGAGGGCTCGGACTTCAGCGCGGCGATCCTCGCCCACTGCCTCGAAGCGGAGGAGATCACCATCTGGAAGGACGTGCCGGGGCTCTTCAATGCCGACCCGCGGCGGTTCGACAACGCGGTTCAGCTCGAGCAGATCTCTTATGACGAAGCCATCGAGCTGGCCTGGCATGGCGCCAAGGTGATCCACCCCAAGACGCTGGGCCCGCTGCAACAGAAATCGATCCCGCTGACGGTGCGCTCCTTCCAGGATCTTGAGGCGCATCCCAGCACCATCGGCCGGGACACCCGGTTCGATACTCAGACGCCCTCCCTGGTACTGCGCGAGGCACAGACGCTGCTGGAAATACGCCCCCGGAACTTCGCCTTCATGGACGAGGCTCGCCAGCACGACATCCTCGGCCGCCTGGTGGAGGCGGGACTGCATGCTGGCCTGATCGATGCCGGGGCGATGCGTCTCTCGCTCTGCCTGGACGGCCACCCCGAACACCTGGAGCCGCTGATCACCTCGCTGTGTGCCGACTATGCGGTGCAGCGTCGCGACGACCTGACCCTGCTTACCGTGCGCCATGGCGACGACGCCCTGCTGGCGGCCCTGAGCGCCGGGCGCGACAGCCTCGCCGAACGGCGCAACGCCGATACTGCCCAGCGGCTATTTCCCGGCAGCCAGTGCCGGGGAACCTGGCACATCCCGATGTAAGGCTCAGCCCAGCGCCCGGACCAGCAGCTGCACGCCGACAATGGCCATGGCCAGGATCACCAGGCGGTAGAAGAGACGTTCGCTGACCCGGTGCTGCAACCACAGGCCGCTGCGAACGCCTGCCCAGGCTACTGGTACCAGTACGAGCGATGCCCCGACACTGGTCAGGTTGATCTCCCCGAGCCACAGATAGGGCGGCAGCTTCATCAGGTTGACCGCAGCGAAGAGAATCGCGCTGGTGGCGATGAAGGCCTGCTTGCTCAACCGCCGGGGAACCAGATAGAGGTTGAGCGGTGGCGCCCCGGCATGGGCCAGGAAGCTGGTGAAGCCGCAGCCGACACCGGCCGGCAGTGCCCAGCGGGTCGAGAGGGGGCGCTCCGCGCTGGGCTTGAGCAGCATATAGGCGGCAAACAGCAGGGAAATCACACCCAGGATAAAGCGGACGCCATCCTCGTCCAGGCGACCGATCAGCAATGTGCCGATGACCACCCCGATGGCCAGCCCCGGGAGAACGCGACGCACCTCGGTGCGGTCGTGGTGCCCCCACCAGGCCTTCACCGTGAAGGCATCCATCACCAGCAGCAGCGGCAGCAGCAGACCGGCCGCCTCGATGGGACCGATGGCGAGCGCCATCAGCGGCACCGAGAGAGTGCCGAAGCCTCCGGCGAACCCGCCTTTGGAGACACCGGTGAGGTAAGTGGACACAACGATGAGGGTCCAGGCCAGCCAGGAGTAGTCGGGGAGCGACATGGTCCTTCCTTGAACGAAACGACGCCGGGCCACGGTAGTGGCCCGGCGTCATGATACCGCAGGAGTCGGGGCTGAGCATCAGGCAGCGTGGCACTTGCCCCCGGCGGCCGCGTGCATGGCCAGGGCAGTATCCAGCATGCGGTTGGAGAAGCCCCACTCGTTGTCGTACCAGGCCATCACCTTGACCAGGCGGCCGTTCACCCGGGTGTGGTTGGCATCGAAGGTCGAGGAGTGGGCATCATGGTTGAAGTCGATGGAAACCAGCGGCTGAGCGTTGACTGCCAGTACGGGGGAGGCCTCGGCAGCATTGGCCAGGATCTCGTTGATCTCCTCCCGGGTGGTCTCGCGACCGGCGGTGAAGACCAGGTCGACTAGCGAGACATTGATCACCGGCACGCGCACGGCCAGGCCGTCGAACTTGCCCTCAAGCGCCGGCAGCACCAGGCCCACCGCGGCGGCGGCGCCGGTCTTGGTGGGAATCATCGAGTGCGTCGCGCTACGCGCCCGGTAAGGATCCTTGTGGTAGACGTCGGAAAGATTCTGATCATTGGTGTAGGCGTGAACCGTGGTCATCAGACCGTTCTCGATACCCACCGCCTCATGCAGCGCCTGGGCCACCGGGGCCAGGCAGTTGGTGGTGCAGGAGGCATTGGAAACCACCTTGTGCTCGGGCATGAGCACACCCTCGTTGACCCCATACACCACGGTGGCGTCGGCATCGGGGCTCGGCGCCGAGATAAGCACGCGTTCGGCGCCCGCCGCGAGGTGCTTGGCGGCAGCCTCGCGCTTGGTGAACAGGCCGGTGCACTCCATCACCAGGTCCACGCCCAGGGACGACCAGGGCAGCGCCGCGGGATCTCGTTCGGAGAGAATGGCGATGCGCTGGCCATCCACGCTCATGCTCTCCTCGTCGTGCTCGACGGCGAAGGGGAAGTGACCGTGCACGGTGTCATGGCGCAGCAGGTGCGCATTCATTGACGGGTCGCCGAGATCGTTGATGGCGACCACCTGCACGCGATTGCGGTAGCCGTTCTCGTAAAGGGCACGCAGCACGTTGCGGCCAATGCGGCCGAAACCGTTGATGGCAATCTTGAGCGTCATGGCGTTGTTCTCCTCGGTCCTATTGTGTTCTATGGATCGTGGCGGAGCCGATGGGCCAAGAGGGTCCTGGCGAGCGCCCGGCTCGAGTCGCTTCTGCGCGATCGTCATCCCTGCGCGATGGGCCACGTGTCGTCTGCCCCATAATGTGGACCAGTCGTCTCTGTGGCTCAAGCGATTTTTAGTAACTTTACAACATATAGTTCTTCACTCACTCCAGGCGACAACACCATGCCTCTACGCGTTTAATCGCCACAGAAGGGGAAACGGTCTCGTGAAGGCCCCTGGAAGAGGAGGCCTGAACAGCGGCCACAATGTAGTAAACTTACCTCAAAGACGTTATCGTGATCAGATAACAACTCGCGTCCACCGGAGGAGTCCGATATGTCGACCACCCCACTGCACACCCCCATCCGTCGCACCAAGATCGTTGCCACCCTGGGCCCGGCCAGCGACCGAGAGGGCGTCCTGGAGGCGATGCTCGAAGCCGGCGTCGACGTGGTGCGCCTCAACT
>NZ_JAVLBC010000217.1:0-4909 GCF_031581305.1 Halomonas sp.
CCCTGTTACCGCCGTGAAAGGGCGGTGTCCTGGACCACTAGACGAATGGGACGCAATGTCTCGCCTCGTCGAGGTGCGGCGAATATTACCCAGCACCCGGGAAGCTGTCAAGCGGGTCTCGCCAGGCGTTGATATCAAGTAACGGATCCAGCCCTGCGACTGGAAACACCCGCCCATATTGGTGTCAGAATGGAGATGACACGCCAGGCCCGCACCCGGCGCCATGACAAGGAGAGAGGCCATGCGCAGCAAGATCCAGAAGAGCGATGCCGAATGGCAGCAGCAGCTGACGCCCGAGCAGTACCGTGTCACTCGCGAGAAAGGTACCGAGCCGCCCTTCAGCGGCCACTACCACGTGAGTGACGAGCATGGCATCTACCACTGCGTCTGCTGCAACGCTCCGCTGTTCGAGAACGAGCGCAAGTTCAACGCCGGCTGCGGCTGGCCCAGTTTCGACCGCCCCTTCACCCCGAGCTGCGTGGCGGAGCAGACCGATACCAGCCACGGCATGCAGCGCACCGAAGTCACCTGTGCGCGCTGCGACGCCCATCTGGGCCATGTATTCCCCGACGGCCCACAGGAGACCACCGGACTGCGCTACTGCATCAACTCGGTAGCCATCCAGTTTCACGCCGGGGAGTAGTCTCTGCCCGTCACCGCCCTCCCCTGAGACGGCCGCCCATCTGCTATGATGGGCGGCCATTTTCATTCAAGCGCATGCAGGAGAGGCTCGATGCTCGGCTGGTACCCGGGACACATGAACAAGGCGCGCCGGCAGATCCTCGAGGCGCTGCCGGAGATCGACGTGGTGATCGAGGTCCTCGATGCCCGACTGCCCTACTCCAGCGCCAACCCCATGCTCGCCGAGCTGACCCGCCACAAGCCGGTGCTCAAGATCCTCTCGCGGGCCGACCTCGCCGACCCCGAGCGGACCCGGGAGTGGACTTCCTTCTTCGACGCCCAGGACGATACCCGAGCCCTGGCCGTGACGACCACCCAGGCGCGCGAGCTGAAGCGCATCCCGAAGCTGTGCCATGAGCTGGCCGGCCAGGTGCGTGCCGACCGCGACGTGCGGGTGATGGTCATGGGCATACCCAACGTGGGCAAGTCGACCCTGATCAATGGCCTGGCCGGGCGCACGATCGCCAAGACCGGCAATGAACCGGCAGTCACGAAGCGCCAGCAGAAAGTGCGCATCGGCGGCCGCGTGGCGCTGATCGACACCCCCGGGGTGCTGTGGCCGAAGATCGAGGACCAGGCCAGCGCCCACCGCCTGGCGGCCAGCGGCGCCATCCGCGACACCGCCATCGACTACGTGGAGGTGGCCGTGGTCGCCGCTGCCGAACTGGCCAGGCGCTACCCCGAGGCCCTCAAGGCGCGCTACAAGCTCAAGACCCTGCCCGAGTACGTACCCCACCCCGAGGCCGACCGAATCGAGGCCGACGGCCCGGTAAGGGTCGACCTGCTCGCGCTGGCCGGCTACGACGGTCATGCCATTCTCGCCGAGATCGCCGGCAAGCGTGGCGGCCTGCGCCCGGGGGGCGAGGTCGACTTGCACCGTGGTGCCGAAGTGCTACTCCACGAGTTGCGGGACGGCAAGCTGGGCCGGTTGACCCTGGAGACGCCAGCGGACATACCGCCCGAGCCAACGCAAGAGGAAGATAGCCCGCCGACCGATCAGCCCGCATAATCCACCACGCGACGATTCGACATGACGACGAGAAATACCGGGGACAGGTCGAAGGGTCCTAGGCCAAGGATGGCGTCGGTAGCGCCCGAGGAAGGGGTTACAGCGCCTCCGGAAAGCCGACCCCGCTCGTAGCCCTGTCACCGAGTAGAACGCCTCGACCCGATAGCCCAGGAGTTCAAGGCTTCTGGATGACACTGGATAGACAACGCCATGGACACTCCCCCCATCAGGAAATCGCACAAGCTCGAGAACGTCTGCTACGACATCCGTGGCCCGGTGCTCGAGCATGCCAAGCGGCTCGAAGAGGAGGGCCAGCGCGTCCTCAAACTGAACATCGGCAACCCTGCCCCCTTCGGCTTCGAGGCGCCGGAGGAGATCCTCCAGGACGTGATGCGCAACCTGCCCACCGCCCAGGGGTACTGCGACTCCAAGGGACTCTATTCAGCGCGCAAGGCGATCATGCAGGAGTGCCAGCGCAAGGAGATCCCGGGCGTCGGCATCGAGGACATCTACATCGGCAACGGCGTCTCCGAGCTGATCGTGATGGCCATGCAGGCGCTGCTCAACGACGGCGACGAGGTACTGATCCCGGCTCCCGACTACCCGCTGTGGACTGCGGCGGCCAACCTCTCCGGCGGCCACGCCGTGCACTACCTGTGTGACGAGCAGGCCGACTGGGCACCGGACATGGCCGACATCCGCGCCAAGGTGACCGCCCACACCCGGGCGATCGTGATCATCAATCCCAACAACCCCACCGGCGCTGTCTATCCGCCGGCGGTGGTACGCGAGCTGCTGGAGATCGCCCGGGAACATGACCTCGTGGTGTTCTCCGACGAGATCTACGACAAGATCCTCTACGACGGGGTCGAGCATGTCTCCACCGGGGCGCTGGCCGGCGAGGACCAGCTGGTGGTCACCATGAACGGGCTCTCCAAGAGCTACCGCTGCGCCGGTTTCCGCAGCGGCTGGATGATCCTCTCGGGGAACATCGCCAAGCAACGCGCGGACGACTTCATCCAGGGGCTGACCATGCTGGCCTCGATGCGTCTGTGCGCCAACGTGCCGGCCCAGCACGCCATCCAGACGGCGCTGGGCGGCTACCAGTCGATCAACGACCTGATCCTGCCCGGCGGGCGCCTGCTCGCCCAGCGCGACATCACCGTCGAGAAGCTCAATGCCATCCCCGGGGTCAGCTGCACCCGCCCCAAGGGGGCCCTCTACACCTTTCCTCGGCTCGATCCCAAGGTGTTCAATATCCAGGACGACCAGCAGCTGGTGCTCGATCTGCTGCTGCAGGAGAAGATCCTGCTGGTGCAAGGCACAGCCTTCAATTGGCCCGATCCCGACCATGTGCGCATCGTCACCCTGCCCTGGGCCGACCAGCTCGAGGACGCCCTGGACCGTTTCGCCCGTTTCCTGTCGCGCTACCGCCAGTAGACCGGGGCATGCGCGGTTACCCGCCGCATGAAACCCGGCGGGCAACCGCGTATCTAAGCAACAGCTTGTGCAGGCCGCTGACCGCGGCGCCCCTTTCCGACGACTGGAGATTTCCGGCAATGATGAGAATCCTGCTCTTCCTGGGCACCAACCTGGCCGTACTCGTGGTGGCCAGCATCACCCTGCGACTGCTGGGGGTGGAGGGCTACTTGACCGAACAGGGCATGAACTTCAATGCCCTGCTGATCTTCTGCTTCATCTTCGGCATGGCCGGCTCGATGATCTCGCTGTTCATCTCCAAGTGGATGGCCAAGCGCAGCACCGGCACGGTGATCATCGAGTCGCCGTCCAACGCTACCGAGAAGTGGCTGGTCGACACCGTGACGGAGCTGGCCCGTGACGCCGGCATCAAGACCCCCGAGGTGGGTATCTTTCCGGCCCAGCAGTCCAACGCCTTCGCCACCGGCTGGAACAAGGATGATGCCCTGGTGGCGGTCTCTGCCGGCCTGCTCAATCGCATGCGCCCTGAGGAGGTCCGCGCGGTACTGGCCCACGAGATCGGCCACGTCTCCAATGGCGACATGGTCACCCTGGCGCTGATCCAGGGCGTGCTCAACACCTTCGTGATGTTCTTCGCACGAGTGGTCGCCCACCTGGTCGACAGCTTCCTGCGGCGTGATGGCGAAGGGGGCCTGGGCTTCATGGGCTACTTCGCGGTCGTGATCGTCGCCGAGATCGTCTTCGGGCTGATCGCCTCGGCCATCGTTGCCTGGTTCTCTCGCTTCCGGGAGTATCGCGCGGACAGCGCCGGCGCACACCTCGCCGGCAGCGGGGCCATGATCAACGCCCTGGCCCGCCTCAAGGCCGAGACGGAGATGCCGGACCAGATGCCGGACACCCTGCGCGCCATGGCCATCACCAAGGGCCAGACGCGCTCGCTGATGGAGCGGTTCTTCGCCAGCCACCCACCGCTGGATGACCGCATCCGCGCGCTGAAGGAAGCGGCCTACCGGCAGTAACCCCCTGCCAGCCGATACATAAAAGCGGGCCCGCCAACCGGCGGGCCCGCTGACGTTTACCGTACCATCGGCGTCAGGCCGTGACGGTGACGACCGAGAAGCCCGCGCCTCTCAGCAGCGGTGCGACACCTCGCGCCCCCTCGCGAAGCTCGATGTCCAGGGTCGCGAACTCACGACGCAGCGGGTAGGCCGCTCGGCAGGCATCGAAGCCCGTTGCCATGCCCTGGCGACGGGCTTCGCGGTGCAGGCTGTCATGGTCACGCCGCACGTCATGGACGGCGCGCAGGCACAGGCGGAGCGCCTCCTCGGGCGAGAGGCCACCGTCCAGGACGAGGCGCCTGACCGGGGGCGGGGGGGCGAGGTCCGCCAGCGTCCATCGCGCCGGCAGGCCGACATGCCGGGCCAGGGCGTGGTAGATCCGGTGGGTGCCGCGCAGCTTGCCGTCCAGGCTGTAGCCGGCAACATGCGGTGTGGCGATGGCGGCGAGATCCGACAGGCCGCTGTCGATGGCGGGTTCGTGCTCCCAGACATCGAGCACCGCGGTGACGTCGCCCTGCCCCGCCAGCCGCTGTCGCAGCGCCTGGCCATCCACGCAGTCGCCGCGCCCGGCGTTGAGCAGCACGCTCCCCGGGGCCAGGGCGGCGATGCGCTGGGCATCGAGCAGGTGGTGGGTGGCATGGGGCCCCTCTCTCACCAGCGGGGTATGCAGGCACAGCACGTCGCATTCGTCGATCAGGGTGTCCAGCTCCACGAAGCCGGG
>NZ_JAVLBC010000218.1:0-1969 GCF_031581305.1 Halomonas sp.
CACCAGTTTGATCGAGGCGTCCGGCACGCTGATGCGCATGAAGGCATTGCCGCCTCGGCTCTCGATCCACTCGGCCAGCGTCGCCCCCACCGGGTCGTCCGGCACCGAGAAGGGCAGCCGGGTGATCACCACGTGAGTCAGGTAGTCCCCGGGCAGGTCAACCCCCTCGGCAAAGCTCGCCAGGCCGAAGATGATGCTGCCCTCCCCCGCGTCCACCCGCGCCCGGTGGCGGATGATCAGCTCGCGCTTGGGCAGGCGGTCCTGGGCCAGCACTCGCTCGCGCCGGGCCCTTGAGAGCGCCTTTTCGACGCCGCGGAGCTGGGCCCGTGACGAGAAGAGCATCAGAACCGCTTCCTGATCATCGAGCGCTTCCACGAAGTCGACAATGGCCCGCTCGTGCCCCTCGCGATCGGCGGGATCGACGGCCTCGCGAGGCACGCTGAGCACCGCCCGGGAGTAGTCGAAGGGACTGGGGAGGCGCTGGTAGCGGTAGCGGTTGGCCAGCCCGGCACGCTCCTGCAGCCGCTCGAAGCGTCCCAACGCCGTCAGCGTCGCCGAGGTGACCACCGCCCCGAAGGTGCTGCCCCAGAGGTTGCGGGCGAGGGTGTGAGCCGCGGAGACCGGGCTCGCCGAGAAGGTCAGCTCGGACTCGCCATGGAAGCGCTCCAGGGTCAGCCAACGCGCGCGGGGGGGCTCACCTTCGGGGTCCGTCTCGGTGAACGCCTGCCACAGGGCATGGGCCTCCAGGGCGCGGCCGTGGAGAAGGGCCACCAGCGGCAGCCAGGCCTCGGCCTGCTCCCGCGGCAGTCCAGTGTGCTTGTCCGGGTCGAGGCTCTCGCGCAGGATGTCGGCCATGCTCTCCAGGGTGCGGGAGAGCTCGGCAAAGAGCACCACCAGCCCCCCGGCCTGCTCGCGCAGTGCCTGTGGCACGCGCCCCATCTCGAAGCGATGGTGGCGGCTCTCCTCGCCGTCGGCCAGCCCCTGGGGGCGACCCGCCAACTGGTGACCGAGGGCGAAGGCCTCGCCGAGCCGTGGCTCCAGAGCGTTGATCGCCTCCGGGAGCCCTGCCAGCAGCCGCGCCAGGGTCGGCTGGACGGCCAGCGCCTGGTTGAGCTCGGTGAGCGAGCTCTTCAGGGTCTTCAGCCAGCGCAGCGCCCCGCCCACGGCGAAGCGGTAGGTGAAGTGCTGAAGGGCCTTGTCGGGCAGGTGGTGTCCCTCGTCAAAGACATGGATGCAGTCGCCCGGGGCCGGCAGCACCACGCCGCCGCCCAGGGCCAGGTCGGCCAGCACCAGGTCGTGGTTGGCGACGATGATATCGGCGTTCTCGAGGTGACGGCGGGCACGGAAGAAGGCGCAGGCCCCGAAGTGGCCACAGCGGCGGTTGGTGCACTGGCGGTGGTCCACGGTGAGGCGGCGCCAGTGGCTGTCCTCGATGGCCTCGGGCCAGCTGTCGCGGTCGCCCTCCCAGCGGCCGTTGCCGTAAGCCTCGCCCAGATCCTTGACCAGCGCCTGGAAGTCATCGCCGCCGCTGGCCAGGGACTGCTCGAAGAGCGACAGGGTGGCGTTCTCTTCTCCACCGTCCAGCGCCTGGTCGAGGCGCGCCACGCAGACATAGCGCCCGCGCCCCTTGGCCAGGGCATAGTCGAAGTCGAGTCCGCTGTGGGCCTTGAGCGCCGGCAGGTCCTGATGAAGCACCTGCTCCTGCAGCGCCACGGTGGCGGTGGCGATGACCAGCCGCTTGCCACGGGCCTTCGCCACCGGCAGCGCGGCCAGCAGGTAGGCCAGGGTCTTGCCGGTGCCGGTGCCGGCCTCGAGCACGCAGACATGCTCGTCGCTGGTGCGCCGACCGGCCTCATCGGCCTCGATCCCCGCCAGGGTTCGGGCGATCTCGGCAATCATCAGCCGCTGGCCATAGCGCGGCGTCAGCTCGAGGCCCTCGAGCACCCGCCGATAGGCGTCCTGGATCTCG
>NZ_JAVLBC010000218.1:2069-4902 GCF_031581305.1 Halomonas sp.
CCTTCCGGCGGATGCTCGCAGGGCAGCTTGTCGTTGATGTAGCGCTCGATTTCCGGCAGGGAGAAGGCGTCCTCCTCGCCCACGAAGCTGATCGATACCCCCTTGGCACCGGCGCGGCCGGTGCGGCCGATGCGGTGCACGTAGTCCTCGGGGTCTTCCGGCAGGGTGTAGTTGATCACGTGGCTGACATCCTCGATGTGGATGCCGCGCCCCGCCACGTCGGTGGCCACCAGCACCTGGATCTGGCCCTCGCGGAACTTCTCGAGGGTCTCGATGCGCTGGTTCTGGGGCACGTCGCCGGAGAGCATGGCGGCCTTGATGCCGGCCTTCTCGAGCAGGTCGTCGAGCTTGCGCACCAGATCGCGACGGTTGCCGAACACCATGACCCGGTCGAAGCTCTCCTGCTTGAGCAGGTTGATCAGCAGGCGCTGCTTGTCCTCGTCGCCGACCAGATAGACACGCTGGTCGATGTTGGCGGCGTTGTCGACGGTGACCTCGATCTCCACATGAGCCGGCTCATGGGTCCACTGGCTGGCCAGGTTGAGGATGTCCTGGCTGAAGGTGGCCGAGAACAGGAAGGTCTGGCGCTGCTCCTTGCTCGGCGTGTGGCGAATGATGCGCTTGACGTCGGGAATGAAGCCCATGGAGAGCATGCGGTCCGCCTCGTCCAGCACCAGCACCTCCACCTGGGTGAGGTCGACGTCGCGCTTCTCGTGGAAGTCCAGCAGCCGTCCCGGGGTGGCAACCAGGATGTCCAGCTTGTCCCCCAGTGCCTCGCGCTGCTTCTGGTAGTCCATGCCACCCACGACACTGGCGACCTTGAGATCCGTGAAACGGGCCAGGGCCTTGGCATCCTTCTCGATCTGCAGCGCCAACTCGCGGGTCGGGGCCACGATCAGCGCCCGCGGTGCTCCCGGCTTCTGACCGTTGGGCGTCTCCTCCTCGAGGAAGTAGGCCAGGATCGAGATCAGGAAGGCGGCGGTCTTGCCGGTGCCGGTCTGGGCCTTGCCCACCACGTCACCGCCCAGCAGGGTCTGGGCCAGGGCCTCGGCCTGAATCGGTGTGCAGTATTCGAAGCCCAAAGCATGGATGGCCCGCATCAACGGCAGCGGCAAGTCGAAGTCATGGAAGCGCCACTTGCCCGCCACGACGGGGACCTGGAACTGGCGCAGATCCCAGTTCGACTGGCGACGGCGCGGCTTGCGCCGGCGACGCTTGGGCTTGCGGTTCTGGGCCGGTGCTGTGGTCTGTTCCGACTCGCTCATAAGCTGTGCTGTCTTGTCCGTATCGGTGGATGGGGTGTATGACGCAAACCAGGATTGTATCAGTCTCCGGGCTCGAGGGCGCGCCCCGGACGCCGGCTACCGGTTCGCTACTGTCGGCAGAGTCACTGCGACTGGTAGAATGGCGCCCATTCATGCAAGGAGTTGCATCATGACACGTCGCAAGAAGACTCGCTCGCTGGCCGACAAGGTGCAGATCCGTACCGGCAAGCGCAAGGATTTCAAGAAGTGGCGCCACGAGAACCCCGACCAGGTCACCTCGACGACCCGCTTCACCCAGAAGAAGCGCCAGCAGCGCAAGCTGCAGGCGGCCCGCAGGCTGGCCCGCCAGGAGGCGGGGCAGCCGATCGCCATCCACCCCGAGACCGTGGACAACGACACCTCCGAACGGAAGGACGACTGACGATGCGGCTGGTCTCCTTCAACATCAACGGCATCCGGGCCCGCCTGCACCAGCTCGCCGCTCTGGTCGAGACACACCGCCCGGCAGTGATCGGCCTTCAGGAAACCAAGGTCCGGGACAGCGAGTTCCCCATTGCGGCGGTGGAGGCACTGGGCTACCGCGTCTTCTACCACGGCCAGAAAGGCCACTATGGCGTGGCGCTGATGGTCGACCCCGCCCAGTGCGGCGAACCGGATGCAGTCTTCCACGGCTTTCCCGATGATGGCGAGGAGACCCAGCGGCGCATGATCGGCGTGCGTCTGTGCCGGGGCGACGACGCCCCCCTCACGGTGTGGAACGGCTACTTTCCCCAGGGCGAGAACGTCGCGCACCCGGTGAAGTTCCCCCACAAGCGGGCCTTTTACGCCCAGCTCCAGCGCCTGCTGGAGACGCAGCACTGGCCCGACGAGCGCCTGGCAGTGATGGGCGATTTCAACATTTCCCCCGAGGACCGCGACATCGGCATCGGTGAGGCCAACCGCAAGCGCTGGCTACGCGAGGGCAAGACCAGCTTCCAGCCGGTGGAACGTGAATGGCTAGAGGGCATCAAGGCGTGGGGGCTGACCGACAGCTACCGGCTTCGCTACCCGACGGCAGACGACCGCTTCAGCTGGTTCGACTACCGCTCCCGCGGCTTCGAGCGCGAGCCCCGTCGTGGCCTGCGCATCGACCATATCCTGGTCAGTGCCCCGCTCGCCGAGAAGGTGACGGACGCCGGCATCGACTATGATCTGCGCGGCATGGAGAGGCCCTCCGACCATGCCCCGGTGTGGACCGAGCTCGCGCTGTAATCGGCCAAGCCATTCCGCGGTCATCAGTCGAATGCGACCGCCTCCTGCCGGGTAGCCGTCGCTGCCATCGCCTCGAGCCAGCGCTCGGCGTTATCCGCGCCCCGCTCCCGAGCCCGGGTCAGGGCACGCTTGGCCAGATCGTCATGGCCCCAGGCGTGGGCCAGCTGGCCCAGGTGCAACCAGTCGGCCCCCTCACCGCTGCGACCAGCCAATGCCTCCCAGGCGCCCAGGGCCCGGTCGCGGTCACGTGCCGCCTCCCAGGCCCGGGCCAGAAGTCGCCGGTGCGCCTCGCTGTCCTCCAGTTCGCCCGTCGCCAG
>NZ_JAVLBC010000219.1:0-2683 GCF_031581305.1 Halomonas sp.
AGCAACGACTGGGTTAGCGCAAGGCTGCGCGGCAGAAGGCGATGTGAATCGCCCCGACTTTCCTAGACACCTCATCGGGGTGTTGCATCGTCCAGACCTAGATGGGGCCGATTCATGTGGGCTCTTCCCAGGGAAGCACCCGGGGTAGAGCCCGTTACATTAGTGTTCGCAGGGGTGTCAGCATGGGTCCATGGGTAAGCAGACCCGCTCTCGTGTCCCGCGCATAGCCTCCCGTTCGGCCTCGCGTGTCGTTTGGCCGGTGGCGTCGATACGCCGCAGCACTTGGCCATTTCCCTCCACGGCACCCTTAACAATTCGCGCATGTGCGACCTTGTCAGCAACGCGGGTGATGTCGACGTCGGCCACCCACGTTTCGCGACTTCCCAGACTCTCGCCGTGGTAGGGGTCCGTGTAGGCCTTGCCGATGTCGTATACCGCCCAGCGCTGCCCCGGCTTGACGATCGTTCCCCCCTGGTTGAGCACGATATCGCTGCCGCGGCTCTCCACCACGCGCAGGGGGTAGATGACATTGAGCGCCTGAAAGGTGAGCTCGCTTCCCAGGGCATTGAATACTCGCTGGGTTGTGCCGCCGTTGCCGGGGCTGTCAATGCCAAGCGCCGCAAGGTCGGTACTCAGGTTGTGGCTCCACATCACCTGACCGGTAGCGGGAATCACCACCCGCGCCTCGAGGGTGACGACGCCATCGCCCTTATGTGAACGCTCGCCGGTGACGGGGTTCTCCACCTTGCGCAGGGCCATGTCGAGTTCCGTCAGGCGGGTCACCATCAGGTAGTCGGCACCCAAGTTGCGGCCGAGCATCGCTTTCTCTGCCAGCGGAACGCGGCCGGACGCAACGAAGGCCTGCTCGGCGCGAATCGCCTGCTGCATGTCGCGGTCGAGTACGTTGAAACGCCGCGACCCGACCATGGCCTGCACCAGCGCCTGGGTGAGCCGAGCCGAGACGTCACCGGGAGCCAGTGCCTCCCCGTTGATGCGCAGTTGGGCAGCGTCGACTTCCACAGGATAGACAGCCAGACGGCGGCGGTTGTTCTGAGCGCCCGTGCCCGGCACGCGGTACACCGGCACAGTCACCTTGAGCCTCGCTAGCTGGCCACCACCGGGGGCAGGACTCACATCTAGCACCTCATAGCCACTGATCAACCCTTGGCTGCGAACCTTGGTACCGCTTTCCACCCGAGACTCGTGGGTCACCGAGGCCTCGCGGCCTTGGTCGTCACGTACCGAGACGCGATCCATAGAGCGGCGCAGCTCGCGGCTGGCGTCCACCTGAGCGCCGTGTACCTGACGTACCGCCTCGCCCAGCGCGTTGAAGATCGCCTCCTCGCGATCGACCCCGGTGGCCTCGGCCTGTACCACCTTGGTCTGTACTCCGCCTTGAGCAACGAGCGGCAGGCCCGCCACCACCAGCCAGGTGACGATTCGAAAAATTGCTGTTGGGCTGCTCATCACCACTCCCCGAACGTGCCGGTGGATCGGCTGCTGGCCGGAGTGCTCGATCCCGTGCCGCTGTCGGCTTGTCCGGGATCGTCACGCTGGGTCAGGCCTTGAGCCTTGGCCGAGGTGCCGGGTGACCAGTACTTCACGTAACCAAGGTACGGATGGCCGGTGCTGGGGTCGGTGGCGTTCCACTGCCCCACGGTCTGCACGCCCTGTAGGTGGGCGTCGGCCTCGGACTCCAGAATGCTGTTGACCATGCGCCCTACGCCTTCTTCGGTGTACAGGCGCGAGCTGCCGTCGCCACGCGTTTCGCGCACCTGCTCGCGCAGCTTGCGCTTGGTGCTTTCCTTCTGACCCTGCACGGTCATGCTCGCGAACTGCGCCAGCCAGCCGTCTGCCATCATCTGGGCGCTGGTGCGCGCCGCCTCCAGCTCGGCACTGATGGCGAACTCATCCATGCTCCCGCGTACCAGGGCCGGAGCACCCATGCCGAAGGAGATCAGCCCATAGCGTCCCTTCTCATCGACGATCGGTTGCACGCCGAAGTAGCCGAGCATGGGAGTGCCCTCTTCGAGCTGGGGTCCCAGGCGTGTCTGGATGGTTTCGACGGGGATCGCTTGGCCCGGTGCCACGTCGCCGGTGCGGAGCTGACGGCCGAACTCGTTGAAGCGCTCCGACTTGACCACCACCACGCTGACCCGGCCGTTATTGACCGGCCCGTCGCCGCCGACTTGCTCAATGACGCCAAAGACGCCGATGCCGGAGAGTTCACCCATGGCGCGCCAAGTGGTCTCGGTGACGAACTCGTCATGGATAAGCTGCTTGCGCTCGGCGAGGTTGAGCTGGGGAAGCTGGCTGGCATCTCCCCCGAGCTCCTCGATCACCTTGTTGAGGGTCTGCACGGAAGCCTCGGCCATTCGGCTCGACAGGGCCTCGCTCAGTTGTGCCAAGGTGCTGGTGTCGGCTACATCTTCTGGAAGGCCATCCTGCATGAAACGGTCGGCCATGCGCTTGCCGATGACCACCGAATCCTGCGAAACGAGCTCCCCCATGGCCTGGAGGAAGGCCTCTTCAGTGGCGATCAGGCGCGCCTGGCTGAAGTCGACGCTGGTCGGGTCCATCGCGATGTCGGCCGAGGCGACAACCAGGGTGCCATTCGCCGGGTTGTTGGCCGACTCGCCCTGCACCCAGCCGCGATCTTGCAGGAACGCCTGGATTTTCTCAT
>NZ_JAVLBC010000219.1:2783-4890 GCF_031581305.1 Halomonas sp.
AGGGAGAGCTGCACGTAGTACTCCACCTGCTGTTGGCGACCCGCCTTGCGGTTGCGCTGCAGGATCTTGCCGGAGAGGCTCAGGTCGGGCGCTTGCAGCGTGCCCTTTTTCTGCACGCCGCGCTGGTCGAACTCCTCGGAGTCGCGCAGGGTGCGCGCCTGCATGTTCATCTCGTCCTCGGCGCCGTCGATTCCCACGGCAGTGGTGGTTGCCACGCGGCCCGAATTCAGTAGGTCGACGCGGATCTTTTTCACCAACTGATCGGTATCCAGACGCTGCATGGTGTCGTTGACGATGCGGCTGACTACCATCACGTATCGCCCGCCGTTGGGGTTGTCCACGGCGCCACTGGCAAGCATGGAGTCCACCGCCTGGCCGGCGGCTTCCTCGAAGTCCCGGTAGTCCAGCGACATGCTGACCGGGCCCTCGTCGTTGGCCGGGTCGACATAGTGTGGGGTGGTGGCACAGCCGGCGAGCAGCGGGACCAAGCCGGCCAGCAGCACAAGCATTTTTTTCATGGAGAGATTCCTTTGAGGATGGGGGTTAATCAAGCCATCAGTCGACATCGGCCACCATCTCTGGGGCGTCGCCGCCACTTGGTAGGTTTTGAAGCGAGACCCGCTTGCCGGCGTGCTGCCCCTGCAGGTCAATCAGGGAGACCTGCATCGGGCTCTGGACGCTGGGGCGCTTGATGTAGACCAAGGTGTAGGGCCAATCGGGAAGACTGATGCGCCCCAGGGTCGTACCGCCGGCGCCGAGCGTCAGTTCACCGGTGTCGGGGTCCGCCAGACGAGCGATTTCCCAATGGCTGGGGATGGCCTGCCAACTGCGCAGATCTGCCTGGGTGGTAGCGGCGGCGAAGATTGCGGCACCAATCTGTCCGGCGGCGCCCATCTCGTCGGCGGCGGCATTCTGGATCAGCGCCTTAACGGTGGCTGAGGCCACGGCGCGGGCCAGCACGGCGGGGAAGCGCTCCTGCATCTCGGTATGGATCACCTTGCCCATACTCGAGAAGGCTTCCGGCGTGATCGCCTCTCCGCTGGCGTCGCGCAGCGTGAGCGGTTTGCTCACGGCTTGGCGATCAGCATAGCGGGGAAGAGCGATGCCGGTGTAGGCCGGGCTGGTAGCATTGCCGTGGAAAAGCAGCAGCGGCACATCGAACCGTGTTTCTTCGGCCACTGGACCCAGGCCGTTCTCGTAGAGGACCCAGACCTGCTGGCCCAACTCGTCACGGCGGCGCTTGCCAGCGGCGAGGGACTTGGCCAACTCGACATCGCCTGCGAGGGCGCGGTTTTTTGGGGCCATCTCGGCGACGCGCTTCAGCGAGACGCTGGCGCGTTCCAGGTCGCCCGTCTCGCCGCTGGCTAGAAAGAACAGGCCGTGAAGGTAGGTGGCGAAGGGCACGATAAACTCGGGGTAGACGCTCCACTGCGATATTTCGCTGTAGTTCGCGACAATGCTCTGCTGCATGTCATCGCTTTCCAGGCTCCGCTGGATTGCCTTCTGTTTTTTATTGTCTTCATTGGCCATCGCCTCCTGTTGGGCGGCGATCTCCTCGGCGAAGGTCTCAGCCGCGCGGCGCGTGCGGTCGTCAGAGCGGTTGAACTCGACCCGCGCACTGTCGCGGTCGCCCTGTTCCAAGAAGGCGAGCCCTTTGTAGGTGTTGACTAGCACCGTCTCAGCCAGCATTGGCGTGTAGTCGCGCTCGGCGTCGTTCACCAATAACGCGGTCCCTCCTTCCAGCAAACCGGCGGCGAGCCCCGTGGTGTCGTCAAGCTTCATGCCGGCCTCGGCACGGTCATAGAGACTGATCGCCAAGGCCGTGTCTCCGGCTAGGCGGTGAGCCTCGGCTTGGTGCATTAGCTCGAGCAGCTGCTTATCTTCGGGCTTTTCGCTGCCGGTGAGCGTCGAGCTGGCCTCCATGGCCTTGGCGGCGGCGGAGTAGTCGCCTTGCACCCAGGCGGCGTTGAAGGATTCCGCCTGGCTGCGCTGCTGTTGTGCCGCGCAGCCGCTTAATCCCATCGCTCCCGCCAGCACGGCGACGGCCAGAGCTCTTATTGGGTTGGTCAAACGATTTGCTTTCTCCTTGTTTCTCGAAAGAGAAAAT
>NZ_JAVLBC010000220.1:0-4841 GCF_031581305.1 Halomonas sp.
TCTGCGGGCCATCGGCTATGCCGATACACAACCTCTGGAGAGCAACGACACGAGACGGGGGCGTGCAGCCAATCGTCGAGTCGAGCTATTGCTGACCCGGGATATTTGAATATATCAAGACAGCAGCAAGGCACGGATCCGCGCGGTAAAGGGCCTTGGAGACGAGCTGGGCATGCTGCTGATCGCGCAGGGTGTCGAAACCCGCAGCGAGGCCACATGGCTGGCAAGCATGGGTATCATACGACATCAGGGATATTACCACGCGCGGCCTGCCATCGAGTCCCTGGGTGGGGATCTCGGGCCCATGCTGGTTGACCTGAGGGAAACAGCCAAAACGTAGAGCACCAGTTCAGGGACTGGAACACCCAGCAAGAAGGGGTCGGGTCGCCAAAGGATTCCCGTACGAGAGATTTCCTGCGCCAGGTACTGTCGATACAGGTATCGCTGCACGGCCCAAGCGGAGCCGAATGCCTGAGGGCCGCGTTGTGGGGCCCACCGGGCATCCCGTATAGTGATCCTATACTTTCTCAGGCCCACACCCCCACAGATGTCACAGCCACGCGCCCAGATCCGTCCTCGCCGCCGCCCTCCCCTGCATTTCCTGCCACTGGGCGGCTGTGGCGAGATCGGCATGAATCTCAGTCTCTATGGTTATGGGGAGAGGGGCCACGAGGAAGACTGGATCGCCGTGGACTGCGGCATGATGATCCGCCAGGACCTCCCGGACAATCCGCTCCAGGTGCCGGATCTCTCCACGCTGGAGACGCTGTCGATTCGTCCGCGGGCACTGATCATCACCCACGGCCATGAAGATCATATCGGCGCCGCCGCCTGGCTGTGGCCGAAGTGGGGCTGCCCGATCTACGCCACCCCACTGGCTGCCGGCCTGCTACGCGCCAAGTTCGTCGAACGCGGGCTGGCCACCGAGTCCATCCGGGTCGTCGAACCCGGCGAAGCACTGGAGGCCGGTCCCTTTACCCTGCGCTACCTGCCGCTGACTCACTCGATTCCCGAGAGCTGCGCGCTGCTGATCGCGGCCGGCGATCATCGGGTACTGCATACCGGCGACTGGAAGCTCGATCCCGAGCCGCTGATCGGGCCGCCGATTTCGGCGCCCACCTTCCGTGCCATCGCGCCCGTGGACCTGGTGGTGGGAGACTCCACCAATGCGCCGATCCCGGGCCACTCACGCAGCGAGGGCGAGGTGGCCGAGGCACTGGCCCACACCATCGCCCGCTGCGAGGGACGCGTGGTGGTGAGCTGCTTCGCCAGCAACCTGGCACGGGTGCTGACCATCGGTCGCGCTGCCGAGCGCTGCGGGCGCCGAGTCAGCCTGATGGGACGCTCCATGGAACGCATGGTGGGGGTGGCCCGGGGGCTTGGCTACATGGACGACCTGCCCCCCCTGGTGCCGGTGACCGACCTCGGCTATCTCCCGCCGGAAGAGGTGCTGGTGATCGCCACCGGCAGCCAGGGCGAACCGCGGGCCGCACTGTCACGTCTCGCCAGAGGCCGCCACCCCCATTTCGAGCTGATGGCCGGCGACACGGTGATCTTCTCCGCGAAGGCCATCCCCGGCAACGAGCGGCTGATCGACCGCCTGAAACGCGGACTCAAACACTTCAGCGTGACCATTCTCGACGACGATAACCATCCCGAGTTGCACGCCTCGGGCCACCCGGCCCAGGACGAACTGCGCACCTTCTACGGCTGGGTAAAGCCCCGCCACCTGCTGCCGGTGCATGGCGAGCCCCGCCATCAGCAGGCCCACCAGGCCCTGGCCGAGGAACTCGGCATCCAGGCCCCCGTGGCCCCGATGAACGGTGACCTGATCCGCCTGGATGCCAAGGGACTTGCCCTGGAGTCGCGCCATCCTCAACAACCGCATATCGTCAGCCAGGATGCGGTCTCCGCCCTGCCCGGCCTGGGCAGCGGCGACGGGATAAACCGCTCACGCCATGGCAGTCTCTACCTCGCCATTTCGGTAGCCGCTACCGACACCGGCTGGACCCGCATCGGCCGGCTGATGCTCGACACCAGCCAGACAAGCCCCATGGACGAGACCGCCTTCGCAGACTGGCTGGATGACTGCCTCGAGGAGATCCAGGTGGATTCCCTGGCGGAATTACGCCTCGCCCTGCAGCCCAGGCTCCTCGGCTGGCTCGCCGATCACCTGCATCGAGTGCCCGAAGTGCACCTGCAGATCCTCGCGGTAGAAGCGGAGACGCTGGGAAAGTAACACGCGTTTTTTCGATGTGGGAGCGATCCTCAGATCACGATGAACAAGACAGGAATCGCCCAGCAAGTCAAGGAAAGAGCCCCGCTCTCACCGTACCTCTACTACAGCTACTACAGCAAGAGCGGGATGACATGCCTCAGGCCTTGCTCGCGTTCTTCGGTGGACGACCGCGCTTGCGCTTGGGTTGTTCGGTCACCAGATCATCCAGAGAGAGGCCCGCTTCGTTAATCTGCTCACGGATCTCGGCGAGCTTTCTGGCTTTCTCGGCTTCTTCTTCCTGACGCTGGACTTCCTCGTCCTTCTTCTGCTCGATCACTTCACCGATAACATCGGCCAGCTTGTGGAGCTGTTCCATGCTCAGCTGACGTGCCGCGGCACGAGCCACGTTCTTGTTGCGGGCGATGCGCTCCAGGGTTTCGCTGGACATTGGCGGTCTCCATGCCGAAAGTTGGACGTTGCGTCGTGTAACGACACGTCAAAAGTATATGCACTCGCGTGACATTGGCAAGAAAAGTCGCGGGAAAAAGCGCCAGAAAGAAAGGAAAAATTGCCAGACCCTGAGTCAGGCAACCGAACGGGATTCGCGAAATATCGGCAGGATTTCCCCTGCCATCAAGAAAACGGGCGACATGGTGATGTCGCCCCTTGTGTCATGATGCCGGCCAGCGCCCGACCGTCTTGAGGGTTCAGCCGCCGGTCATGTTCATAAAGCGCACCACCTGGACATCGCCATCGGTGGTAAAGTGATGACGCTCGGGCTTGAGCGGCATGGCGCGCACAATGGCCTGCTTGAGCGCCTCCATATCACCGGGATGGCGGCGCAGCACGGCACGCAGATCCACGGAATGCTCGTTGCCAAGGCACAACAGCAGGCGCCCTTCCACCGTGACGCGAACCCGGTTGCAGGTGTCGCAGAAGTTGTGGCTGTGGGGCGAGATGAAGCCGACCCGGGACTCGCTGTCAGGCATCATGAAGTAGCGCGACGGGCCGAGGGTCGATTCAGTGGTGGGGATCAGTTCGTGGCGGGTCTCGATGCGCGCCTGGACCTCGTCGCTGGAGCAGAAGGTCTCGGCCCGAGAATGGTCCGACACGTCGCCCAGCGGCATCTCCTCGATGAAGCTGATATCCAGCCCCTCGTCTCGCGCGAAATCGACGAGGTCGAGCACCTCGTCGTCGTTGCGCCCCTTGAGAATCACAGCGTTGAGCTTGATGCGCTCGAAGCCGGCGTCACGCGCGGCGTGAATACCGTCGATGACCTTGTGCAGGTCGCCGGTGCGAGTGAGCCGGCGAAAGCGCTCGGGATCCAGGGAGTCGAGGCTGATGTTGAGACGCTCAAGCCCCGCTTCACGCAGGCGAGAGGCGAATTTGGGCAGGCTCGCACCATTGGTGGTCATGGCGAAATCCCTGAGCCCCGGCAGCGCCCCGATATCATCGACAAGGCGGTCGATATCACGCCGCACCAGAGGCTCGCCACCGGTCAGGCGTATCTTCTCCACGCCCATCTCGGTGAAGGCCCGGGCGACCATCGCCAGCTCCTCCAGGGTCAGCACCTGGGCACGCGGCAGGAAGGTCATCTCCTCGCTCATGCAGTAGACGCAGCGAAAATCACAGCGATCGGTCACCGAGATGCGCACGTAGCGCACTCGCCTGCCGAAGTCGTCGATCAACTCATCGGTCATGAAGACATCTCCCAGCGACGGGCATCATGATAATCTCCGTCGCGCTCCGAAACCCAGTAGTTCCCGCTGGCGGTGTGCTCCTTCTTCCAGAAAGGGGCGCGGGTCTTGAGGTAATCCATGATGAAGTCGCAGGCCTCGAAGGCGGCGCGTCGATGGGCACTGGCGACCACTACCAACACGATAGGGTCTGCAGGGGCGAGGCGTCCAATCCGGTGGATCACGGTCACACCCTGCAGTGGCCATCGGGACTCGGCCTGCTCGACGATCTCGCCAAGGGCCCCCTCGGTCATGCCCGGGTAGTGTTCCAGGGTCAGCGCCTGGACCTCGGGACGCTCGTTGAAGTCACGCACCAGACCGGTGAAGCTCACCACCGCCCCAATATCGCTTCGCCCTTCGAGCAAGGCGCACTGTTCGGCGCCGGCATCAAAGACGCTTTCCTGCACGCGAATCATCGTTCAACCTCCGGTCACCGGGGGAAAGAAGGCAACCTCGTCGTTATCGGTCAGCGGCGTGGCATCCCCGGCCATCACCTGATTGACGGCACACAGGACGCGCCCCTGGTCGAGCCCTTCGAAGCGCGGATCCAGCGCCTTGAGGGCCGTCTTGAGGCCAGCCACGTCGGAACTCGCCAGACGCTCGACCGGCACGGAAACCTCACCGACCCCGAGGCGCTCGCGCAGTTCAGCCAGGCACTTGACGCGGATGCAGGGGGCGTCGATGTCGCAGCGCTGTCCCAACGAAACCTCGCCGGAAGCCCCCTCGCCGGTGACGATCGGCGAGGGGGCGGACTCGATAAGGGAAGGCGCCACCGCTCGCTCCCCATGAGCCTCTTCGCGCCGATAGTCGCCGGACTTGCCACCGGTCTTGGCGTCGAGATGGATAGCACCGATCTCCATGCCCTTGTCCACGGCCTTGCACATGTC
>NZ_JAVLBC010000221.1:0-4757 GCF_031581305.1 Halomonas sp.
CAAGCCGAACAGGCCCTGGCCGGTTCGCTGGGCAGCGCCTCGGCGCGGGTACTGATCGACTCGGTCGTGCGCGGCGAGGCCCTGAACCTCGAATCGATTCTCAGCATCCTCGACACCACCTCCGAGACCCTGGAGGTCAACCGTCGCCTGGAGCAGAAGTCTTGTGAGCTGGCGCGCACCAGTGAGGAGCTGCGCGCGGCCAACGAGCGCCTGCGCGAACTCGACCGCCTCAAGGACGAGTTCGTGGCCATGGTCAGTCACGAGCTGCGCACGCCCCTCACCTCGATTCGCGCCTTTGCCGAGATCCTGCGCGACAGCAACGACCTGCCCGACGAGAAACGCCGCCACTTCCTCGACGTGGTGGTGCGCGAGAGCCAGCGGCTCTCGAGGCTGATCGAGGAGATTCTCGACCTGGCCAGGCTCGAGAGCGGCCGCTTGACCCTCGAGCCCCGGCGCCTGGACCTGGTGGCCCTGGCCCGCCACAGCGTGGATGCGGTGCAGCGGCTGCAGGAGGATCGCGGGGTGAGCCTGGAGGTCGAGATCACGCCGGAGACCGCGACGGTCATCGGTGACCCGGACCGTCTTGAACAGGTGATCATCAATCTGCTCGACAACGCCGGCAAGTTCGCCGCCGACGACCATCCGCAGGTACTGCTGCGCCTCGAGCGCTACAAGGATCACTACCGCCTCGCCGTGGAGGACAACGGCCCCGGCATCGCCGAGGATGAGCGCGAACGAGTCTTCGAGAAGTTCCACCAGATTCAGCAGCAGGAAGGGGGTGAGGCGCGCGGACGCCCCCGAGGCAGCGGGCTGGGCTTGCCCATCAGCCGTGGCATCGTCGCCCATCTGGGCGGGCGACTGTGGGCCGAGGAAGCGCCAAACCTGGGCGGCGCCTGCCTGGTCATGGAGCTTCCCGAGGCACCCCCGGCTACGCCGGAGCCGTAAGCCGTAAGCCGTAAGCCGTAAGCCGTAAGCCGTAAGCCGTAAGCCGTAAGCCAGGGTGCCGCCACCAAGGCTCACGGAAAGGGGTTTTCTTACAGCTTAAAGCTTATCGCTGACAGCTCCGGGCGAAGCCCGGTCATGGCTTCCGCGCACTCTTCTGAAGCGCCCGGATCTGCAACAGGTCGTGGCGTAACAGCTGGCGCTGCTCCTCGCCCAGGCGGGCGATATCCACCCAGCCATCGGGGCTGCGTCCCTCGGTCAGGGCCAGACGCTGCTCGTCGAGCATCAGCGCCTGTAATCGCTCGAACGCCGCGGTCAGGGCCCGGGCACGCTCGGGGCTAAGCACTTCCTGCATCACCAGCGCCACCAGCCGTGAGCGAGTATCCGGCGGGCGCACCCCGTGGCGAACGGCCAACAGGCGCACGGCATTCACCAGCGGCAGCATCCCCTGGTGCTTGAGGTTGATGGCCCGCTCATGGGGGGCGCCCTCGCCGTCGCCGCTGAGTCGGCCAAGCCGGTCCAGGGCCACCGGCAGCTCATCGATCAGGCTCGCCATCTCGTCGAGGAACAGATGCGATCTCGGCATCAGACTGGCCACCCGATCGGCCAGCGCCTCGGCGAGGGCGGCCTCGCCATGGACCGGGTGGAAGTCGAGCAGGATGTTGGCCTGCTGGACCCGCTTGACGCGACGCTCCGCGGTCCAGATCTCGAGCTGTACGCGCCACTCCGAGAGACGCTTGCGCCACATCGGCCAGCGCGCCATGACATGGCCCTGGCAGAGCGGAATCCCGGCCGCGTCGAGGCGCGCGGTGAAGCGCTCGCCCAGCGACTGGAAGTAGCCGTCGATCTCGGTATGCCGGTCATCAGGATAGTCGGCGATGATCATGGCGTTGTCCTGGTCCGGCGCCAGCAGGCTCTCGTGGCGCGCCCCCGACCCGAGGGTCAGCACGCAGAAGGCCACCGGTGGTGGCCCCCAGCCCAGGCCGCGCATCTCATCCAGGGAGAGCGTGATGGCTCGCCGGTAGAGCCAGTCATTGTGATCGCTGATCAGCTGGCTGATTCGCCAGGCGGGCAAATCGAGCCGGTCCAGGGCCTCCACCAGTTGGCCCTGCCAGGCGTGAGCCTCGGCCAGCTCGGGGGTGGGCCCCAGGTTCACCAAGGCCTGACGCAGTGGGGCCAGCAGCGGTGGCCAGCCGCTGGGATCGGGCAGCACGTCGGTGGCGAAGAGCTCTCGCCAGGACGAAGGTCGATGCAGCAGGCGCATGGAGACTCCAGATCACGGGATGGATCGGCATGTCCTGAAGTATAGCGGGGGCACCCGACGGGACCACTGGGGTGAGCGGTCTAGAACATCTCGTCGCCGACCTCGTCGATGAAGCGCTGCGCCTTGCTGACCATCAAGGCGTCACAGGCCTCTCGACCGGGCAGCATGTCGGAACGCTCGAAACGATGCTCGAGCATCCTGCCCTCCTCGCCGTCGGCAGCCGGCAATGGCTTGCGGATCCAGCCGCTGACGCGGTACTGCCCGCCCTGGTCAGCGGGCTCTGAGATGATCAGGTAGCCCTTGTACTCCACCGGCTCGGCGGTCTCGGTGTTACCGGACTTGCCGTTGCTGCCGCCGCGCAGGCCGGATAACAGTTTCTTGAGCATGGTGCTCTCCTCACAAGTAGTAAGCCTCGACACGACGACGCCGGCAGAACGCCGGCGTCGAGGAAGGGCATGACGGTCAGACTCAGTCCTGCCGGCGACCCTTGCCGGCAGCGATGCGCAGGCGCAGCGCGTTGAGCTTGATGAAGCCCTCGGCATCCTTCTGGTCGTAGGCACCGGCATCGTCCTCGAAAGTGGCGATGGACTCGTCGAAGAGCGACTGCTCGGAACGACGGCCCGCCACGGTGGCACTGCCCTTGTAGAGCTTCATGCGCACCACGCCGGAGACAGTCTTCTGGGTCTCGTCGATGGCCGCCTGCAGCATGCGACGCTCCGGGCTCCACCAGTAGCCGTTGTAGATCACCTCGGCATACTTGGGCATCAGCTCGTCCTTGAGGTGTGCCTCCTCGCGATCGAGGGTCAGCGACTCGATGGCGCGATGGGCACGCAGCATGATGGTGCCCCCCGGCGTCTCGTAGCAGCCACGGGACTTCATGCCCACGTAGCGGTTCTCGACGATGTCGAGGCGTCCGATGCCGTTGTCGCCGCCCAGCTTGTTGAGCTTCTCGAGCACTTCATGGGGCTTCATCGGCACGCCGTCGAGGGCCACGATGTCGCCGCGATCAAAGGTCAGCTCGACATAGGTGGGCGTATCCGGTGCGGCTTCAGGCGACACGCTCCAGCGCCACATGTCCTCCTCGGCCTCGGCCCAGGGGTCTTCGAGGATGCCGCCCTCATAGGAGATGTGCAGCAGGTTGGCATCCATCGAGTAAGGCGACTTCTTCTTCTTGGAGGAGAAGTCCACCGGAATGTCGTGCTGCTGGCAGTAGGCCATCAGCTTCTCACGGGAGTTGAGGTCCCACTCGCGCCACGGCGCGATCACCTTGACACCCGGTTTCAGCGCGTAGGCGCCGAGCTCGAAGCGCACCTGATCGTTGCCCTTGCCGGTCGCCCCATGGGAGATGGCGTCGGCACCCGTCTGATTGGCGATCTCGATCAGGCGACGGGCGATCAACGGGCGTGCGATGGAAGTGCCTAGCAGGTACTCGCCCTCGTAGAGGGTGTTGGCGCGGAACATCGGGTAGACGTAGTCACGTACGAACTCCTCGCGAAGATCCTCGATATGGATCTCCTTCACGCCCAGCGCCTCGGCCTTGGCACGGGCCGGCTCGACCTCCTCACCCTGACCGATGTCGGCGGTGAAGGTCACGACCTCACAGTCATAGGTTTCCTGCAACCACTTGACGATGACGGACGTGTCCAGGCCGCCAGAATAGGCGAGCACGACCTTCTTGACATCGGACATGCTGAGGCTCCTCTAGTAACGTTCTCAAAGAAAGCGATTATAGCGCGCCGAGCCAGCAGCGAATACCGGCGACGCGACTCATGGATGGCAAGCTGCTAGACTTTCGCGGTTTCGAGACACGATGGCCCAGACAAGGAGAGGTGCATGAGCGAGGCGATCGTCCGCGAACTCATGGCGCAGCGGTTCCGCAGCTTTCTGCCCGTGGTGGTGGATCTGGAAACCGGCGGATTCAATCCCGAGGGCGATGCGATCCTCGAGATCGCCGCAGTGACGCTGACCATGGACCCGGAGGGCAACCTGATTCCCGACGCCACCTATGCCTACCATGTCACTCCCTTCGAGGGGGCCAATGTGGAACAGTCGGCACTGGACTTTACCGGAATCCGCCTCGATGACCCGCTGCGCCGACAGATCGCCGTCAGCGAGGCCGAGGCACTGGGCGAGATCTTCCGCCCCGTTCGCAAGTCCATCAAGGCCCATGGCTGTACCCGGGCCGTTCTGGTCGGTCACAATGCCGCCTTCGACCACGGCTTCCTCAACGCGGCGGTCAACCGTTGTGGCATCAAGCGTAACCCCTTCCACCCCTTCTCGAGCTTCGACACGGCATCACTCGGCGGCTTGGTCTATGGCCAGACCGTGCTGGCCCGGGCCTGTCGCGCCGCAGGTATCGAGTTCGACAACAGCGCCGCCCACTCGGCGCGCTACGATACCGAGCGCACCGCCGAGCTGTTCTGTGCCATGGTCAACCGCTACAAGGACCTGGGTGGCTGGGCCCTGGCCCAGAAGGAGCAGGGGATGGACGAGGCGTAGCTGGAAGCTGGAAGCTGGAAGCTGGAAGCTGGAAGCTGGAAGCTGGAAGCTG
>NZ_JAVLBC010000222.1:0-4755 GCF_031581305.1 Halomonas sp.
TCAATACGATCCTCAGCCTCTCAGCCTGGTCGGTACAGGTCTCGTCCTCCTCGACGTCATTGACCGTCTACCGCCCGATGATCAGCGCCTTTCGGCAGGAATTCGCGGAGAGCGACACAGCCGGAATACTGACTTGCGTCAAGATGACGCAGAGTAAAGGAGGATGAGGAGCAAGATCAGTGCTAGGTTATAACTATATTAAATAAAAATATAATAAACTTCTGACCACTCGCGCAGGAGCCACCCATGTCCCGTCTTCCGCTTGGTCCCCCGCGCCTCGGTCGCCGCCAGCTGCTCAAGCTCGGTGTTGGCGCCGGCGCCGCTGCTTTGATGCCCCTTTCCGGCCTGCAGGCCAACACCGTCTCCACCCGCGCTCGCGTCGTCATCCTCGGCGGCGGCGCCGCCGGCATGTCCATGGCCAATCGCCTGGCCATGCGCCTCTCCGGCGCCCGCATTACCGTCGTGGAACCCAGGGAGCAGCACTATTATCAGCCCGGCTGGACCCTGGTCGCAGCCGGCCTCTGGGAAGCCGACAGCACGGTGCGCCCCAATGCCGACTTCCGCCCCGGCGGCATTGACTGGGTCAGCCAGCAGGCGGTGGGTATCGATGCCGATGAGCGCCGTATTACCCTGGCCGATGCCAGCACCCTGGAGTATGACATTCTGGTGGTCGCCACGGGCCTTCAGCTCAACTATCACCTGATCGACGGCATGTCGAGGGATCTGATCGGTAGTCACGGCATCGGCAGCGTCTATGCCGGCCCCCGGGAGGCAGCACGCACCAGCGACGCCATCGAGGATTGGCTCGCCACCGGCAGCGGCCAGGGGCTCTTCACCAACCCCCAGACGGCCATCAAGTGCGCCGGTGCGCCCATCAAGATGGTCTTCACCACCCAGTCGCGCATCAAGAAGATCGGGGATCGAAACGACTTCGACCTGGATTTCTTCACCCCCAGCGACGGCATGTTCAGCCAGCCCTGGATCAACGACTTCCTCAAGCAGCGCTTCGATCGCGACGACATCACCCGCCATCATGGCTGGTATCTTTCCGCCATCGACCCGCGGGCCCGCCAGGCCGAATTCACCGGCAGCAACGGCAACACGGAAACTCGCAACTACGACTTCCTCCACGTAGTGCCGCCCATGAGTGCCCCGGACTTCGTCAAGGCCAGCGACCTGATCGCCCGGGAGGGTGGCTTCGCCGGCGAGTGGCTGGATACTGACATCTACACCATGCAGCACAACCGCTATCCGGAGGTGTTCGGCATCGGTGACGTGATCGGTGCGCCGATCAACAAGACCGCCGCCAGCGTCAAGGCCCAGGCTCCTGTGGTCGAAGAGAACATCGCTGCCTTCCTGGAGGACAAGCCGCTGCCTGCACGCCATAACGGCTACACCTCCTGCCCGCTGATCACCGATATCGGCACGGCGATGCTGGTGGAATTCGGCTACGACAACGACATGGCCTTCCTGCCCTCCTTCTCGTTCATCGATCCCAGGGAAGAGTCCTGGGCGGCCTGGGTGCTCAAGGAGTACATGCTGCAACCCGCCTACTACGCCATGCTCGAAGGACGCGTCTGAGGAGACATGCCATGAAATTTACGCTTGCCGGCATCTTCGCGGTGCTGTCCCATGCCATCCCGCCCTTCCTGCCGCTGATCCTGGCGATCCTGGCACTGCTGGTGCTGGCTCAGCTGGTCGGCCGCCTACGCGGCTATCGCTTCACCGACTACCGCTGCCGTCCTGCCGGTATCGTTGCCCTGCTGGCGGGACTCTCGAGCCTGTGGTGGCTGCCCGTGCTGACTCACTCCCGGCTTGGCCTGGTGGCTACCGTCACTGACTGGGCCGCGCTGATTGCAGCGGCAATCGGCATTGCCGTGATCACCTGGCTGGTGCTGCATCCACTCAGCTATCTGGTTCGCGGGCCAGGCCGGCAGTGAGGCGCGCCCACATGACGAGACCCCGCCGGGCTATCCTTCACGGGATAGCCCGGCGGGGCCTTAATCCTGGCAGGGTTCCCGCAAGGCCCGCGTCAGCCAACCAGCCTTGTGGCGATGCGCGCCACGTGCTCGCCCTGGAAGCGGGCGATCTTGCGTTCCCGCTCGTCGGGCTGGCGTGAGCCGTCTCCCCCGGCGATGGTGGAGGCGCCGTAGGGGTTGCCGCCGCCAGCCTGGTCGAAGATGTACTGCTCGCCGATGCCGTAGCCCAGGGGCACGATCACCATGCCGTGGTGCGCCAGGGTATGCCAGAAGGAGGTGATGGTGGTCTCCTGGCCGCCGCCGGTCCCGGTGGAAGTGAAGACGCTCGCCACCTTGCCGCGCAGTTTGCCGCCCGCCCACAGGCCGCCGGTCTGGTCGAGGAAGGTGCGCATCTGGGCCGACATGTTGCCGAAGCGGGTCGGGCTGCCGAAGATCACGGCATCGAAGTCGGCCAGCTCCTCGGGGCTCGCCTCGGGGGTGTCGAAGGACTGCCCACCGGCCTTGGCGAAGGCCTCGGGCTCCATGGTCTCGGGCACCCGCTTGAGGGAGACCTCGACGCCCTCGACCTCGCGCGCCCCTTCGGCCACGGTGCGGGCCAGGGTGTCGATATGGCCATACATGGAATGATAGAGCACCAGTATCCGGGTCATTCGCTCGCCTCCTCTTGTCGTTCCGTCGGGTGAGAGTACCCAGTGTAGGATCGACGAATGCGAAAGGAAGCGAAGAAATTCGACGCTACCGGTCGACCGAAACGAAACATCACGCCCTGCGCCACACGCCCTCGAGGATACGCACCCGGTCCGCGGACAGGTTGTCGCGCAGGTTGCGCCCCATCTCGGCGAAGGCCTCGCCGAAGATCAGTCCCGGCCCGGGCAACGCCGGTCCCGTCGGTGCAACATCGCCGCCCTCCCGGCGGCTGTGCTTGCGTCGCCAGGCGAGCGCCACCTCGGTGACATCCTGCACCGCCACCGGGGCGAAGCCACCCTCGGCCAGCAGCACCTCCAGGGCGTGCCGGGAGCGCAGGTGGCTGGTCTCGACGCGGCGAGCCCAGGGGACCGGCAGGCGCAGCGGCGAGGGGTCGTCGCCGGCCACCACCTCGTGCAACAGCACCGTACCGCCCGGTACCAGCAGCCGGTGCCACTCGGCGAGTACCGCGGCGATGTCGGGCATGTTCATCAACGCATGCTGGCACCACACCACATCGAAGGTGCCATCCGCCAGGGGCGCATGTGACGCATCGGCGCACAGGAAGTGTGTCCGGTCGTCTAGACCGGTAGCGCGGCTCAACCAGCTGGCCACCTCGACAAAGGCCGCGGTGATGTCCAGCCCGGTCACCTCGGCGCCGAACTCCGCTGCCAATAGTCGACTCGCCCCGCCGGTGCCACACCCCACGTCCAGCACCCGGCTGCCGGAAGCGAAGCTTCCCAGCGTTGCCAGGGAGCGGCTGGCTCGTCGCCCCCCCAGGTGCAACTGGTCGATGCCGGCGATCTCGTCCAGCGTGAGGCGGTCCGGATCGCACCCCGCTTCGCGAAAGGCCTCTTGCAGCCGTGCCGCCAGGCTTTGCCCGTCCCTCTCGGCGGGCGCATCATAGTGAGTATCGAGGTGGCGGGCATGATCGGTCACGGTTGCACTCCTGGTGGCATGCGGCGCCGCCAGTCTAGCCGGAGGAGCCACCGTTCCCCATCATGCAAAGGTCACAGCCGCACCGCGGGCCCACACCGCCTATCCGGAGCATGACGGATGGCCCGGGCGCGCATCGAGAAGGTGCCGCATGGGTGCTGCCAAGTTCCAGGGCACAGATTTTCACCCTGGGCCCCGCCACTTTCATCCGACCGACCCTCGCCCTTGAGTCCACCGGCGACGGACGGGATGGTGTCGTCAACCACCACAACATCGACAACAGGTGCCCCTATGCCCTCCGAGATGAGCCTCGAGCAGTTCTTCGCCCGCCTCTGGGATGACTACACCGCCATGACGCCCCAGGCGAGCCGCATCCATGACGCCCTGGTTGCCGATGGCGAGACCATCGTCAACGACCACGTGGCCTTCCGCACCTTCGACCGCGGCCCCATTCGCCTGGCCGACCTGGAACCCCACCTGCTATCGCTGGGCTATACCCGACTGGAGCCCTACGACTTCGAGGCCAAGAAGCTGCATGCCTGGGGCTATCTGCCGCCGCGGGAGGACCAGCCCAGGGTCTTCCTCTCGGAGCTGAAGTGCCGTGAGCTCTCGGCCCGTGCCCAGGAAATCATCGACGAACTGGTGGCCCAGATCGACCCCACCCGGACCGCCACGCCCGAGGTGATGTGGGCCGGTCGCCTCTGGGAGACGCCGACCTGGGCAGAATACCGGACCCTGGCGGAGGAGAGCGAGTACGCCGCCTGGCTGTCGATCATCGGGCTGCGGGCCAACCACTTCACGGTCAGCGTCAACCACCTGCACCACCACGACACCCTGGAGAAGCTGCTGGCAAGGGTCGAGTCGCTGGGACTCGGCATCAACGCCTCCGGGGGGCGCATCAAGGGTTCCCCGGGGGTGCTGCTCGAGCAGGCCTCGACGCTCGCCGACCGCATGCCCTTCACCTTCTCCGGTGGCCGAGTCGAGGAGATCCCCACCTGCTACTACGAGTTCGCCCGGCGCTATCCAGATGCCGACGGCCGGCTCTATCAGGGCTTCGTCGCCGCCAGCGCCGACCGGATCTTCGAGTCCACCGACTCTCGCCCCGACCATGCTGGCTGAGTGGCTCGACCAGGGCCTGGAAGGACGCCCCCCCTCC
>NZ_JAVLBC010000223.1:0-4726 GCF_031581305.1 Halomonas sp.
CGCGGGCCATGAGTCCGCTGCGATTCCCGGGTAGAATGCCTCCCATCTTCGCTTCCGGTGGCCGGCATGACCGAACCCGTCTCTCCTCTCTCGCCTGCTGGCGATCGTCACTTCGACGGCCTGGCCGACAAGTTTGCCGCGAGCCTCTACGGCGGGGCCCGCGGCGAGCTGCGCCTGGCACTGCTCGACCGCCTGCTGCCCGAGATGCTCGACCTGCACGGCCAGCCATTGCTCGACGTGGGGGGCGGCCTGGGCCAGCTGGCCGGCTGGTTTGCCGCACGCGGCCACGCCGTGATCCTGGCCGAGCCCTCCGGGGAGATGCTGGCGCGGGCGAGGGAGTCTCTGGCGGGGCATGAGGTGAGCCTGCTGCAGGCGCCGCTCCAGACGCTGCCCGAGCTGGCGCCCGGTCCCTGGCCGCTGATCGCCTGTCATGCCGTGCTGGAGTGGCTGGCGGACCCGCGCGGGGCCCTGGCCACCCTGGCCGGCCTGCTGGCGCCGGGCGGGCAGCTCTCGCTGATGGTGTTCAACCGCGACGCCCTCAGGCTCTCCAATGTGGTCAAGGGCAACCTGGAGAAGGCCCTGGCCGACCGGCTCGAAGGGAAGGGGCTGGGTAAGCGGTTGACGCCGATCTCGCCGCTGACCCATGGCCAGGTCGAGGCCTGGAGCGCCGAAAACGGCCTCGCGATCCGCGAGGTGGTGGGCATCCGGGTCTTTGCCGACTACCTGCGCCAAGCGCCGGAGAGCGAGGCCGATCGGGAGCGCCTGCTAGCGCTGGAACAGCGCTATTGCCGCGTCGATCCCCACTGGCGGCTGGGCCGCTACCTGCTCTATACCCTGGAACGCCCGACACGATCCGCCGAGGAGGTCACCGCATGAGTGCCGAAACCCCCGTCTGCCAACTGCTGGAGCGTCAGGGTGCCGACTACCGCGGCTGGCTCTGGGTGGCGCCGCCCCGGGACGCCTGGCTGGAGGCCGGGGAAGGGAGCCTGCTCTCCGCGGACCAGGCCGTGCTCGCGGCCTGGCGGGCTCGGGGGAGGGCGGCGCACTCGCCCTTCGAGGGCGTCGATCCGGCCCCGCCGGGGGCGGTGCTGTTCTGGCCCAAGAGCCATGCCCTGGGGGAGTGGTGGCTGCTATGGCTCTGTGCCCACCTGCCGCCGGGGACGCCGCTGCAGCTGGTGGGCGAGAACCAGGGCGGTATCAAGCGGGTCCTCAAGGCGCTGGCGGCTCTGGGACTGGGCTGTCGCAAGCTGGACAGCGCCCGACGCTGCGGCCTCTATGCGACCTGTCTGGACCGGGTCGGCATCGACCCCGATGAGGCCTGGACCTGCTTCGAGGCGGAGGGCATTCGGCTGGTCAGCCATCCGGGCGTGTTCTGTCACGGCAAGCTGGATGAGGGTACCCGGTTGCTGCTGGAACAGTTGCTGGCATGCCTGGCGCAGGGGGGCGAGGTGCTCGATGTCGGCTGCGGTGACGGCATCCTGGCGGCCTGGATGGCTCGACGCGGGGCGCGGGTTGCGGCGGTGGATGTGAGTCATTTCGCGATCGAGGCGACCCGGCGCACCCTGGTGGCCAACGGCCTCGACGGCGAGGCCCTGGCGAGCGACGTCTATTCGGCGCTGGGGGGACGTCGTTTCGATGCCATCGTCAGTAATCCGCCCTTCCACCAGGAGCGGGTGATCGACTATGGCCCGGCGGGGCGACTGATCCTCGAGGCGCCCGACCACCTGCACCCCGGGGGCCAGCTGATCCTGGTGGCCAACGCCTTCCTGCCCTATCCGGATCTGCTGGAGCGCGCCTTCGGTGGTTTCGAGGTGCTGGCCGACGACCGGCGCTTCCGGGTCTATCGGGCCGTGAAGGGCTGATCAGGCCCGCGGGTCGCGATAGGCGATCTCGGTGATCACGTAGGTGGTCTCGCCGCCCGGGGCGGCCACCGTCACCTCGTCATCCAGCGCCCGGCCGAGCAGGGCCTTTGCCAGCGGCGCGTCGACGCTGATCCAGCGCTTCGTGGTGTCGGTCTCGTCGTGGCCGACCAGGCGGATGTGCATCTCCTCGCCTTCCTCGTCTTCCAGGGTGACGAAGGCACCGAAGAAGACCTTGCCGGTGTCCGCCGGCAGACGGTCCACGACCGTGAGTTCGTCGAGGCGCTTGGTCAGGTAGCGGATGCGGGCGATGACCCGGTTGAGCTCCTTCTTGTTGTAGGTGTAGTCGGCATTCTCGCTGCGATCGCCCAGCGCGGCCGCCTCGCCCACCTTGGACGAGAGGGCAGGGCGCTTGACACGCGAGAGGTGGTCGAGAATGCTGCGCAGCCGCTCTGCCCCTTCGACGGTGATCAGGTTGCTCTTGGGTTCCTGGCGCGGATCCTTGGCGGGGTCCCGCCAGCGCGTCATGTTGCGACCTTTCATGAGGTGCCTCGATGTCTTGAGTCTGGTCGCGAACATACGCCAAGCGAGCGGCGTGGCCAAGCCGGTTCGCGGTTGGGCAAGCCGGCGTAAGCTTGCCCGCGGTTGGCATTCGCCGGCCGGGCCACGATAATGACCTCTTTGTGTGACCCGGAGACCGCATGAGCGAAAACCGCCCGCCCGCAGACGAGCAGGAATTGATCCTCGCGGCGCCCTTCACGGCTGCCGACGTGGATCTGGCCGAGCGTCGCTGTCTGCATCAGGGCTTCTTTCGGCTGGAGGAACTCCACCTGCGCCATCGTCTCTTCGAGGGTGGCTGGAGCGGCAGGATGGTGCGCGAGGTGCACCATCGTCACGATGCCGTGGGGGTGCTGCTCTACGACGTGGAACGTGACACCGTGGTCCTGATCGAGCAGTTCCGTGCCGGCGCCCTCGACGACCCCGACTCCCCCTGGAAGGTGGAGGTGGTGGCGGGGCTCGTCGAGCGCGGCGAGAGTGTCGCCGAGGTGGCACGCCGCGAGGCCATGGAGGAGGCGGGCTGCGAGGTGGGCGAGCTGATCGAGCTGCACACCTACTACCCGAGCCCCGGGGCCTGCGACGAGCGGGTCACGCTGTTCTGCGGCCTGGTCGACAGCCGTGGCCTCGGCGGGGTGCACGGCCTCGATGAGGAACACGAGGACATCCGCGTGCATGCGCTGCCGTTTACCCGGGCCTGGGAACTCCTGCAGGCCGGACGACTCGACAATGCGATGTGCCTGATCGCCTTCCATTGGCTGGCCGGTGAACGCGCATCGTTGCGAGCAAGGAGGTAGCGTGCCGAGAAACGCCTATGTCACCGACCTGAAGACCCTGCAGGGGGAGTGCACCGCCAACTTCATCCGGCTGACCCGGCTGCTGGGCGACCTGGAAGTCGGCGAGACCCGCGAGGTCGAGCTGGTCAACCAGGGGCGTCGGCTGGGGGCCCTGTGTCTAAAGCTCCAGGAGCGCGCGCCCTATACCAGCATCGTGCGCGTCTCCCAGCGCGGAATGCTCGACACGATGATCGACACCCCGCGCATGCGCGTTCACCTCTACCACGACGTGCGCATGGCCGAGGTCACCGACTTCCAGCGTCAGCGTCACTTCGACGGCCGCTACCGCTACCCCAACTCGCGCATGCACCAGCCCGACGAGAAGCTGCAGCTCAACCGCTTCCTCGGCGAGTGGCTGGAGCATGGCCTGGCCCATGGCCATTCCCTCGACCTGCCTCAACTGCCCTGAAGAGGATGCGGTACTGATGCGACTGGTCCAGCTCACCGACTGCCACCTGCATGCCGACCCCGCGGCCCGCGCCCGGGCTGGCTTCCCGCTGCGCCAGCTGGAGGCCGTGGTCGAGGCGGTGAACCGTGAGGGGCCTGAACGGGTGCTGGTCACCGGCGATGTCAGCGAGGACGAGACGGCGGCCTCCTACCGGCTGGCGGAGCAGGCGCTGTCACGGCTCGATGCGCCCTGGTTCTGGCTCCCCGGCAACCATGACCAGCCGGCACTGATGGCCGAGCGTCGCGAGTTGCACGACGAGCTGGACCTGGGTAACTGGCGGGCGCTGCTGCTGGATACCCACGTCAGCGGCCGGCCCGGCGGCGAGCTGGGCGAGGCAGCCCTGGCCACCCTGGACGAGCGTCTCGCGGCCGACGACCGGCCGACGCTGCTGGTGATGCATCATCCGCCGCTGCCCGTCGGCTCGGCCTGGCTTGACGAGATCGGCCTCGCCGACGGCGAGGCCTTCTGGCGGGTCGTGGCTCCCCATCCCCAGGTCCGCGCGGTGTTCTTCGGCCATGTCCACCAGGCCTTCGACGGCGCCCATGTCCTGGGTGATGGCGAGGTACTGGCCTATGGCTGCCCCGCCACCATCGATCAGTTCCTGCCCGGCTCCTCGACCTTTGCCCTCGACGAGGCCTCCCGTCCCGGTTATCGCATCATCGAACTTGGAGACGGCGAGCTGGAGACCTGGGTGGAACGCGTCGACCTCTGATGCGCAAATAGCCAAAATAGCTATAAAAAAATAGAAATTAATTCTTTTGGGTTATTATCAGCCCGGCGTTACCCTGACTCGCATGATCTCTCCCGCCCAACGTCATGCGAGGTAGCCGGGCCATGAGCAGTCTTCACGCACCGTCCCGCGACAGCGCCGTCGAGGCCGCGCTGGCGCCGTCGCCCCAGCGTCAGACCCATCTGCAACAGCTCGAGGCCGAGTCGATCCATATCATCCGTGAGGTGGTGGCGGAGTTCGCCAACCCGGTGATGCTCTACTCCATCGGGAAGGACTCCGCGGTGATGCTGCACCTGGC
>NZ_JAVLBC010000018.1:0-24759 GCF_031581305.1 Halomonas sp.
TGCCCGTCGCCGGCAGCGGATGCGTACTTTACGGATTCTCCCGGCACCGCGCAAGGCCTGCCGGGAGAAAAATCTCACGACGCCCGACTGGCCCGGTCGAGCAGCGAGAAGATCGAGCGATAGGGAATGCCACCGTACTGACTCAGGCCGACCTCACAGGTGCGCGAGTTCGAGTAGCCGGCACTGCAGTCCGCCACCTGGTCGGCCAGCCCCGCCAGCGCGGAGGCATTCAGCTCCGGCGTCCTGAAGCCCTTGTCACCGGCGAATCCGCAGCAGGTGATCTCCGCCGGCACCACCACCTCCCGCGCACAAGCTCTCGCCAGGCCGACGAACTTGTCGGCCAGCCCCATGCGAGTGCTCGAGCAGGTCACATGCACGGCGACCCGCTCGTCCACCGGCGTGACGGCGAGCCTCGGCAGCAGGTGGTCGTGGGCGAAGGCGACCGGCTCCAGCATCTCGAGTCGTTCGTCAAGGTGCTCCCGCATCTGCAGGGTGCAGGGGCTGGTGTCGCAGAGCACCGGATAGCGGCCGTTCTGGCTCGCCACCAGCAGTTCGCGATTGAGCTCACGCCCCTTGTGGGTCGCCTCCTCGAACTGCCCCTTGGACTGGAAGGCCATGCCGCAGCAGAGGTGGCCGATCATCTCCGGGAGGATGACCTCGAAGCCCGCCTTGTCGAGCAGCGCCAGGGTGATCTCCATTACTGAGCGCCGCTCGATCTCGTCGTCATGGTCGGCGCCGAAGATGCGGGTGGCACAGGAGGGCAGGTAGACCACCTTGTCCCTGGAGGCATCGCCCGACGGCGCATGGTCCAGCATCCGGACAGGCGCCGACCTGGGCAGGGCCGGACTCCACTGAGGCAGACGGCTGCCGCTCAGGCGGCGCGCCCCGGTGCTGGCCCTGGCCATCAGGTCGGTGCCGAGCAGGGCCCTGGCCGCGCTTGCCGCGTTGAGCCCGCCCCGGGCCATGCGGGTCGCGCCCGAGAAATGGCGCCCGATGCGCCGCGCGACCCCGGCCTGGCCCACGGCCCGCTCGTGGCGCATCCCGAGCACCAGGTCGCCGGTATTGATGCCCACCGGACACTGGGTGGAGCAGAGGCCATCGGCGGCGCAGGTCTCGTCGCCCGCATAGCGGTAGTCCTCGCGCAGGGCGGCCAGGCGCGACTCGTCCTCGGGGCTGCGTGTCGCGCCCAGTGCCTCGAGCCTCGCCAGCTCACGGGCGATGACGATGCGCTGCCGTGGGGTGAGTGTCAGGTCCTTCGACGGGCAGACCGCCTCGCAGAAGCCACACTCGATGCACTTGTCGACGATCTCGTCGGCCGCCGGCAGGGGCTTGAGGTTCTCCAGGTGCAGGGTCGGGTTGCGGCTGAGGATCACCTCGGGATTGAGCAGGTTGCCGGGATCGAAGAGCGCCTTGATCTCCCACATCAGCGCATAGGCCTCGGGCCCCCACTCCAGTTCCACGTAGGGCGCCATGTTGCGCCCGGTGCCGTGCTCGGCCTTGAGCGATCCGCCGTATTCCACGCCGACCAGCTGCGCCACCTCGTCCATCAGCGCCTGATAGCGCTCCACCTCGCCGGGCTTCTCGAACCCCTGGGGGAAGACGAAGTGCAGGTTCCCCTCCAGGGCGTGGCCGAAGAGGATGGCGTCGCGATAGCCGTGCCGATGGAAGATGTCGGTGAGCGCCAGCACGCCCTCGTCGAGCCGCTCGATGGGGAAGGCCACGTCCTCGATGATCACCGTGGTGCCGACCTCGCGCACCGCCCCCACCGCCGGGAAGAGCCCCTTGCGGATCTTCCAGTAGAGGGCATAGGTATCGGCGTCGCGGGTGAAGGTGACCGGCTCCAGGGTCTGAATGCCCTCGAGGGTCTCCTGTACCGCCTGCATGCGCGCCTCGAGCTCGGCCTGGTCGTTGCCGCGCACGTCGACCAGCAGCGCTGCCGCCCCCTCGGGTAGCGTCCTCAGCACCACGGGCATGCCGGACTGGTCCTGTACCGAGCGCAGCGCGGCCCGATCCATCAGCTCCACGGCAGAGACCGGCGCCTGCTTGAGCGCGATGGTCGCGCGGCAGGTCGTGCCCATGTCAGGGAAGAAGGCCAGGGCCGCCGCCTTCAGGGGCTCATCGACCACGGTGTCGTAGGTGATGGTGCTGATGAAACCCAGGGTGCCCTCTGAGCCGATCATCAGATGCTTGAGGATCTCGATGCCATCGCTGAAGTCGACCAGGCTGTTGAGGGCATAGCCGGTGGTGTTCTTGAGCCGGTATTTGTGACGGATCTTCTCGGCCAGGGCAGCGTTGCCTTGCGTCTGGATCGCAAGGCGTTCGAGACCGGCCAGCAACTTGCCATGGAAGGCCCGGAAGGCGGCGACGCTGTCGGTGTCGGCGGTGTCGAGCAGGCTGCCGTCAGCCAGGATCACGCGGATATCGCGCACCGTGCGATAGCTGTTCTGGGCGGTGCCGCAGCACATCCCCGAGGCATTGTTGGCAGCGATGCCGCCGACCATGCAGCTGGCAATCGAGGCCGGGTCGGGCCCGATCTTGCGCCCGAAGGGCGCCAGCAGATGGTTGGCCCGGGCCCCGATGACCCCCGGCTGCAGACGAATCGCCTTGCCCTCGTCGAGGATCGCATGATCCCGCCAGCCGCGGCCGAACTGGATCAGCACCGAGTCGGTCACCGCCTGGCCGGAAAGCGAGGTGCCGGCGGCGCGGAAGGTTACCGGCAGCTCGCGGGCCCGGCACTCCGCCAGGGTCAGCTGCAGCTCCGCCTCGTTCTCGGGGCGGACCACCAGTTGCGGAACCAGCCGGTAGAAGCTGGCATCGGTGCCATAGGCCAGGGTGCGCAGCGGATCGTCGATCAGCCGCTCGGCGGGGATCGACGCCGCGAGCGCCGCCTTCAGCTGGCGCCTACCGCCTGGGGCTATCATGCTTCTTCTCCCGCCCCGACATCGGCATGACGCACCAGCACCACCAGCTCGCGAGGCCCGTGAACGCCGTAGGCCAGGGTCTGCTCAATGTCCGCCGTCTTGCTGGGACCGGAGATCAGCAGGGCGTTGGTAGGCATGCCGCCGGCCCAGCCGCGGGACTCGATGACATCAAAGAAGGTGTCCTCGATGGTGTCGGCCTCCAGCACGGCAATATGCACGGGCGGCACCAGGCTGAGCCGGCGCGGCTCGTCGGGGGTCGGCCAGAGCCACAGGCTGCCGGTTTCGGCGATCGCTCCGCCCACCGTGGTCAGGCCGGCATCGACCCGGTCAAACTGCTCGCGCTGCCAGGTCTCGATGTCGCGGTCGACGTCCACCAGCTCGACCTCGGCGTCGGCCAGGGCCGCGCGCGCCTCGGCAGACACCGGATGCTCGCGCCCCAGCGCCAGGCGCGACACCCCCTTGTCGACGAGCAGCCGCGCCAGCACCTGGGTCCAGTCGTCCCGGGTGACGTGCAGCACCTCGCCATGCACCGAGATGATCAGCCGCTCGAAGCGCGCCAGGCGCTCCTCGGTACTCCACCCGCGGTTCGTCACCACGGCGAAGTTGCTCTCGGGGGCGGTGAGCGGGCCGTCGGCGCGCTCGCGTAAGCGCTTGAGAATAGCGTCGCGGGCACTCATCAGCGCTCCTCCTCGTGGTTCTTGCGTGCCTGATGACGCTTGACCAGCGCATGCAGTGTGGTGCCCGCCGGCTTGGGCGCGCTGCGATGGTCGGTCCAGACGCCTAACCTCGAGGGCGCCAGCGCCCGCAGCTTGCCGGCCAGTGTCGTGCCGCCCCGCCAGGCGGCGGGATGGGTGGCCAGCCACTGAAAGCCCTTCCAGGCCGCGGCTTCCTTGCGGGTGCGCTTGGCGCCGGCGCCGGGCACATTGCCGCGCCCCTCGCCCACCGACTCCTGGCGCAGGCGCACCAGCAGGTCGGGAATCGGGATCTTGACCGGACAGACCTCGCCGCAGGCGCCGCACAGGCTGGAGGCCGTGGGCAGGTCCTTGGTCTCCTCGAGGCCCATCAGGTGGGGCATCAGGATGCTGCCGATGGGGCCCGGATAGGTGGTGCCGTAGGTGTGGCCGCCGACCCGGGCATAGACCGGGCAGTGGTTCATGCAGGCGCCGCAGCGGATGCAGCGCAGGGTGTCGAGCAGCTCGTCGTCCTGGTAGATGTTCGAGCGGCCGTTGTCGACCAGCACCAGGTGGACCTCCTCGGGACCATCGTGCTCATCGGCCTTGCGCGACGAGCTGATCATGTTGAAGTAGGTGGTCACGTGCTGGCCGGTGGCAGAGCGGGTCAAGAGTGCATAGAGCGGTGGCACGTCGCGCAGGTGCTCGACGACCTTCTCGATGCCGGTCACGGCAATATGTACCGGCGGCACCGTGGTGGTCATGCGGCCGTTGCCCTCGTTTTCCACCAGGCACAGAGTGCCGGTCTCGGCCACCGCGAAATTGACCCCGGAAACGCCCACATCCGCCGCCATGAAGCGCTCACGCAGCTGGGAGCGGGCCGCCGCGGTCATATAATCGACGTCACGGGTGCGCTCGGTCCCGGTCTTGTCATGCAGGATCTCGGAGATCTCATCGGTATTCAGATGAATCGCCGGCATGATGATATGCGAGGGCGTCTGTTCGTTGAGCTGCACCAGGTACTCACCGAGGTCGGATTCCAGCGCCTCGATGCCCGCCTCCTCCAGGTGGGCATTGAGATGCATCTCCTCGGAGACCATCGACTTGCCCTTGATCACCGCCTTGGCCTCGCGCGCCTCGCAGAGCTCGCGGATGATCCGGCAGGCCTGTTCGCCGTCCTCGGCCCAGTGCACCTTGATGCCATTGGCCTCGCAGTTGGCCTCCAGCTGCTCGAGCAAGTCGGGCAGCTTCGACAGCGCCCGCAGGCGGATGTTGGCGCCCAGCTCGCGCAGGGTCTCCAGGTCCCATTCGCCGAAGACATCCCGGCGCTTGTCCATCAGTCCGTCCATGGCCTTGCGGAAGTTGGCCCGGATCTGGGGATTGCCCAGGGCGTCGTGGGCCTGGCGATGGAACTCGCGAGGCGTATAGGTCTGTACGGTGGGAGTCGCGTCCGTCATGAGGTCCTCCGCCACAGGTAGCTGGCGATATGCTCGCCCATCACGGCCTTCTTCTGGTGCTCGAAGCGTCCGCCGATGTTCAGCAGGCAGCCGCAGTCGGAGGTCACGACGCGCTGGGCACCGGCCTCCTCGATAGCCGTGGTCTTGTCCTCCACCATGGCGGCAGAGACCTCAGGATGACGCACGGCAAAGGTGCCGCCGAAGCCACAGCATTCGGCGGCGCGCGCCTGCTCTACCAGCTCGACCTTGCCGAGCTGGGCCAGCAGCGCCGGACCGGTCTCGGCCAGCCCCATCTCGCGCCGGGCGCTGCAGGAAGTATGCATGGCCACTTTTTCCGTCTCGCCGCGATCCTCGAGCTTCAGGTGGCAGACATGGACCAGGAACTCGGTCAGTTCATAGACCCGCCCGGCGACGTCAATGGCTTTTCCCTCGAGGTCGCTGCCGGCAAAGAGCTGGGGGTAGTGGGTGCGCATCATGCCACCGCAGGAGCCGGAAGGCACCACGATCGGCCAGGGCTCGGGGAAGAGGCCTAGCTGGGCCGTCGCCACGGCCCGGGCCTCCTCCTGGTAACCCGAGGTGTAAGCCGGCTGCCCGCAGCAGGTCTGGTCCTCGGGAAAGAGCACCTCGATGCCCTCTCGCTCGAGCAGGCGGATACCGTCCAGACCGGCCTCCGGGTAAAACAGATCGATCAGGCAGGTCCCGAAGAAGTAGACCTTCTCCGGCTTCGGTGGATAGAGCTTGACTGGCGTCATGGGCAGGATCCTGGACAGCGCAGGGGCACGGCAGGGTTGCGCTGAAGTCATTGACTCGAATTATGGTAAATTGGTAAAACCAATTGACACGGAAGAAACGTCGCCGCACATTAGGAGGCAGCGTCAGCAGTGTCAAACGCAAGCGACCCGCTTCCCAGCCTTGCCTGCCTATACTTTAGTCTAGCGCTTTCAACGCTTCCTTCAACACCCTGATGTAGCTGGATAAATTGCCACTCTCGAGCGAAACGGCAGCAATCTATCGTCGCGGCGTTTGGTAATACCAATTTGATGGCGATACCATGCCGTCTTTCGCCACGTGTTCCGGAGCCCCCATGGCCTACCAGCCCGTTCGACATCCGCGCCTCGCCGACGTCATCACCGAGCGCCTCGAGGCGCTGATTCTCGAGGGCAGCCTGAAGCCCGGCCAGCGACTGCCACCGGAGCGCGAACTGGCCGAGCGTTTCGGCGTTTCGCGCCCCTCGCTGCGCGAGGCCATCCAGAAGCTGTCGGCCCGCGGCCTGCTGACCAGCCGCCAGGGGGGCGGCACCTTCATCAGCGAGGAACTCAACAGCGGCTACAGCGACCCGCTGCTGGAGATGCTCTCCCGCCATGGAGAGTTCCATCTCGACCTGCTCGAGTTCCGCGACGCCATGGAAGGCATCTCCGCCTACTATGCGGCCCTGCGTTCCACACCCACCGACAAGGCACAGTTGATCAAGCGCTTCGAGGAGCTCGAGGCCTGCTTCAAGGGGCGCAACCCGGCGCTCGAGGCCCGCGCCGACGCGGCCTTCCATATGGCCATCGCCGAGTCGGCCCACAACGTGCTGCTGCTGCATACCATCCGCGGCATCTTCCACCTGCTGGAGAAGAGCATCGTCGACAACCTGGCCCACCTCTTCGAGAAGGCCGACTCGCGCCCGCGGCTGATGGAGCAGCACCGCGCCCTGCTCGATGCGATCCTCGAGGGCCGGGCCGAGGACGCCCGCACCCGCTCCCACGAGCATCTGGTCTTCGTGGAAGAGGGACTGCTCGAGGTCGAGCGCGCCGAGACCCGAGCCCAGCGCGCCCTGCGACGTGCTCAGGTCATGCCCGAGACCTCGCGCTGAGGCCGGCCATGACGACGACGTCTCGCCGCCAGGCCCGCCAGTTGCTCTGGTTGCTGGTTCCCTTCGGGCTGGTGCTCGCCATGTGGCAAGCCGCCCTGCTGGCCCGCGACCAGGCCCTGCAGGGGCTGCGCCAGGACGCCGAGAACGAGCTGCGCCTCTCGGCGGCGAGTCTGGTCGGCCACCTGTCCCGCCATGACTACCTGCCCGCCCTGCTCGCCTCGCGCGAGATGGTCAGGCGCTTCCTGGCGTCACCCGGGAGCCAGGACCCCATGCCGCTCAATCGGTTGCTGGACCGTTTCCGGGCTACCGCCGGCGTCTCCGATATCTACCTCATCGACCGTCACGGCGACACCCTGGCCGCCAGCAACTGGCACCGTGCCAACACCTTCATCGGCCAGAACTACGCCTTCCGCAGCTACTTTCAGGATGCCATCGCCGGCCAAACCGGGCGCTTCTACGGACTTGGGGTTCAGTCCCGGGAGCGCGGCTACTACTTCTCGGCCCCGGTATGGCTCGACGACACCGAACCCGACGCCAGCCCCGATGGCGTGATGGTGGTGAAGGTGCTGCTCGACACCCTGGAGGCGAGCTGGGCCGAGCAGGATGCCGAGCTGCTGGTCACCGACACGGACGACATCATCTTCATGGCCAGCCGTCCGGAGCTGCGCATGAAGGCCCTGACGCCGCTCTCTGGCGACGAACGGGAGGCGCTGCTGGACACCCGCCGCTATGCCGACGAGCCGCTGGCTCCCGCCGGCATCGAGATCACCGGAAGCCCGGGCAAGCATAGCCAGCGGGTCGGCTTTCAGCGAGGGCCGCTGGTCGGAGAGGATTATCTGGGCCTGTCACGCCCCATGCCAGCCTTCGGCTGGGAGATGCATATCCTCAAGTCACTGGCCCCGGTGCTCCAGACCCAGTGGCTTGCCGCCCTGATGGCCGGCGGCCTCTACGGCGTAGTGGTCCTGGCCGGGGGCATCGGCTGGCAACGGCTGCGGCTGCGCCGCGAGCGCGAGCAATTTGCCGACCGGGAGCGTCGCACCCTGGCCCGGGCCCGAGATGAACTGGAACGCAATGTGCAGCGCCGTACCCACGATCTGGTCGAGACCAACCGTCGCCTCTCCGGCGAGATCGAGGAGCGCCGCCGCGCCGAGGAGCGGCTGCGCCAGACCCGCGACGAACTGGTCCAGGCTGCCAAACTGGCCGTGCTCGGCCAGCTCGCCGCCGGCATCAATCATGAGCTCAACCAGCCACTGGCGGCGATTCGCGCCTATGCCGAGAATGCCACCGAGTTCCTGGCCCGCCGCCGCAGCGAGGCGGCGAGCGGCAACCTGGCGCAGATCATCGAGCTCACCGACCGCATGGCCGAGATCAGTGCCCAGCTGCGCCAGTTCTCGCGCAAGAGTGGCGACAGGCCCACCAGCGTCTCGGTCCCCGCCTGCTTCGACTACGCCCTGCGGCTCTTCCAGTCGCGGCTGCGCGACGCCGGCGTCACGATCGAGCGCGACTGGCCCGAGGAGCAGACCTGGGTGCGCGCCGATCTGGTGCGCCTGGAGCAGGTGCTGGTCAACCTGATTGGCAACGCGCTGCAGGCCATGGCCCAGACAGGGACGCCGCAGCTGCAGCTGGGCATCGAACCCGACGTCGACGAGGTGAAGATCCACGTCATCGACAACGGCCCCGGCATCCCCGAGGCACACCTGGGGCGAATCTTCGAGCCCTTCTTTACCACCAAGTCGCCGGGCAGCGGCCTGGGATTGGGGCTGTCGATCTCCGCGCGCATCATCGATGACCTGGGTGGCCGGCTGGCGGCAGACCCTGCACCTGGCGGTGGCGCCCGCTTCACCATTATCCTGCCTCGCGACCCCGGCCCCGAGGCGACCGGCGACATCAGCACCGAGGAGCACGACACCCATGCATGAGCCGGCGATTCTTCCGGTGATGATCATCGACGACGAGGCGCACCTGCGCATCACCGCCGGCCAGACCCTGGAGCTGGCGGGCTACGAACCGCGATCCTTCGAGAGCGCCGAGGCCGCCCTGACGGCGCTGGCTCCTGACTTCCCCGGCGTCATCGTCAGTGACATCCGCATGCCGGGCATGGACGGCATGGCCCTGCTGCGCGAGGTGCGCAACCGCGACCCCGACCTGCCAGTAATCCTGATCACCGGTCATGGCGACATCTCCACCGCCGTGGAGGCGATGCGCGAGGGGGCCTGGGACTTCCTGGAAAAACCCTTTGCCGGCGAGCGCCTGGTGGAGATGGTGCGTCGCGGCATCGACAAGCGTCGCCTGAGCCTCGAGAACCGCGAGCTCAAGGCCGAGCTCGAGGCCCAGCAATCGGCACCCGGCCCGCGCCTGGTGGGGCGCACGTCGGCCATCCAGCGCCTCGCCTCCATGGTCCAGCGCATCAGCCAGGTGGAGACCGACGTACTGCTGTTCGGCGAGACCGGGGCCGGCAAGGACCTGGTGGCCCGTGCCATCCACGAGCGCAGCCGCCGCGGCGGCCACCCCTTCGTGGCCATCAACTGCGGCGCCGTGCCCGAGAGCATCATCGAGTCGGAGCTGTTCGGCCACGAGAAGGGTGCCTTCACCGGGGCCGTGGAGCGGCGCATCGGCAAATTCGAGCATGCCCAGGGCGGCACGGTGTTCCTCGACGAGATCGAGTCGATGCCGCTGTCGCTACAGGTCAAGCTACTACGTGTGCTGCAGGAACGCTCCATCGAGCGCCTGGGTGCCAACGTGCCGGTATCCCTGGACCTGCGCGTAATCGCCGCCACCAAGGTCGACCTCAAGGCCGCGGCCGAAAGGGGGCGCTTCCGCGAGGATCTGTATTATCGGCTCGAGGTGGTCACCCTGCCGATTCCCCCGCTGCGCGAGCGGCGCGAGGACATTCCACTGCTGTTCCAGCACTTCGCCGTCGTGGCCGCCAATCGCAGCGGCCTGGAGACCCCGCCGCTGGATGCTGCCGGCATCTCGGCGCTGCTCGCCCACGACTGGCCAGGCAACGTGCGCGAGCTGCGCAACCTGGCCGAGCGCTACGTGCTGCTCGGCGCCACCTGCGACTACCGCCTGGACGCCCTGCTCGAAGGGGTGGACAGTGACAGCGGCGACCTGGCGCTGCCCCAGCAGGTGGAGCTGTTCGAGAAGAGCCTGATCGACCAGGCGCTGGCTCGCCACCGCGGCCGCGTCAGTGACGCCTGCGAGCAGCTCGGCCTGCCGCGCAAGACCCTCTACGACAAGCTCAGGAAATACGGCCTCAGGGCCGAAGACTATCGCCAGAGCGAGGCCCCCTGACGAAGCAGCTCGCCCAGGGGGCCCCAGGGAGGGAGCCAGGGGAGCAGGCTCGCCGCCGCCATCAGCATCACCAGGGAGTTGCCCGGCTCGCGCCAGTCGAATGGTTTCAAGGCGGTGCCGAAGGAGCGCTTGAGGCGTGCCCCGGTGAGGTCAACGCTGTAGAGCTCGTCGAGCAGCAGGTGGATCACGAAGCCCAGCGCCAGGCCGGTGCCGTGGGCCCAGGCCAGGTGGTCGGGCTGGCCGAATAGCCGATGACTCAGCGCCGTGGCCACCAGGCCGCTGAGCACCGCCGCCAGCAGCGAGTGCCAGAGGCCACGGTGTACGGTAAAGCGGGCGAACAGCGCCCCGGCCAGGTAGCGCACGCCCAGGTAGATGGCGCCGCACACCATCAGCAGGGTGCCGGTGGACAGCCGCATCTGCAGCACCAGAGCACCGGCCACTACCGCGGGCACGGCGAGCAGGTTGAAGATCAGGCGAATCGCTCGGGAGCGGTCGGCATCGATGTCGGGCAGAATGCCGCCGAAGGTCACCAGCGCCAGCAACGGCAGGCTCTCCATGGCGCCCCAGAGGCCCGCCTGCCAGCCACCATGGGCCAACACGGCCCCGCCGGCAGCGGCCACGCCGAGATGGGTGCGAAAGTTGGCCATGCCGGGGCGCGCCCCTCGATTACTGGATAAATGACCAGATTATCGCGCGCCTCGACAATGAAAAACAATGGGTTAGACAATCATTCCAGAACCGTAGCCGTAAGAGGGCAGCTTGGAGCGTATCCGTCGACAGGCCCCCCGGGGGTCGGACCCTCGAGGAGGCGCTGTGCCCCCTCCCTGGCGCAGGCCCCCTCTACGGCCTGCCCGGCGCTCCTCGCTGGCTAAAGTACGGCTTCTGGAGAGTTAGTTTCCCATTGCCGCCAAGTACTCGTCCTTCAGCTTGACGTAGTTGCCCGCGGTATAGGGGAAGAAGGCCCGCTCCTGCTCCTTGAGCGGGCGCAGCGCCTTGGCCGGGTTGCCGGCGTAGACGTGGCCGCCCTCGAGGCGCTTGCCCGGTGGCACCACGGCACCGGCGGCGATGATCACCTCGTCCTCGACCACGGCGCCGTCCATGACGATGGCGCCCATACCCACCAGGATGCGGTTGCCCAGGGTGGCTCCATGGAGGATTGCCTTGTGGCCGATGGTCACCTCATCGCCAATGGTCAGCGGGAAGCCGTCGGGGTTGAAGTCGCTGGCATGGGTGATGTGCAGCACGCTGCCGTCCTGCACACTGGTGCACGCGCCGATGCGGATGCGGTGCATGTCACCGCGGATCACCGCCATGGGCCACACCGAGCAGTCATCGCCCAGCACCACGTCACCCAGCACCATGCAGGCCGGATCGATATAGACCCGCGCGCCCAGTTGTGGGTCGTGTCCCTTCCAGGGTCGCAGGCTCATTGCCTCGCGCATTGCTCACCTCCGCCGTTTAGATCAGTCCAGCCAACAATACTACCAGCATCAGCGGGATCGACACCCAGCGCACCAGAGCCCGCCAGGTGCGAAAGCCGTTGGGGCCGGCATCCAGCGCCCTCAGAGCGGTCTCCTCGAGCATGACCCAGGCGGCGAAGATAGCAATCAGCAGCCCGCCCAGCGGCAGGAATATCTCCGGTGGAATGGTGCTGACCAACTCGAAGGGATTCATGCCGAACAGCACCCGGGTCTCGGCCAGACTCGAGAAGGAGAACACCGAGAGCATTCCCAGACCCCATACCGCCAGCCCCACCACGGCCGCAGCGGCGCCTCGCCGCAGGCCCCAGCCCTGCAGGGTAGCGACCATGGGTTCGGCCAGGTTGATCGAGGAGGTCCAGGTGGCCAGCAACAGCAGCAGGAAGAACAGCGAGAGCCACAGTGCCCCTCCGGGCAGTTCGGCGAAGGCTACCGGCAGCGTCACGAACATCAGCCCCGGTCCTTCAGCGGGGTCCATCCCCTGAGCAAATACCACCGAAAAGATGGCAATACCCGCCAGCAGGGCGACCGTCACGTCGAGCACCGCCACCGAGACGGCGGCTCGAGGCAGGCTCTGGTGATCGGGCATGTAAGCGCCGTAGGCCATCAACGCACAAGCGCCTACCGCCAGGGTGAAGAAAGCGTGGCCCATGGCCTGCAACATCACCATTGACGTTACCGCCGAAAGGTCCGGCAGGAACAGCCAGGCCAGTGCCGGTCTAAAGCCCTCGGTGGTGGCCGCGTACCCCGCCAGCACCACCAGCAGCAGATAGAGCATCGGCATCAGCAGGTTGTTGAGCTTCTCCAATCCCTTGGCTACGCCGGCGGCGACCACCAGCATGGTCATCGTCAGGAAGAGCGTATGATTGAAGGTCATGCGTCCCGAGTCGGCGAGGAAGGCATCGAAGTCCGCGCCGATTTCCGCCGCGCTGCGCCCCACGAAGTCGCCATTGATCGCGGCCACCAGGAATTCGATGGACCAGCCCGAGACCACGGAGTAAAAGGAGAGGATACAGAATACCGTGACGGCGCCGAACAGCCCCAGCCAGCGCCAATGGCGACTCGCCCCGGCCTGATCGGCCAGATGGCCCAGCGACTGCATGGGGCTGCGACGCCCGGCGCGGCCGATCAGGATCTCGGCCATCATCACCGGCAACCCCATCAGCAGCACGAAGGCAATGTAGAGCAGCAGGAACACGGCGCCGCCGTTCTCCCCGGTGATATAGGGGAAGCGCCAGATGTTGCCCAGCCCCACCGCCGCCCCGGTCACTGCCAGGATGAAGGCCTGCCGCGTGCTCCAGCGCTCCAGCGTCTCGTTCATGGGTCCACCCCGCGAGCCTGAAAAGGGCGCAAGCCTAGCACATTGAAACCCGTCGCGGCCGCCCGCATCTAAGGCTCAATCCACTAGCCCGATCTGAGGTGTGCATGTCCCGCAATCCGCTTCTCGAATCCCACGAATTGCCCCCCTTCGACGCCATTCGGCCCGAGCACGTCGTGCCAGCCATCGAGGCGCTGCTGGCGGAAAACCGCACGGCCATCGAGGACCTCGTGGCGAACGCCGAACGGGACGCCCCGAACTGGGACAGTCTGGCGGCTCCGCTGGAGGCCCTCAACGACCGCCTGGCACGGACCTGGTCACCGGTCTCGCATCTCAACGGCACCATGAACAATGCTGCGCTTCGCGAGGCCTACCAGGCCTGCCTGGGCAAGCTCTCCGACTACAGCACCTGGATCGGCCAGCACGAGGGGCTCTTCCGGGCCTGGCAGGCGCTGCGTGACGGCCCCGCCTGGAAGACCCTCGACGAGGGTCAACGCCGCACCGTGGAGAACGCGCTGCGCGACTTCCGCCTGGCCGGCGTGGACCTGCCCGCCGAGAAGAAGCAGCGCTATGGCGAAATCAAGTCACGGCTCTCCGAACTCTCCAACACCTTCTCCAATCAGCTGCTGGACGCCACTCAGGCCTGGCACCTGGACCTCGCCGACACGACCCGCCTCGCCGGCCTCCCCGAGAGCGCGCTGTCCAGCCTGCGGGCCAATGCCGAAGCCAAGGGCCTGGCCGGCTACCGCATCACCCTGGATTTCCCCAGCTTCTTCCCGGTGATGACCTACGCCGAGGACCGTGAGCTGCGCCGTGAGGTCTATACCGCCTTCGTCACGCGCGCCTCTGACCAGGGGCCCAATGCCGGCGAGCACGACAACGCCCCGGTGATGGAGGAGATCCTCGCGCTGCGCCACGAGCTGGCCGAGCTGCTGGGCTTCAGCGACTATGCCGACTACTCCCTATCCACCAAGATGGCCGAGTCGCCCGACCAGGTGGTCACCTTCCTCGAGGACCTGGCCGCCCGGGCGGTGCCCCAGGCCCGCGACGAGTATGCCGAACTGGCCGACTTTGCCCGCGACGAGCTGGGCATGGCAGAGCTCGCCCCCTGGGACGTGGGCTTCGCCAGCGAGAAGCTGCGCGAGGCGCGCTATGCCATCTCCGACGAGCAGTTGCGCCCCTACTTCCCCGCCCCCCGGGTGGTCGACGGCCTGTTCCAGGTGGTCGAGCGCCTCTACGGCGTTACCTTCGTGGAGGACGAGGCGGCCCCGCGCTACCACCCCGACGTGCGCTACTTCCGCATCCTCGAGCACGACACCCCCATCGCCGGCTTCTATCTTGACCTCTATGCCCGCGAGGGCAAGCGCGGCGGCGCCTGGATGGACGAGTGCCGGGTCCGCCGCCTCGAAGGCGGCGCGGTGCAGCTGCCGGTGGCCTACCTGACCTGCAACTTCACCCGCCCGGTGGGCGACACCCCGGCGCTGCTGACCCACGACGAGGTCACCACCCTGTTCCACGAGTTCGGCCATGGCCTGCACCACATGCTGACTCGCCAGACCGTCGCTGATATCTCCGGCATCAATGGCGTGGCCTGGGACGCGGTGGAGCTGCCCAGCCAGTTCATGGAGAACTTCTGCTGGGAGCGCGAAGGGCTCGACCTGATCGCCGGCCATGTAGAGACCGACGCGCCGCTGCCCGAGGCGCTCTTCCAGAAGCTGATAGCGGCCAAGAACTTCCAGTCCGCCATGGGCATGGTGCGCCAGCTGGAGTTCTCGCTGTTCGACTTCCGCCTACACCGCGAACTCGCCGCCCCGAGGGCCGCCGATATCCAGGCGCTGCTCGATGCGGTACGTGACGCCGTCGCCGTGATCCCGCGGGCGGACTTCAACCGCTTCCAGAACGGCTTCGGCCATATCTTCGCCGGCGGCTATGCGGCGGGCTACTACAGCTACAAGTGGGCCGAAGTGCTCTCCGCGGATGCCTGGAGTGCCTTCGAGGAGGCCGGCATCTTCGACCCCGAGACCGGCCGGCGCTTCCGTACCGAGATCCTCGAGCGCGGCGGCTCCCGCGACGCGACCGCACTGTTCCGTGCCTTCCGCGGTCGCGAACCCAGCATCGAGCCCCTGCTGCGCCACAGCGGTATCCGTGCCGCCTGAGAAGGTTTGCCGCCGGGCCCGCCTGGCGGCCCCCTGATGGAGACGACATGACCGTCCAGAAACGTTTTATCGTCGGCGCCATCTGCCCGCGCTGCGCCGATGTGGATGAACAGCGCAGCCGCGCCGAGCTCGCCAGCTTTCAGTGCCAGTAAATACAGGAGGCCATCATGGCCGTACAGAAACGCTTTATCGCCGGCGCCATCTGCCCACGCTGCGCCGAAATGGACCGCATCCGTGCCTGGGAACAGAACGGCATCCGCTACCGCGACTGCGTCAGCTGTGACTTCTTCGAGCAGTTGCCCATCGAGGATGAGGCCCTGCCGGAGCTCGAGACCCGGGTCAATCGCGAGCGCGAGGAGCAGACACGCAACGACGTGCAGACTGTGAAGATCCTCGACCCGAAAGGGCACTGACGCACATGGGCCAGGGAACGGCCGCCACTCTGCTGCCGCAGCGCCGCCTGCTGGAGTTGCTGGGGCTTGCAGCCGCGGCGGCACTACTGGTCGCGCGACTCGACCTGGCCACCCTCGCCGCCGGACTGGGCCTCTTCCTGTGGGGCATGACCCACCTGGAGGCGGCCATCAAACGCCTCTCCGGCGGCACCCTCGACCACTGGTTGCACGCTGCCACCCGCCGCACCTCCCGGGCCATCGCCGTGGGCGCCCTGGCAACCGCCCTGGTCCAGTCCAGCTCGCTGGTCACCCTGCTGGCCATGTCCTTCGTCGGCGCCGGCCTGGTGGCCCTGCCCGCCGCCATCGCCCTGCTGTTCGGCGCCAACCTCGGTACCACCACCGGCGCCTGGCTGATTGCCGGGTTCGGCCTCAAGGCCGACCTCGCCCAGTATGCGATGCCGCTGCTGGCCCTGGGACTGCTGGGCTCCCGGCTGCTGCAGGGCAGTCGCGCCAGCATCGCTGACCTGCTGCTCGGTGTGGGCCTGCTACTATTGGGCATCGACTTCATGAAGCTGGGCTTCGAGACCTGGCAGGATGGCCTCTCCCTGGAGGGCCTGGCCGGCGAGCACCTCTGGCACTGGCCGCTGCTGGTGCTCTTCGGTGTCGTAGCCACCGTGGTCATGCAGTCCAGCCACGCCACCCTGCTGATTATCCTCACGGCGCTGGCCTCCGGCCAGCTCCCCTACCTGCCGGCACTGGCCATCGCCATTGGCGCCAACATCGGCACCACCGTGACCGCAGTAATCGCTGCCCTTGGCGCCAGCACGGCCGGCCGGCGACTGGCCGGCGCCCACGTGATCTTCAACCTGGTCACGGCGGCCGTGGCCCTGGCCCTGCTGCTGCCACTGGCCGGGCTGGTGGACCGGCTTGCCGCACTGGTGGGGCTGGCGGCCACCGCCTGGCCGCTCAAGCTGGCGCTCTTCCATACCCTCTTCAATGGCCTGGGCATCCTGCTGATGCTGCCCTGGATCCCGCGGCTGGCCGGCAGCCTGGAGCAGCTCTTTCCCGACCCAGCGAGATTTCCTCCGGCCCAGGCGCGCTACCTGGGGACCAACGCCCTGCAGCACGCCGACACGGCCCTCGCGGCCATCGAGCAGGAGTGCCGACGGCTCGACCGGCGTACCTACCATCTGCTTGCCTCGGCCATCCTGGTGCCCAGCGCCGAAGCGATCGGTCATCCGCCGAGCCGGGCCGCGATCGAGGCCCCGATCCACCCCGATGACTGGCCACTGGTGAACGTGCGCTACCACGAGCAGATCAAGCCGCTGATGGCGGAGATTCTCGACTTCTACGCGCGCATCGACACGCCCCTCACCGCGGCCCAGGAGGCACGCCTGGAAGGCCTCTATGCGCGCACCCTGCGTCTGGTCGAGGCGGTACGCTTCGGCGAAGTACTGCAGCGCAGCCTGCTGCGCCACGCCGCGCCGGCAAGCCCCCTGCGCGAGGCCCACGATGACCTGCGCATGGCCCTTGCCGAGGGCCTCAACCGCCTGGCCAACAACCCGGGCGCCCGCGACATCGAGGCGCCTCTGGAAGAGGTCCGCCGCTACTGGCAACACGAACTGGCCGAACGATTACGCCAGCATCGCCTCGACCCCTGGCTTGCCTCCTCGCTGATGAACGACCTCCACCAGGCCAGCCGTCTGACGGCCGCCCTGACCTCTCCAGACGACGCCTGAACGAAGCGGCCAGATGCCACGCTCTGTGCGGAAATCCGCACATTGCAGGACCCGCTGCGTGCGTGATCCCGGCCTCACGCCGCTCTACTCGCTTCGACCAAGGTCTAAGAAATTTCTTGCAACCACATGAAATAAAAAGAACTTAATCATGCAGGCATGACTTTTGCGAAGTAATAGTCGTTGATGCCATCACGGCCTGGATAACGGCAGATGCCCCAACCCGTGACCATACTGGGGACGATGGCAAGCAGCCGCGGGCACAACAGTCCGAGCCTTCAACAAGAGCACAATCGCATACAGGAGATACGCCATGCACAACACAACCTCACGGATTCTCGCCGGCACCCTGGCCAGCTCCCTGCTGATCGCCGCCTCGGCCTCGGCCCAGTCGGACCGCAGCGACTGGCCGGATAACTTCACCGTGGGCACCGCCAGCCAGGGCGGCACCTACTTCGTCTACGGTTCAGGCTGGGCCAACCTGATCGCCGACGAGCTGGGTATTTCGGGCGGCGGCGAAGTCACCGGCGGCCCGACCCAGAACATGGCGCTGGTGCATAGCGGCGATGTCGCACTGGGCCTGACCACCATGGGGCCGGCCGCCGAGGCCCTGGCCGGCAAGAGCCCGCTCGCCCCGGGCATGCCCATGGACAACGTCTGCGCGCTGTTCCCGATGTACGAAACCCCCTTCTCGATCACGACACTGGAGGGCAGCGGCATCGAGTCGATCGCCGAGATCCCGGACGGCGCCCGCATTGGCTTCGGCCCGGCGGCCTCGACCTCCGACACCTACTTCCCGGCCATGCTCGAGACCCTGGGCGTGGAGTTCGACCGCCGCAACGGGGGCTGGTCTGACCTGGGTGGCCAGCTGCAGGACGGCCTGATCGACGTCATCGCCTTCGCTGCCGGCATCCCGATCCCCGCCGTCAGCCAGCTCGAGGTGCAGACCGACGTGAACATCATCGAGTTCACCGAAGAGGAGCAGCAGACGGTGCTCGAGAACTTCCCGGTCTCCGAGTTCCAGATTCCGGCCAGCACCTACGAGACCCTTGAGGAAGATGCCCGCGCCGTTTCCATGTGGAATTTCACCATTGCTGGCTGTGACCTGCCGGAGAGCTTCGTCTACGAGGTCACCAAGCTGAGCATGGAGAACAATGACCGCATGCGCGACGTTCACCGTAGCGCCGCGACCAGCATCCCGGAGAACATCAAGTACAACACCGTACTGCCCTTCCACCCGGGTGCCGTGCGCTGGTACGAGGAGAACGGCCACGAGATCCCGGAAGACCTGAAGCTGTAAGCCGTTAACCTGAGCGACTGCCCCGCACCGTGCCACGAGAGGGCGATGCGGGGCAGCTCCTGTGCTCCTCCGCCATACCCCCAAGGGTGCCTCCCATGTCCCATACCCCCTCTCAACGTGACGACGCACCAAGCAACGACGTCGTCCAGACCGTCAACGCCGAGGGCGTCGACGAGGCCGCCGTGGAGTCCAACCGACGGCTCTACACCGGCTGGCAATGGCTGCTATTCGGTGCCCTGGCTATCGCCTTCTCTCTCTTCCACCTGGTCTCGCTGAACGTCTATCCGCTGGAGACCTGGTCGTTTCGCATCGTGCACATCGCCGGTGCCCTGATCCTCGGCTTCGGCCTCTATGCCGGTACCCGCTTCGCCGACGAGGACCAGCGCCGCTCTGCCGCCTGGCTCTCCTGGGTGAGCCTCGCCATGCTGGTGCCTGCCCTCTATGCCCTGGTGCGGGTGGTGATGATGTACCAGGCGATGAGCGATGGCGCCATGCGCATCGCCCCGGAGATCGAGGCCTGGCACTTCGGCTATCCGCTGATTCTGGCCACCGTAGCCGGCATCCTGCTCTCCTGGAGCTATCGCCAGTTCCGCGACCGCCTATCGCCGGCCGACCTGATCCTGATGGTCTGCGCCCTGGCCGTGGCCGGCTACCTGCTGGTGATGTTCAACAGCCCGCTACGCGCCTCTACCGGCACCTCCTTCGCGCCCATGGGAATCTCCTACGCGGCTATCGCCGGCTCGCTGCTGATCCTCGAACTGACCCGCCGCGTGGCCGGCCTGGCGCTGGTGGTGATCTCCGCCATTTTCCTGGTCTACGTCTTTGCCGGTCCCTATCTGCCGGGCTTCCTCGGCTATCCCGGGCTCTCGGTGGGCCGCTTCTTCAGCCAGGTCTATACCGACGCCGGCATCCTCGGGCCGACTACCGCGGTCTCATCGACCTACATCATCCTCTTCATCATCTTCGCCGCCTTCCTGCAGGCCTCGAAGGTCGGCGACTACTTCGTCAACTTCGCCTTCGCCGCCGCCGGCCGCGCCCGCGGCGGCCCCGCCAAGGTGTCGATCTTTGCCTCCGGCCTGATGGGCATGATCAATGGCACCAGCGCCGGCAACGTGGTCTCTACCGGATCGCTGACCATCCCGCTGATGAAGAAGGTGGGCTACCCGAGTCGCAGCGCTGGGGCCATCGAGGCCGCCGCCTCCACCGGCGGGCAAATCATGCCGCCGATCATGGGCGCAGGCGCCTTCATCATGGCCGAAATCACCGGTATTCCCTACACCGATATCGCCGTGGCGGCACTGATTCCCGCCATCCTCTACTTCCTGTCGATCTACTGCATGGTGGACTTCGAGGCGGCCCGCACGGGCATGCGCGGCATGCGCAAGGACGAGATCCCGTTGTTCTCGAAGCTGGTCAAGCAGGTCTACCTGTTCGCGCCGATCATCATCCTCATCGCCGCGTTGTTCATGGGCTACTCGGTCATCCGTGCCGGTACCCTGGCCACTGCCTCGGCGGCCGTGGTGAGCTGGTTCTCGCCCCACAAGATGGGTATCCCCGCCATCCTCAGGGCCCTGCAGCTGGCCGGCACCATGGCCATCCAGATCATCGCCGTGTGCGCCTGCGCCGGCCTCATCGTGGGGGTGATCTCGCTGACCGGGGTCGGCGCACGCTTCTCCTCGCTGCTGCTCGGCCTGGCCGGCGTCAGCCAGCTGCTGGCGCTGTTCTTCGCCATGTGCATCTCGATCCTGCTGGGCATGGGCATGCCGACGACAGCCGCCTACGCAGTGGCCGCCTCGGTGGTCGCGCCGGGCCTGATCAACATCGGCATCCAGCCGCTGGTGGCCCACTTCTTCGTGTTCTACTTCGCGGTGGTCTCGGCGATCACCCCGCCGGTAGCGCTGGCCTCCTATGCGGCGGCGGGCATCTCCGGCGACAACGCCATGGGCACCTCGGTGGCCTCGTTCAAGATCGGCCTGGCAGCCTTCATCGTGCCCTTCATGTTCTTCTACAGCCCGGCCATGCTGATGGAGGGCAGCGGGATGCAGATCCTGCGCGTGGGCGTGACCGCCACCCTGGGCATCGTGCTGCTGGCGGCCACCGTCCAGGCCTGGTTCGTCGGGCCGGTCAAGGCCTGGCAGCGCCTGGTGATGCTGGCCGGGGCGCTATGCATGATCTACGGCGGCATCTATTCCGATATCGCGGGCCTCGCCATCGGCGTGCTGATGTTCATGATGCAGCGCGGCCGCCACGGCGGCGGGGACAAGTCCGTCACCGCCGGCTGAACGTGACCCTTTCCCTGTAACGCAACGGGCCCCGCCAATGGCGGGGCCCGTTGCGTTACGGCATGGACCGTGTCAGCCGGTGATGTTGTCGAGGATGCGCAGGCAGGGGGTCGCCTGGTTGAGCGTATAGAAATGCAGGCCCGGGGCGCCACCATCGAGCAGCTGCTGGCAGAGCCGCGACACGACCTCCTCGCCGAAGGCACCGATGGCCTCGCTGTCGTCGCCGTAGGATTCGAGCTGCTTGCGGATCCAGCGCGGGATCTCGGCCCCGCAGGCGTCCGAAAAACGCGCCAGCTTGGTGTAGTTGGTGATCGGCATGATGCCGGGCACGATGGGGGCCTCGACGCCCAGGGAACGGGCCCGGTCGACGAAGTGGAAGTAGGCCTCGGCGCTGAAGAAGTACTGGGTGATGGCGATGTCCGCTCCGGCCTTCATCTTGTGGGCGAAGTTGGCCAGGTCCTGTTCGAGGTTCGCCGCCTGGGGATGGGACTCCGGGTAGGCGGCCACGGCAATCTCGAAGTAGTCGCCGGTCTCCTCGCGGATGAACTCGACCAGCTCGTTGGCGTAGCGCAGCTGGCCGGTGCCGCCCCCACCCGTGCCGGAAGGCAGGTCACCGCGCAGGGCCACCAGGCTATTGATGCCCTCTTCCCGATAGCGAGCGAGCAACTCGCGCAAGGCGCCCTTGTCGCTGCCGATACAGGAGAGGTGCGGCGAGGTAGTGAAGCCGGTTTCGCGCACCATCCGCACGGTATTCAGGGTGCGGTCCTGGGTGGAGCCACCCGCACCATAGGTGACCGAAAAGAAGCGCGGTTCGCGGCTGGCCAGGGCGTCGCGAACGCCAACCAGCTTCTCTCGCCCGGCATCGGTGTTGGGCGGGAAGAACTCGAAGCTGATCCCCAGCGGGTGTTCCTGCGTGCTCATCGGCTTACCTCATGAAAATGATGCATATTACGGCTATTCTGACGGCTGGCCTGGCGTCAGACCAATGAAAGATACGCGACGCTGCATCAATCCTGTTCATGCAGAGGCGGTCTCTCGACCGCCATGACCCAGGGAAGGACATGACCTCGATCGACCCCAGCACCCTGATGGGTCCCCTCTGGACCCTGCTCGCCTATATCGGCCTGGGCTGGCTGGCCGCCCGCCGGCTGGCGGTGGACCCGCGCCCCGTCGCCACCCTGCTGATCTACCTGGTCGCCCCGCTGACCTTCTTCCGCGGCCTGGTCCAGGGCGGCCCCACGCCCGGCTACCTGCTGCTGACTGCGGCGCTGTTCGCGGTGGCCAGCCTGATCGCCGTTATTGTCCACCAGTTGGCGAGACGTGGCTTCGCCCCCCAGGAGAGCGCCCTGCTGGCCTTCTCCTCCGGCACCGGCAACACCGGCTACTTCGGCCTGCCGGTAGCCCTGGTGCTGCTGCCACCCCAGGGGGTGACGCTCTACCTCTTCTGCGTGCTGGGGGTAACGCTCTACGAGTTCACGGTGGGCTTCTACTTGAGCGCCCGGGGCCAGTTCTCGGTGCGCCAGAGCCTGATCAAGATCGCCCGGCTGCCCCTGATCTACGCCTTCCTCGCCGCCCTGCTGGTAAGCGGCCTGGGGCTCGGTGTGCCGGACGCGGTGATGCAGGGGCTGGCCGCCTTCCCCGCGACCTACACCCTGCTCGGCATGATGATCATCGGCATGACCCTGGGACGGGTCAGCGTACGGGAGTTCGACGTGCGTTTCATCGGCGCCTGCGTGGCGATCCGCTACGGACTGTGGCCGCTGCTGTCGCTGGCCGCGGTGCTGGGCCTGCAGGCCCTTTTCCCGCTGTCGGGGGAGCTGGCCCTGGCGCTGCTGCTGATCGGCGTGGTGCCCATGGCCGCCAACGTGGTGGTGGTGGCCATGGAGCTCGGCATTGCCCCGGAGAAGGGCGCCCTGGCGGTGCTGGTCACCACCCTCGCCGCGCCGCTGCTGATCCCGCTTTATTTAGGAGTTATGATTAACGTCACCAGCTTATAACAACTATGTTGATCTATCTCTGAACTCTCTTAGCAAAACCTTTTTCCACAGCCACTCTTCCAGAATCTTGCGAAGTTAAAAAAACAGGGGGCACCTCCTCTCTTTTAACCCCTCCACCTTGAAAAACGTTATTTTCTTCGATCCAATCAGGATATTTTTCTAGCGCTTGGCCCGACAGTCTCACACGCTCTTTAATCCCCACTCTCTTAATCATTCCTTATCCTCCATGAGCTTAGGAAGCATCTTATTTACAATCTGATGCTCCATAACTATATACGATGTAACAAACCTTTTAAGCCTTGTTGAAGCAGTCCTTTTGCTCCAAGAAACTACACTACCCGCTGACTTCCTTTTCATTGTAGCTTTAAATGCAAACATGTACAAGCGGGGTGCTATACCAGAAAAAGAATGAAAAGCAACCTTGTCATCACTTTTTCCATGTCCGTCCACAACAATGGAGTCACCAAACAAACTGGAAGTCATACTTTTAGGATATGGCTCAACATAAACCAAACGTTCAATACCAGAAGATACAATATGTCTAGCACATATGTGGCACGGAAATGTATTTACATACATCACAGCCCCATCCAAAGAAACCCCACGCATAGCCGCATCAGAAACTGCGGCCATTTCGGCATGCACAGTGCGGCCGTATTCAATGACATTCAACGCTTGCAAACCCGACAAGATAGGATGGTCATCTCCAGCTATTGCCTTGCCAGCCATTTCTGAAAACTTATCTCGAACGCTTTTATCAAACTCCCCACTCTCACTTATTCTATTAAAAACCTCAGCTACCATTAACCTCTTTTGTTCACCCCCAACATCTCTTCCAGACTGGAAGTCACGAGCATCACCATCATCCCCCTCCCAGTAAAGCCCACCAAAAGGTTTGGCAACTTCGTTACACCCCAGCGCCAGCACACTCCCATTAGGGGTAGTAATAGCTGCTCCAACCTGCCTCGCCAAATCTGCTGATCGCCAAGAAGAAGATTCAGCATGAAACATTCCCCATTCATCACGAGTAGGTGTTACAAAAGGACACCCAAAAACGACCTTTAGAAATCTCTCCAACTCCTCCTTATAAGCAGAAGCTCCAGCATCAAGATTTACAAAAAAATCACCTAGGGGAAAGCAACTTTGAACATTTTGCCCGGACCTATTGGCCTCTTCTTTCTCATCTATCTTTACCAACTCTTCTGCAGAAGATCTCGCTGCATCAACACCCTGCGGATCGTTTTTTGAGTAAGCGATCTTTTGCGCCAGCTGAGAAACCCTCTCTGATCTACGGGAGAAGGCGGATATCAGCATGAACCCACTTCCATATATCGCTCTTAAAGTGGAAACTTCGTCAGGGTGCTTAAGCGAGTCAAGAATATATGCTGTTTTGGTACGCCCTCTAGTCTCGGGGTTTTCGCACTCTTCTTGTTGATTAAGCTCCGCTCTAATTCTCAAAACCTCTGAAATACCAAGCATTGCCAATGCGTCATTGAGACCGCTACTTGAACGAATGCTTGAGCCAGCTATCATAAGCCTCTTTATTCTCTCACCCTCATCAGGCGCTCCTACTCCAGCGTCTTCAAAACCGGGAACCAAACTTATAAGCTCACTCAACCGAATTCTATGCGAAATATAGCCATATTCGCCAAGCTCTTCCTTAAGCGCCTCACAGAGATCTTCTTTATTAGACCCCACGGGACTAACAATCCCAAAAACAAGTTCAGGGCAGCCAACTGGCTTCAGAGGATCAACTCCGGAATAAGTCAGCTGTTCCACATTCCCTTCCATGGCCATAAAAGCTTTTCCTTGGTTTTGTAGATATCGATATAAATCAGTATCGGTAGGCATCCGGCTTGTAGGGCCCGTCGACGGCGACGCCGGTGTAGTCGGCCTGCT
>NZ_JAVLBC010000019.1:0-24462 GCF_031581305.1 Halomonas sp.
ACGACCTCATGGCCCGCCAGGACGGCGAGGCCCGGGCACAGCGCAAGGCGCTGGCGGCCTTCCGCCAGGCGGGCGGCAGCCAACTGAAGTGCCACTGCCGCTTCGAGGCCCTGCAGGCGTCCTTCGGGCCGAGCGACTGGCGCGACTGGCCGCGGGCACTCCGGGACCCGGCCAGCCCCGAGGTGGAGCACTTTGCCACGGCCCACGCCCACGAGGTGGGATTTCATGCCTTCTTGCAGTGGCTGGCTGCCGACGGTTTCTCCCGCGCTCAGGCGGCGGCCCGCGAAGCCGGCATGGCGGTGGGGCTGATCGCCGACCTGGCCGTGGGTGCCGACGCGGCGGGCAGCCAGGCGTGGAGCCGCCAGGGCGAGATGCTCCACGGGGTCTCGATCGGCGCACCGCCGGATCTCATCAACGTGCATGGCCAGGACTGGGGGCTCGCCGCCTTCTCACCCCATGGCCTGATATGCTCGGGGTTTCGTAGCTTCATCGACATGCTGCGCAGCGCCTTCGCCCATGCCGGCGGGCTGCGTATCGATCATGTCCTCGGCCTGCTGCGCCTGTGGTTGATCCCCCACGGCGAGCCGCCCACCCAGGGCGGTTACCTGCGCTATCCGCTGGAGGACATGCTACGCCTGTTGGCGCTGGAGTCGTGGCGTCACCGTGCCATCGTCATCGGCGAGGACCTGGGCACCGTCGCCCCCGGCTTCAGCGATCGCCTGGTTTCGCACGGCATCCTTGGCATGCAGGTGCTGTGGTTCGAGCAGGACGACGACGAGGCGTTCCTGCCGGCAAACGCCTGGTCGCACGAGGCGATGGCAACCACCTCGACCCACGACCTGCCTACCGTCGCTGGCTGGTGGGCGGGCCGCGATATCGACTGGCGCAGTCGCCTGGGGCTGCTTGGCGTGATGCAGAGTGCCGCGGCCGAACGTGAGGCTCGCCGCCGGGCGCGGGCGGGCCTGGCGAGCGTGCTGGGGCTGCTCGGTAGCCACCCGACTACGGCCGCGCTGGAGGCGGCCGACATTTCCGCCTCGCAGGTGCTCGACGCCTGCGCTCGTCACCTGGGCCGCACGCCCGCCCCGCTGGTGCTGCTGCCGGTGGAGGATGCGCTAGGGCTCGAGGAGCAAGCCAACCTGCCGGGCACCTTCGACGAACATCCCAACTGGCGGCGACGCTGGATGGCCGATGCGGACCTGCTGTTGACATCGGACAAGGTTGGCCAACGGCTCGAGGAGCTACAAAGCGCCCGCGAAGCCTCACGTACTGTCGCGCCCAGGGAGCCCGAATCATGAGCGCCATTCGCGCGACGGTACGCCTGCAGTTTCATCCCGGGTTCACCCTGGACGATGGCGCAGGCTGGGTGGACTACTACGCCCGACTCGGCGTCAGCCACCTCTATGCCTCGCCACTGCAGGCCTCGCGCACCGGTTCCTCCCACGGCTACGATGGCATCGACCCCACCCGCATCGACCCCGAACTGGGCGGCAATGCGGCGCTAGAGCGCCTCGTCGCGGCGCTGCATTTACATGGTATGGGGCTTATTCTCGACATCGTCCCCAACCACGTGGCGGTGGGCGGCTCGGAGAATCCCTGGTGGCAGGAGGTGCTAGCCTGGGGCCAGGACAGCCCCTATGCTGCGTTCTTCGACATCGACTGGGACTCCCCCGACCCGCTGCTCGCCGGCAAGCTGCTCGTCCCCTTCCTCGGCGGGCCCTATGCCGAGGTATTGCACGCCGGCGAGTTGGTGCTGCGCCAAGCGCCCCAGTCGGCCAGCTTTCATGTCGCCTATCACGAGCATCGCTTCCCCATCGACCCGCGCCACTACGGCGACATCCTGCGCCTGGCCGAGCATGACGGGCTGCTCGAGTTGGCAGCGCACTTCGATGCTCTGACCCAGCGCGAGGACGCCTATACCGCCGTCGGCGAGGCCCGCCGCCGGCTGCTTCAGGCCATCGAGGCGCCGGCCGCCCGCCAGGCCCTTAACTCCGCCCTGGCGCAGTTCAACGGTGCGTCCCCTACCGGCGCCATCCGCTTTCACGCCCTGCTTGAGCGCCAGCACTACCGCCTGGCGTGGTGGCGCACCGCTTCCGACGAAATCAACTGGCGGCGCTTCTTCGACGTCAGCGAGCTGGGAGGACTGCGCGTCGAGCTCCCCGCGGTCTTCGAGGCCGTTCACACCCTGCCACTGCGCCTGGTCGAGCTGGGCTGGGTGGATGGTCTGCGGGTCGACCATGTCGACGGTCTGGCCGACCCACGCGGCTACTGCTTGCGCCTGCGCGAACGGCTGGACAACCTTCAGGAGAGGCACCCGGCCGATGCCCCCCCACGCCACATCCCTCTCTATGTGGAAAAGATCCTTGGCGCGGGCGAGACCCTACACCGCGACTGGGGCGTGGACGGCACCAGCGGCTACGAGTTCATGAATGTTGTCTCCGGCGTGCAGCATGACCCCGCCGGTGCCCAGCCGCTGCGCCAACTGTGGCGCGACGTCAGCGGCCGCGACCCCGACTTTCTCGTCGAAGTGTGCCAGGCCAGGCGAGAGGTTATGGCGCAACTACTGGCCAGCGAATTCGAGGCCTGCGCCCGGGCGCTGCATGCCGTTGCTCGCTGTCGGGTGGCGGACCGCGACATCACCCAGGCGGCGATCAAACGCGCGCTCACAGAGTTGATCGTCCACTTCCCCGTCTATCGAACTTATGCCGACGACGAGGGCCGTCCCGAGGACGACACCCCCTTTTTCGCCGAGGCGAAGGCGGGCGCCCGCGAGACGCTCAGCCCTCCCGACGCGGCGGTGCTCGAGCGTCTAGACGCCTGGCTTGGCGGCGAGGCACCCGGCGAGTGTGACGACGAAGAGGAGCGCCGGCGACGACAGCGGGCCATCGTGCGTTTCCAGCAGCTCACCTCGCCGGTAGCCGCCAAGGCGGTAGAGGACACCGCCGGCTATCGCGGCGCGGCGTTGATCTCGCGCAACGACGTGGGCTTCGACGGTGAGCATTTCTTCCACTCTGCCGAGCAATTCCACGACGCAAATGCATGGCGCGCCCGACACTTCCCGCACAGTCTGGTCACCACTGCGACCCACGACCACAAGCGCGGCGAGGACGTACGCGCGCGCCTGGCCGCACTCAGCGAGAATGCTGCAACCTTCGCCAGCCGTGTCGAACGCTGGCGTGACCTTGCCCGCCCGCTGCGCCAAGCGCTCTCGAGCGGCCCGGCTCCCGCCTCCGGCGACGAGCTGATTCTCTACCAGGTGCTGCTCGGTGCCTGGCCGCCGACGCTGAGGCCACAGGATGTCGAGGCCATGCGGACGTTCGCCGAGCGCCTCGCCCAGTGGCAACAGAAAGCGCTGCGCGAGGCCAAGCTGCGCAGCCACTGGTTGTGGCCCGATGAAGCCTACGAGGCGGCCTGCCGCAACTACCTGGTAGAGCTGCTCGACGACCCGGCGCTGTGCGACGAGATCGCTACGGCGGCGCGCACCCTGGACCTGCCGGGGGCGATCAACGGCCTGACCCAGACCGTGCTGCGCCTGACCGTGCCCGGGGTACCGGACCTCTACCAGGGCTGTGAGTTCTGGGATTACAGCCTGGTCGATCCCGACAACCGGCGTCCCGTCGACCATGCAGCGCGCCAGGCGGCACTGGGCGAGGCGCTCTCGCCGGCGGCGGCGCTGCCGCAGTGGCAGGACGGGAGGGTGAAACAAGCCGTCATTGCGCGGCTGCTGACACTGCGCCACACCTGTCCTGCGCTGTTTGCCCAAGGGGACTATCGACCGCTTGCGATCGATGGCCAGCATGCCGACAAGCTACTGGCCTTCACCCGCCACCATGCCGGACAGCGGCTGCTGGTGGTGGTGCCCCGGCTAACCGCTGAGCTGATCGGCGACACCCAACAGCCGCATGTGCCGCCGCAGCGCTGGGGGAACACCCGGCTGCAGGCGCCCCCCGAGATGACGGGCGTCTGGCACGGCGTGCTGAGTGATGACTCGCTCGAGCTTCATGAAGAGACATCGTACGAAAACGCCCCTGGCGAGGGCGAGCTGACTGCCGCGCGCCTGTTGGCAACACTGCCCGCCGGCGTGTTTCTCCATGACGACTTACCGACAGCCAGCGCGAGAAAAGGGCTTTTTGCTTTTACATCGGAACATGAGGAGAGCTGACATGGCTGACAAGAAAACGGTCGAAGAGCATATACGGAGGCTGGCCTACAGCATCTGGGAATCCGAGGGGCGTCCCGAGGGGCTACAGCAGCGCCACTGGGACATGGCGCTGAAGATCGTCGCTATGGAAGAGGCGTCGGACCGTGAAGCCTACGACGCGCCCCCCCCCCAAGTGCCGGACAAGAGCGTCGAACGGACCCATAGTAAGGCCGACTCAACAAAGGCGAAAACGACGACACCATCGGATCGCGTCACCGCATCCCGGACGAAGACATGACCCAGGGCGGCGAGAAGGTGTCAACGTCGCGCCGGCGGCGGTCATCGCTGACGCCGCATTCACGAGGAAGCGTGACCCAGCAGGAAAAGAATGAGAGCGATGAACACAAGACAAGTCTCGCAGGATAACGACGAAGCCGTCGCGGCCGATGAACTCCCTGGCGTCATCCAACGCTCTCGCGTGCATGAAGGATTGCCATTTCCTCTCGGGGCCACCTGGGATGGACTAGGCGTGAACTTCGCGCTCTTTTCGGCCAACGCGACCCGGGTCGAGCTGTGCCTCTTCGATGACTCGGGTACCCACGAGTTGGAGCGTGTCGAACTGCCTGAATACACCGATGAGGTATGGCACGGCTACCTTCCCGATGCTCGGCCCGGCCAACTCTATGGCTACCGGGTCCATGGTCCCTATGCGCCTGAGGAGGGACACCGCTTCAACCCCAACAAGCTGCTGCTCGACCCTTACGCCAAGCAGCTCATCGGCGAGCTGACCTGGGACGAAGCACTGTTCGGCTACACCATCGGCCACCCCGATGGCGACCTCAGTTTCGATGAGCGCGATAGCTCGCCGTTCATGCCACGCTGCCGCGTGGTCGACCCCGCCTTCACCTGGGGCCGCTCGCTGGGCCTGCAGCTACCTTGGGATCATACCATTCTCTACGAGATGCATGTACGCGGCTATACCATGCGCCACCCCGCAGTCCCGGTAGCATTACGTGGCACCTTTGCCGGGTTGATGGTCAACACGGTGGTCGACTATATCCGCTCGCTCGGGGTTTCTTCGGTTGAATTTCTGCCGATCCACGCCTTCGTCGATGACCAGCACCTGCTCGAACAGGGGCTACGCAATTACTGGGGCTACAACACCCTGGGCTTCTTCGCCCCGCATTCACGCTATCTTTCTGGCGAAAGTATTAATGAATTCAAGGAGTTGGTGGCGCGTTATCACGCCGCGGGCCTGGAAGTTATCCTTGATGTGGTCTATAACCACACCGCGGAAGGCAATCAGCTCGGTCCCACCCTGTCGCTCAAGGGAATCGACAACGCTGTCTACTATCGCCTGCAGCCTGATCAGCCGCGCTACTACATCGATGACACCGGCACCGGCAATACTCTCAACCTGAGCCATCCGCGGGTTCTGCAGATGGTCACTGACTCGCTCCGCTACTGGGCCACGGAAATGCGTGTCGACGGCTTCCGCTTCGACCTGGCGACGATCCTCGGGCGCGAGCGCGACGCTTTCGACGAAGGCGGGGGTTTCCTCGATGCCTGCCGCCAGGACCCGGTCCTCAGCCAGGTCAAGTTGATTGCCGAGCCTTGGGATTGCGGCCCAGGCGGCTACCAGGTGGGCGGCTTTCCGCCCGGCTGGGCGGAGTGGAACGACCGATTTCGCGACACTACCCGCGCCTTCTGGCGAGGCGACGAGGGTCAGCTGTCCGAGCTCGCCACGCGGCTGTTGGGGTCGGCGGACGTCTTCAAACGCCGAGGGCGGCGTCCCTTCGCCTCGGTCAACTTCGTGACCGCTCATGACGGCTTTACCCTCTACGATCTGGTCGCCTATAACAAGAAACACAACAAGCCCAATGGCGACAAGAACAGGGACGGCCACGATAACAACCTATCGTGGAACCATGGTGAAGAAGGCCCCACCGACGACCCCGAAATACAGGCGTTGCGGCTGCGCCAGATCCGCAACTTCCTGGCTACCATCCTGTTCTCCCAGGGCACCCCAATGCTGCTGGCGGGCGACGAGTTGCTGCGCACCCAGCAGGGCAACAACAACGCCTACTGCCAGGACAACGAGATCAGTTGGGTCGACTGGAACCCCAGCGGGGATGCCCACGCAATGATCGACTATGTGCGGCGCGTGATCGCTCTGCGCCTGCACTACCCCATTCTGCGCCGGGGACGATTCCTCTCCGGGGAATTCAACGAGACGATGGGGCTGAAGGAGGTCACCTGGCTGGCACCCGATGGCGAGGAGATGGATGTGGAGCGCTGGGAGAACCCCGAGGCGCGCACGCTGGAGCTGCTGCTGGACGGCAGGGCCCAACCGTCCGGCATCCGACGCCACGGCGATGACCGCTCGCTGCTGATCCTCTTCAACGCCCACGCCGAGCCGGTCACGTTCGCATTGCCCCAGTCCCCTAGAGGCAGCGGCTGGCAATGCCGGCTGGATACCAGCCGCACCGTCGATGAGGCAGCCTTTCACGACGAGTATGTCATGGAGAGCCACTCGTTGGCCCTGCTTGAGCTGATGCAGGATTGCGCTGGCCAGTCAGAGCCAAACGTATAGCGACAGGCTGAGCGGCAACACAGAGGAGCATGTGATGAGTTCACCTCCACATTCAGCGCCCCGGGCCACCCCGGGACAAGCGCAGGAAATCAAGGTGCAGGCCGCCGTTAATGCGCCGCGCATCGCCATCGAATCCGTGCAGCCATCTCTCGACCACGGGCGATTCGCCGCCAAGGCCATCGTCGATGAGCCGGTCCATGTCAGGGCGACGATCTTCGCCGACGGCCATGACATACTGGCCGCCGCTGTTTGCTGGTACGACGACGAGGGCCGGCAGCACCGTGAGCCCATGTGTCAGATACAGCCGCCGGGTCTGGATCGCTGGGAAGGTCGCTTTTCGCCCCGCCGGGTGGGGCGACACGGTTTCTTCATCGAGGCCTGGTGGGATACCTACGCCACCTACCGCGACGAACTCTCGAAGAAGCACCAGGCGGGCGTGCCGGTGGGGCTCGAGCTCGAGGAGGGAAGACGGCTGCTCGTCCAGGCCATCGAGCGCAGCGAGGGGGCCCTGAAGGATGCCTTCAAGGCCCTTCATGGGCGTTTCCAATGGCTGGACCACGACGCCGAGCGGGTCGCACTTCTGCTCGATGGCGATACCGTCCAGTTGATGCACGAAGCGAACACCCGCCCGCACCTGACCCGAAGTGATGTTTTCTACCCCTTGGAGGTGGAGCGTCTCAAGGCCCGCTTCTCGAGCTGGTATGAACTGTTCCCTCGCTCGGAGACCGACGATCCTCACCGCCACGGCACCTTCAAGGATGTGCACAAGCGGCTACCGATGATCCGCGACATGGGCTTCGACGTGCTCTATTTCCCCCCCATCCACCCGGTCGGCCACACGCATCGCAAGGGGCCCAACAACAGCCTCGAGGCAGGACCGGACGACCCGGGCAGCCCCTATGCCATCGGCAGCAAGGAGGGAGGTCATGAAGCGATTCATCCCCAACTAGGCACGCGAGATGATTTTCGGCATCTGGTGCGCAGTGCCGCCGACCATGGCATGGAGATCGCCCTGGATTTCGCCATCCAATGCTCCCCGGACCACCCCTGGCTCAAGGAGCATCCCGGCTGGTTCTCCTGGCGTCCCGACGGGTCTATCCGCTATGCGGAAAATCCACCCAAGAAATATCAGGACATCGTCAATGTCGACTTCTATTCCGAAGACGCGATCCCATCGCTCTGGATGACGCTGCGCGACGTGGTGCAGGGCTGGGTTGACGAGGGTGTCAAGATATTCCGCGTCGACAACCCTCACACCAAGCCGCTGCCCTTCTGGGAGTGGCTGATTGCCGATATTCGCGGCCGCGACCCGTCGGTGATCTTTCTTGCCGAGGCCTTCACGCGGCCGGCCATGATGCTGCGCCTCGGCAAGCTGGGTTTCAATCAGAGCTATACCTACTTCACCTGGCGCCATACCAAGGCGGAACTGACGGCGTATTTCACCCAACTGAACGAACCGCCGCTGCGTGACGGGTACCGGCCCAACTTCTTCGTCAACACGCCGGATATCAATCCCTACTTCCTGCAGTCCTCGGGGCGCCCCGGTTTCCTGATACGTGCCGCTCTCGCCACCATGGGCGCGGGGTCGTGGGGGATGTACTCCGGCTTCGAGCTGTGCGAGGGCGCGCCGGTGCCGAGCAAGGAGGAGTATCTCGACTCCGAGAAGTACGAGATCCGCCCGCGGGACTATACCGCGTCCGGCAACATCCGCTACGAGATCACCCAGCTCAACCGTATCCGTCGCGAGAACCCGGCGTTGCAGACCCACCTGGGACTGGCTTTTTACACGGTACACAACGATCACATCCTGCTATTCGGCAAGCGCACCGAGACGCAGCATAACTTCATTCTGGTTGCCGTCAATCTCGACCCGTTCGAGGCTCAGGAGGGGGTGTTCGAGTTGCCGCTGTGGGAGTTCGACCTGCCCGAGGATGCCCCACTTCATGCAGAGGACCTGATGAGCGGACAGCATTGGACCTGGCATGGTAAGTGGCAGTCGCTGCATCTCGAGCCATGGCATCAGCCGTTCGCCATCTGGCGTATTCGCCCGGTCCATTAGCCAGGCGTGACGAGCGCTTCGAATCGATGAATGCAGGGAGGGCAAGCCCATGATGGATATCAGCAGCGAAACTCAAGCCGTCGAGGCCATCGACTTTCTCGATGACCCTCTCTGGTACAAGGACGCCGTGATCTATCAGGTGCATGTCAAGGCGTTCTTCGATGCCAACGACGACGGCATCGGCGACTTCGAGGGGCTGATACAGAAGCTCGACTACGTCGTCAGCCTGGGCGTGAACACGATCTGGATATTGCCGTTCTACCCCTCGCCGCGCCGCGACGACGGTTACGACATCGCCGAATACACCAGCGTCAGTCCCGACTACGGCACCCTGGCAGATGCCCAGCGCTTCATCGACGAGGCACACTGGCGTGGCTTGCGGGTACTGACCGAGCTGGTCATCAACCACACCTCCGATCAGCATGAGTGGTTCCAGCGCGCCCGGCGGGCCCCGGCCGGTTCAAAGGAGCGGGAGTTCTACGTGTGGTCGGACACCGACCAGAATTACCCCGGCACGCGCATCATCTTCCTCGACACCGAGAGCTCCAACTGGACCTGGGATCCAGTGGCGGGTGCCTATTACTGGCATCGCTTCTACTCGCACCAGCCGGATCTAAACTTCGACAATCCGCAGGTGCTCGACGAGGTGATCCGGGTCATGGAGTTCTGGCTCGACATGGGGATCGACGGCCTGCGCCTGGACGCCATTCCCTATCTCGTCGAGCGAGAGGGCACCAACAACGAAAACCTGCCCGAGACCCACATGGTGCTCAAGAAGATCCGTGCGGTGATCGACGAGCGCTACCCCGACCGCATGCTGCTGGCGGAAGCCAATCAATGGCCAGAGGAAACCCGCCCCTACTTCGGCGACGGCGACGAGTGCCACATGGCGTTCCATTTCCCACTGATGCCCCGCATGTATATGGCCCTGGCCCAGGAAGATCGTTTCCCGATCACCGACATTCTGCGCCAGACACCGGAGATTCCGCCTACTTGCCAGTGGGCGATCTTTCTGCGCAACCACGACGAACTGACCCTCGAGATGGTCACCGACAAGGAGCGCGACTATCTCTGGAACCACTACGCCACCGACCGCCGGGCGCGCATCAACCTGGGCATCCGGCGGCGGCTGGCGCCGCTACTCGAGCGCGATCGGCGGCGTATCGAGCTGCTCAACAGCCTGCTGCTGTCGATGCCGGGCACCCCGGTGCTTTACTACGGCGACGAGATCGGCATGGGTGATAACATCTACCTCGGCGACCGCGACGGGGTACGCACCCCGATGCAGTGGTCGGTGGATCGCAACGGCGGTTTCTCCCGTGCCGATCCGGCACGCCTGGTGCTGCCGCCGATTATGGACCCGCTCTACGGCTACCAAGCGGTCAACGTCGAGACCCAGGTGCGCGACTCACACTCGCTGCTCAACAACATGCGCCGACTTCTCTCTGTGCGCAGTCAGCATCGCGCCTTCAGCCGCGGCACCATGCGACCGCTCTATCCCGCCAACCGGCATATCCTCGCTTACCTGCGGGAGATAACGCTGGAAAACGGCGACACGGAAACGCTGCTCTGCGTGGCCAACATGGCGCACACTGCCCAGGCGGTGGAGCTCGATCTCTCCGCCTTCGCCGGCCAGGTACCGGTGGAGATGGTTGGCGGCAGCGCCTTTCCACCGATCGGACGAATACCCTACCTGCTCACGCAGCCGCCCTACGGTTTCTTCTGGTTCCTGCTGGCACCGGAAAGCGCCATGCCAAAGTGGCACGTGCCGGCACCTGAGCCGATGCCGGAGTACATCACCCTGGTCATCAAGAAACGTCTCGAGGAGATCTTCCAGCCGGTGACGCGCCGGCAGCTCGAACGCGAGATCCTGCCGAGCTACTTGCCCAAGCGCCGCTGGTTCGCCGCCAAACAGACGCGCATCGATCAGGTGCATATGCTCTATGTTGCCCGACTCGCGCACAGCCAGCATACGATGCTGATCAGTGAACTCGAGGTCCACCACGCCCAGGGCAGCGAGCGCTACCAGCTGCCACTGACGTTTCTCGGCGAGGAGGAGCAGACCAATGCCCTGCCCCAGCAGCTCGCCATGGCCCGTGTCCGACGTTTCCACGAAGTGGGGCTGCTCACCGACGCGCTGACCCTGGACGCCTTCGCCCTGGCGGTGCTCGAAGCCATGCGTCAGGGGACCAAGCTGCCCTGCGACGCCGGTGAGATCCGCTTCCTTCCCACCGCGGCCTTCGCCGAGCTTGAGCTGCCGGAGAATCCCGACGTGGTGCAGCAGGCCGCGGAGCAGTCCAACAGCTCGGTGATCATCGGCCATCGGCTGGTGCTCAAACTGTTCCGCCGCCTGGAGCCCGGCCTGCACCCCGAGGCGGAGATCGGTCGCTATCTCACCGAACGAGGCTTCGCCCATATCGCGCCACTGCATGGCGAGGTGACCCGCTTCGATGAGCAGGGCACGCCGCAGACACTGATGATCCTGCAGGGCTTCATCGACAACCAGGGTGACGCCTGGTCGTGGACCCATTCCACCCTGGGGCGGGCGATTCGCGAGGCGGTGACCGACCGGGAGCTGGGGCGCGACACGGGCCGCGAAGAGATGGGCTACGGCGCGTTCGAGGAGCTCGAAGGCTTCGCCATCACCCTGGGACGACGGCTGGGCGAGCTGCATATGGTGCTGGCTTCGCCCAGCGACGACCCGGCCTTCAGCCCCGAGGTGGCCGAACCCCCTCATGTCGAGCACTGGACGCGGCGGGTGCGCGAGCGCGTCGAGGAGGCCCTGGAACTGCTCGATCATTACAAGGGCGCCATTGGCGACGCCGAACGGCAGCAGGCCGAGCATATCCTGGCCGGCCGCGATACCCTGCTGGCCACCATCGAGACCATGGCGCGGCTCGCCGAGGGCAGCCTGATCACCCGCATCCACGGCGACTTGCATCTCGGCCAGGTGCTGGTGGCCCATGACGATGCCTACATCATCGACTTCGAGGGTGAGCCGGCCCGGCCGCTGGAGGAGCGTCGCGCCAAGGATAGCCCACTGCGCGATGTGGCAGGAATGCTGCGCTCCTTCGACTACGCCTACGCCAAGGCCGAAGAGGCGCAGAGCGATACCGGCCACGAGGTGGCGGACCAGTACCTGCTCCGGGGTCGTCAGGCATTCCTCAACGCCTACTGGGAGGCCACGCTGATGCTGCCTCACGAGTGGAAGCAAGCGACAGGCGCGGCCGCTGCGGTGGACCTGTTCGTGCTCGAAAAGACCGCCTACGAGATCGCCTACGAGGTCGCCAATCGTCCCGCCTGGCTGGGCGTGCCGCTGCGTGGCCTGGCAGCGATCGTCGACGAACTGAGCGAGGGAGAGCTACATGAATGATTTCACCGCCCGCCCCGTGCTGGATCGTACCCTATGGCTGCCGGAGGAGGAGGCCGAGGCGCTGGCGCGCGGCTCCCACGGCAACCCCTTCTCGGTGCTCGGCATTCACGAGGACGACGACGGCTACTTCCTGCGCGCCTTCCTGCCCGGTGCGCTGGGCGTCGACGTCCTCGACCGCGAGGACGGCAGCTTTCGCTGCTGCCTGACGGGCGTCCAGATACCGGGCCTCTTCGCCGGGCGGCTACCGCATGCCGCTCGCTACACCCTGCGCATTCGCTGGTCGGGCGGCGAACAGGAGACCGAGGACCCCTACAGCTTCGGCCTGCTGCTCGGCGAGATGGACCTCTACCTGATCGGCGAGGGCAACCACCGCAACCTGGGGCACTGCCTGGGTGCCCAGCCCATGGAGGTGGACGGCGTGGCAGGTGTGCGCTTCGCCGTTTGGGCACCCAATGCCCGGCGCGTCTCGGTGGTGGGCAACTTCAACAGCTGGGACGGACGACGCCACGTGATGCGCCTGCGCCACCCCGCCGGAGTGTGGGAACTGTTCCTGCCGCGCCTCGGCCCGGGGGAGTCCTACAAGTACGAGATCCTCGACGCCCACGGTGCGCTCGGTCTGCGCGCCGACCCGGTGGCGCTTGCCACCGAGGCGCCGCCGCGTACCGCCTCAGTGGTGGCCGACACCACGCCCTTCAACTGGCACGACAAGGAGTGGCTCGCCCGGCGCGGCGCGGCCCACGAGTCAGACAGGCCGATCAGCATTTACGAGGTGCACGCCGCCTCGTGGCGCAAGCACGGCGGCGACAACGGCGAACTCTACACCTGGCGCGAACTCACCGAGCACCTGATCCCCTACGTGCTGGAGATGGGCTTCACCCACGTCGAGCTACTGCCCGTCATGGAGCACCCCTTCGGCGGCTCCTGGGGCTACCAGCCGCTGAGCCAGTTCGCCCCCAGCGCGCGCTTCGGCACGCCCGCCGACTTCGCCTTCTTCGTCGACGCCTGCCATCTCGCCGGCCTCGGCGTGATCCTCGACTGGGTGCCGGCGCACTTCCCCACCGACCCCCACGGCTTGGCGCGCTTCGACGGCACCGCGCTGTACGAGTACGAGCACCCCTTCGAGGGCTTCCATCAGGACTGGGACACCTACATCTACAACCTGGGCCGGCGCGAGGTGCACGGCTTCATGCTGGCCTCGGCGCTGCACTGGCTGCGCCACTTCCATGTCGACGCGCTGCGCGTCGATGCTGTCGCGTCGATGCTCTACCGCAACTACTCCCGCAACGAGGGCGAGTGGATACCCAACAAATACGGCGGCCACGAGAACCTCGAGGCGATCGACTTTCTGCGCCATCTCAATGATGTGGTCGCCGAAGAGGCCTCCGGGGCGGTGGTGATCGCCGAGGAATCCACAGCCTGGCCCGGCGTCACCAAGCCCACCGCGGAAGGCGGCCTGGGCTTCGCCTACAAGTGGAATATGGGCTGGATGCACGACACCCTGGAGTACATCGCCAAGGATCCGGTCTATCGCTCCTATGCGCATCACGACATGACCTTTCCCATGATCTATGCCTTCTCGGAGCACTACGTGCTACCCATCTCCCACGACGAAGTTGTCCACGGCAAGGGCTCGCTGATCAGCAAGATGCCCGGCGACGAGTGGCAGCAGTTCGCCAACCTTCGGGCATATCTGGCCACCATGTGGACCCAGCCCGGCAAGAAGCTGCTGTTCATGGGCTGCGAGTTCGGTCAGTGGCGGGAGTGGAGCCATGACCGGCAACTTGACTGGTCGCTCCTCGGCGAGCCTCGTCATGCCGGCACACGACAGCTTGTTGCCGACCTCAACCAGCTCTACGCGACGCATCCTGCGCTGCACGAATGCGACAGCGATCCACACGGCTTCACCTGGGTCGTGGGCAACGACGACACCAACAGCGTCTTCGCCTGGCTGCGTCTGAGCGCGGCGGGCAAGCCGCTGCTTGTGGTCGCCAACATGACCCCGGTGCCGCGGGAAGGCTACCGCCTGGGTGTGCCTCTTCCGGGGCGCTGGGAGGAGATCTTCAACAGCGACGCCGGGTGTTACGGTGGCTCCAACCTGGGCAACATGGGGGAGCTGATGGCGGAAGACGCGCCGCTACATGGACAAACCGCAAGCCTCGCGATGACGCTGCCGCCATTGGCGGTCGTGATCCTGCTGCCATTCTGAAGGGGATCGACAAGCGCCGCGCCTCAACGTAGCCAACGATGTTGAGGAGGGGCAGGTCCATCCATCATGCCTAGCCTGACGACGGCCGCTCGACCACAAAGAGGTCATCCGTACGGGAATAGTCGTTGCCGGCCATGCGGCCGATGGGCCTGAGCCCCTCGGCACTGACGTGGCGGCCGTCCCACAGGGCATCGTCGACGTGGATCGACACCACCTCGGCGAGCACCAGGTTGCCGGCCAGCGGCTGGTCGCCGAAGCGGATGATCTCGCGCAGCCGGCAGCCGAAGGCCACCGGAGCGCCGGCCACCCGCGGCACCGAGACGCCGGGCATGGCGACCTTCTCCAGGCCGGCATGGACGAACTCGTCGTCGCCGTGCTCGAGCCCCGCGCTGGTGGCGTTCATCTCCTCGACCAGCCCCTCACCGCTGATATGCACCACGCACTCGGGCACTTCGTCGAGATTGCGGATGGTGTCCTTGGCCTGCCCCTCACCGTCGAGCAGCGGCGAGAAACCCAGCACGGGGGGATTCACGCTGACCACGTTGAAGAAGGAGAACGGCGCCAGGTTGGCGTTGCCCCGTGCATCCCGGGTCGATACCCAGGCGATGGGCCGGGGGCAGATGGAACCGGAGAAGAGACGGTAGATCTTGCCCGGGCTCAGGGTATCCTCTTCCAGCAGGTAGTCGCTCATCTCATGCCTCGTCTGCGATCGGGGGAATGGCCTCGATGGTACCGTCCTCGCCGACTCGCTGCAGCCGGGACTGCCACACCTGTGGCACCATGACAGCGTCGACCCCTGCGAAGGAACCGCGCCATGCCCCTCGATCTTCAGGGCCCCGAACTCGAACCCGGCTTCATGGTGATCCACGGCAACCGCCTGGAGGCCCTGCGTGGCCTGGCGGTGGCGTGGATGCGCCGACACCCGCTGGGGCCACTGGAGAACGAGACGATCCTGGTGCAGAGCAACGGCATCAGCCAGTGGCTGAAGCTCGCCCTGGCCGAGGACGAGACCAATGGCGGCGCCGGCATTGCCGCCGCCCTGGACGTGACCCTGCCGGCACGCTTCCTGTGGCAGGCCTACCGCAGCGTGCTCTCTCAAAGGGAAGGTGAGGACGCGGTGCCGCCGGTCTCGCCCTTCGACAAGCCGCGGCTGGTGTGGCGGCTGATGCGCCTGCTGCCCGCCCTGCTGGACTCACCCACCTTCGCGCCCCTGGCACGCTTCCTGGCCGGGGACGACGACCTGCGCAAGCGCCACCAGCTGGCCGAGCGCCTGGCCGACCTCTTCGACCAATACCAGGTCTACCGCGCCGACTGGCTGACCGCCTGGGCCGCGGGCGAGGACATGATCCTCACCGCACGCGGCGAGGCACGCCCGCTGGCCCCGGAGCAGCGCTGGCAGGCCGAGCTGTGGCGCGCGCTTAGAGACGACATCGGCGAATCCGGCCTGGCCTCCAGCCGCGCGGCGGTGCACGAACGCTTCCTCGAGGCGTGCCAGGCGCTCGATGCAACGCGCCGTCCAGCCGGCCTGCCGCGCCGGGTGATCGTCTTCGGCATCTCCTCGCTGCCCGCCCAGACCCTCGAGGCACTGGCTGCCATGGCACGGGTCAGCCAGGTACTGCTCTGCGTGCACAACCCCTGCCGCCACTACTGGGCGGATATCATCGAGCACAAGGATCTGCTCCGCGCCGAGCGCAAGCGCCAGCAGCGCCGCCCCGGCATGCCGGCGGACCTCGCCGAGACCGAGCTGCACCTGCACGCCCAGCCGCTGTTGGCCGCCTGGGGCAAGCAGGGCCGCGACTACCTGCGCCTGCTCGACGAGTTCGACGAGCAGCAGGCCTACCGCGGCCTCTTCGAGGGCGAGGCACTGCGCATCGACCTCTTCGACTCGCCGCTGGGTGAAGGGGAAGGTGATGGCGAGCCCAGCCTGCTGCGCCAGCTGCAGGACGACATCCTCGAACTGCGCCCGCTCCGCGAGACCCGCGAGACCTGGCCCGCGGTGGACCCGGCCCGCGACCGCTCGCTGCGCTTCCAGGTCGCCCACAGCGCCCTGCGCGAGGTGGAGATCCTCCACGACCAGCTGCTCGCCGCCTTCAGCGAGGACCCGACCCTCAAGCCCCGCGACATCCTGGTGATGGTGCCCGACGTCGACCACTACGCCGCCGCGGTTCAGGCGGTGTTCGGCCGGCTGGACGCCGACGACCCGCGCCATATCCCCTTCACCCTTTCCGACCAGGCCAGCCGTCACCGCCTGCCGCTGCTGATCGCCCTGGAACAGCTGCTGCGCCTGCCGGAGCTGCGCCTCTCGGTGAGCGACCTGCTCGACCTGCTGGAGGTGCCGGCGGTGCGCGCGCGCTTCGGCATCGACGAGGGTGGCCTGCCCACCCTGCGCCGCTGGATAGAGGGCGCCGGCATCCGCTGGGGGCTCGATGCCCGCCAGCGCCAGAGCCTGGACCTGCCGGAGGGTCTCACCGCCAACACCTGGGCCTTCGGCCTGCGCCGGCTGCTGCTCGGCTATGCCGTGGGCGACGCCGCCGAGGGCCACTGGCAGGGCATCGAGCCCTATGACGACATCGGCGGGCTGGAGGCGGCCTTGGCTGGCCCGCTGGTCAGCCTGGTCGACACCCTGGAGGCGCAGTGGCAGACGCTTGCCGAACCGGCCGACGTGACCACCTGGGGCGAGCGGCTGCGCCACCTGCTGGAGGCCTGTTTCCTGGCCGAGTCCGACCAGGACCTGATGGCGCTGACCCGGCTCGAGCAGGCGCTGGAAGCCTGGCAGGAGAGCGCCGAGGAGGCCGAGCTCACCGAGCCCCTGCCGCTTTCGGTGGTGCGCGAACACTGGCTTGCCCAGGTGGACGAGGCGAGCCTCTCCCAGCGCTTCCTGGCCGGCGCGGTGAACATCGCCACCTTGATGCCGATGCGCGCCATCCCCTTCCGCCACGTCTGCCTGCTGGGCATGAACGACGCCGACTACCCCAGGGTGCAGCGCCCGCTGGACATCGACCTGATGGCCCAGGACTACCGCCCCGGCGACCGCTCGCGCCGCGAGGACGACCGCTACCTCTTCCTGGAGGCGCTGCTCTCCGCCCTCGACCGGCTGAGCATCAGCTGGGTGGGTCGCAGCATCGTCGACAACAGCGAGCAGCCACCCTCGGTGCTGCTCGGCCAGCTGCGCGACCACCTGGCGCGCGGCTGGGTCCTGTCGGATGAAGGGCAGGCCGACCACGAAGGCGACGCAGATGGCAAGGCACTGCTGGCCGCGCTGACCACCGAGCACCCGCTGCAGCCCTTCAGCATCGAGTACTTCCGCGAAGGCTCCCCTCTTGCCACCTACGCCCACGAGTGGCGCGAGCTGCACCGCCCCGACGCCGAGCCCGCACCGACCCCGGCCGCCGAGCCCCCGCTGGCGCCGTTCCGCCAGGAGAACCCGCTGACACTGGCCCAACTGGGCCACTTCCTCAGGGCGCCGGTGCAGGCCTTCTACAACACCCGGCTCAAGGTCCATCTGGAAACGGCGGCCATGGAACGGCTCGACCACGAGCCCTTCACCCTGGATGGCCTCGACCACTGGCAGCTGCAGCATGCGCTGATCGAGGCAAGTCGCGCCGCGGTGGAAGCCGACGAGCCCCATGAGCCCGCCATGCTGGCCACGCTGGAGCGCCTGGAGCGTGAAGGGCGCCTGGCCATGGGTGGCTTCGCCGAGCAGATGCGCGAGACGCTCGTCGAGCCCATGGACACCCTCTTCGCCGACTACCGCCAGGTGCTCGATGAATGGCCTCACGCCATGGAAGCGCCGCTGGATGTATCGCTCGATCTTCGAAACGAGCTGGGCGAGGGCCTGACGCTGGAAGACTGGCTGGGCGAGCTACGCGTGAATGAGGCCGGCGAGCGCTGCCGGGTGCTGCTCACCACCAGCAGTCTGGTGCACAAGGGCAAGTACCACTGGAAGCACTGGCTCACCCCCTGGGTGGCCCACCTGGCCGGCCAACTGGAAGGCCCCTTGACCACTCGGCTGCTCTCCCGCGCCGGCGGCGGCACCCTGGCCCCACTGCCCGCGGACGAGGCCCGCGAGCGGCTGACGGCCATCGCCGACGCCTGGCGCCACGGCATGGCCATGCCCCTGCCGCTGGCCCGCGACACCGCCTTCGCCTGGCTGGAGAAGGGCGGCACCCCGCAGGCCATGACGCGCTGCCTCGCCGGCGAGGCCAGCGAGGACGACAACAAGGCCTGGAAGGCCGCCGAGAGCGCCTTCCACGGCAGCGGCTTCAACGGCGACCATGGCGAGCGCGGCCGCGACGCCTACCTGATGCGCCAGTGGCCGGAGCTCGAGGCCATGCTGCGTGCCAAGTTGTCGCCAATGGGGTCTGACCCCGCAACCGGGGCTACCTGGGGGTCAGACCCCATTGACTTTGCCGAGCTGGCCGAGCGGCTCTACGCCCCGCTGCTGCGCGCGGTGAAGACGCCGAAGGAGAAGAAGGGAAATAGCGGCAAGGGCAAGGGAGGCCAGTCATGAGCGCACCGGATCAGACGCCCCCCACCCTGGACCCGATCCACCTGTCGCTCACCGGCAGCCGGCTGATCGAGGCCAGCGCCGGCACCGGCAAGACCTTCACCATCGCCCTGCTCTACGTGCGCCTGGTGCTGGGCCCGCGGGACGAGGCTGATACCGCGAGCTTCCCCCGCGCGCTCACCCCGCCGGAGATCCTGGTGGTGACCTTCACCAATGCCGCCACCCGCGAGCTGCGCGACCGCATCCGTGCCCGGCTGGTGGAGGCGGCGGATGCATTTCTGGCCCAGAACAACGAAGCTCCGGGAGCAGGTTTCGATTACGCCACCGAAGGAGCGCCGGGGGCAGACCGCAGAGGAGGTCCTACGCCAGGGACGGCGTCGGTAGCGCCCAGGGAGGGGGTCACAGCGCCTCCTCGTAGGTCTGCCGCCGGATCAGCTCCGTCCATGGGAGCCACATCAGAAGGCGAAATCGACGACCTCTTCGCCGAACCGCCGGTGGATAACTCAGAGGCGGTGGACAAGTCGGGCGGCGATCCGCCGGGCGGCGATCCGCTGATCGCCCTGCGCGACAGCTACCCCCGCGAGAGCTGGCCCGCCTGCGCCCGCCGCCTGCAGCTGGCCGCCGAGTGGATGGACGAGGCCGCGGTCTCCACCATCCACGCCTGGTGCCACCGCATGCTGCGCGAGCACGCCTTCGAGAGCGGCAGCCTCTTCTCGCTGGAGATGAACCTCGACCAGTCGGAGCTCGAGCTCGAGGTCGCCCGGGACTACTGGCGCAGCTTCTACTACGCCCTGGACGCCGACGCCCTGGCGGTGGTCACCCGCTACTGGGAAACCCCCGACGCCCTCGCCGAGGACGTGCGGCGCCTGCAGGGCGATGCCGACCTGCTGCCCGATGCCCCGCCCCCCGCCGGGGCCCTGGCCGCCATGCAGGCCGAGCGCGCGCGGATGCTGGCTTCGCTCAAGGCGCCCTGGCCCGCCTGGGTGGATGAACTCGCCAGGCTGTTCGATGAAGGTCAGCAAGCCAAGGCGTTCAATGGCAGCAAGATGCGCAAGGACCATCGCAGCAACTGGCTGGACAAGCTGCGCGAGTGGGCCACAACCGACATGGATTGGCCGGACCTGGATCGCAAGGCCGCTGCCTGGCACCGTCTGACACCCGCGGGCATCGCCGAGATCTGGAAGGGCGAGCCTCCCGATCACCCGGCCTTCACCGCATTCGAGGCGCTGCCGGAGCAGCTCAAAACCCTGCCCGATGCCCACGCCGACCTGCTCGCCCACGCCGTGCACTGGATGAGCGAGCGCCGCGAGCGCATGCAACAGCGCCGCGCCGAGCTCGGCCCCGACGACCTGCTCGAGCGCCTCGATCGCGCCTTCGTGGGCGATGCCGGCGAGGCGCTGGCGGCGCACGTGCGCCGCCAGTTCCCGGTGGCCCTGGTCGACGAATTCCAGGACACCGACCCGGTGCAATATCGGCTCTTCGACCACGTCTACCGTCTGGCCGAGGCCCCCGACCCCGCCGCCCCCAGCGGCATCCTGCTGATCGGCGACCCCAAGCAGGCGATCTACGCCTTCCGCGGCGCCGATATCCATACCTACCTGCAGGCGCGGCGCGATACCGCCGGACGCCATGTCACCCTGGGCACCAACTTCCGCTCGGCCACCGCCATGGTGGAGGCGGTCAACCGGGTGTTTCGCTTCGCCGAATCCCACCCCGCCGGCCGCGGCGCCTTCCTGTTCCGCAAAAAGCGAGGGCAAAGAGAGCGCTTGGATCAGTCGGCGAGCGAGATGAAGCACAAGGCGCACGGCGCACAGGAAGCGAGACATAACGAGGGGTTAGGCGAGCTTTCGAGCACCGCGCAACGCAGTGATTCGCTCGCGCAGCCATTGAGCCAAGTGCTCGAAAACCCGGTGCCCTTCCTGCCGGTCAAGGCCAAGGGCCGCAAGGACGCCCTGACCCGCGACGGCGCGCCGCTGCCGGCCATGACGCTCTGGCACCTTGAATCCCAGGGCGACGCGGCTGAAGGGATGAACAAGGGCGCCTACTTCAAGGAGATGGCCGCGCGCTGCGCCACCCGGATGGCCGAGCTGCTGTGCGAGGGCCAGCAGGGGCGCACCGGCTTCGGCGAGCCGGGCAAGGCCTTGCGCGCGCTCAAGCCCTCGGATCTCGCCGTGCTGGTCAACAACGCGGGGGAGGCGAAGGCGATTCGCGGCGCACTGCTCGAGCGCGGCATCAAGAGCGTCTACCTCTCCGACAAGGAGGGCGTATTCGAGACCCCCGCCGCCCTGGAACTGGAGGTGTGGCTCGCCGCCTGCGGCGAACCCGACAGCGAGCGGCGCCTGCATGCCGCGCTGGCCATGCCCAGCCTGGGCATGGGGCTCCATGATCTCGACGCCCTGCAGCACGACGAGCTGGCCTGGGAAGAGCGTGTATTGCAGTTCCGGGCCTACCACCGCCAGTGGCAGCGCCAGGGCGTGCTGCCCATGCTGCACCGGCTGCTGGCCGACTTCGCCGTGCCCACCCGGCTGCTGAAAAGTGCCAGCGGTGAGCGCCATTTGACGGACCTGCTGCACCTGGGCGAGCTGCTGCAGGAAGCCAGCGCCGAGCTCGACGGCGAGCACGCCCTGCTGCGCCACCTCAGCGAGGCGCGCGCCCAGCCCCCGGCACAGGCCGACACCCACCGCCTGCGCCTGGAGAGCGACGCCGACCTGGTGCAGGTGATCACCATCCACAAGTCCAAGGGGCTGGAGTACCCGCTGGTCTTCCTGCCCTTCATCTGCGCCTTCCGCGAGAAGAAGGCCAGCGACCTGCCGCTCACCTGGCATGACGACCAGGGCCGGCGCCACCTCTCGCTGGAGGCCGACGACACGGTGCTGGCCCGCGCCGACGACGAGCGCCTGGGCGAGGACCTGCGCAAGCTCTACGTGGCCCTGACCCGCGCCCGTCACGCCACCTGGCTGGGCATCGCCCCGCTCAAGGGGCTGGAGCGCAGCGCCATCGGCCAGGTGCTCACCGCCGGTGCCCCGCTCTCGCCGAAGACCCTGGGCGAGGCGCTCGCGCCGCTGATAACCGAAGCCGGCGGCAACGAAGGCGTGGTAGAGATAGTGCCGGCGCCGGCGCCCCGCGATCTCGTGGTGCCCATCGAGCAGAACGGCGAGGCCCTGCGCGAGGCGCTCACGCCTGCCCGACGCGCCCGGGAGCACTGGTGGATCGCCAGCTACTCGGCGCTGCGACGGGGGGGCGAGCGCATCGGTGGAGGGGAGGAAGCGCCCGAGACCGCGCTATCCATAGAGCCCGAAACTGCGCTCGCGAAGGAAGAGCCCGAAACCGCTCTTGAAGCCACCGCCCGGGAGATGCGCGACGAGCCCCAGGACCCGGCCGGTGCGTCCATGGCGGTCAGCGAGGCCTCACTTCACCTGTTTCCTCGTGGGCCGGCAGCGGGCACCTTCCTGCACGGCCTGCTGGAGTGGGCCGGCCACGAGGGCTTCGAGGCGTTGGCCGCCGATCCCGAACGCCTCGACGACACCCTGGCCCGGCGCGCCAACCTGCGCGGCTGGCGCGAGCGCATCCCCGCGCTGCAGGCCTGGCTGCGCGGACTGCTGACAAGCGAATTGCCGGTGCCGAGTGCCCCCGAGGGGCCGGTGGCGCCGCTGCGCCTGGCGGAATTGGCGAGCACTCGCTATCAGGTGGAGCTGGAGTTCTGGTTTGCCGCCCACCAGGTCGACACCGCTCGCCTGGACGCCCTCGTGAGCGCTCACACACTGGGTGGCGCCGCTCGCCCGGCGCTGGAGCGCGACCGGCTCAATGGCATGCTCAAGGGCTTCATCGATCTGGTGGTGGAGCACGAGGGGCGCTTCTACGTGCTCGACTGGAAATCCAACCACCTGGGTCGCGACGACGAGGCCTACGCCGAGGCGGCGATGGCCGAGGCAGTGCGCGAGAAGCGCTACGATCTGCAGTACTGCCTCTACCTGCTGGCCCTGCACCGCCTGCTCAAGTCGCGGCTGCCGGACTACGACATCGACCGCCACCTGGGCGGCGCGCTCTATGTGTTCCTGCGCGGCCAGCACGCGCCCTCGCGGGGCGTGCACCGTGAGCGCCCGCCCCGTGAGCTGATCGAACAGCTGGACGCCCTGTTCCGCGCCCCGGAGGCACAGCCATGAGCGGTAGAGAAAAAACCATGAGCGATAGACAAACCGCCACCAGTGACAACGTGCCATCCGGCGATGCCGCCATCGCCGACGCCCTGCGGGAGCCGCCGGTGCTGTTCGCCCTGCTCGACCGCTGGGTGGCCCGCGGCTGGCTGCGCGCCCTGGATCGCGCCTTCGCGGCCTTCCTGGCCCGCGAGGTGCCCGACGCCCCGGCCCCGCTGCTGCTGGCCGCGGCACTTGCCAGCCACCAGCTCGGCCGCGGCCATGTGTGCCTGGACCTGGCACAGACCCTGGCCGAGCCGGACCTGGCGCTCTCGCTGCCGCCCGAGGGCGACAGCCTGGAAGACCCGCCGCCGCGGCCCAGCCAACTGCTCGGCGAGCTCACGCTGTCCGGCTGGCAGGAAGCGCTCACTCACCCGCTGATCATCGGCCACGGCCCCGGCAACACCCCGCTGGTGCTCGACGACACCCGGCTCTACCTGCGCCGCTTCTGGCACCACGAGCGCTCGATCCAGCAGCACATCGCCTCCAGACTGGAAAGCGGTTCCTACTGTAGGAACAAGGCTGAGTCAGGCGAAGGCGCCGACAGGCGCCCCGATCAGGCAATGAACCTCGACGCTCTCTCCCGGGCCCTGGCCGCCCTCTTCCCCATGGGAGACCACCTGGACTGGCAGAAGGCCGCCTGCGCCCTGGCCGCCCGTTCGCCCTTCGCGGTGATCACCGGCGGCCCCGGCACCGGCAAGACCACCACCGTGGTCAAGCTGCTCGCCCTGCTGCAGACCCTCGCCCTTGGCGCAGGCCAGCGAGCGCTGCGCATCCGCCTGGCCGCCCCCACCGGCAAGGCCGCCGCGCGCCTCAACGAGTCCATCGCCGGCCAGGTCAGCTCCCTGGAACTGGATGGCCTGGCCCCACTGCTGGCTGTCTTGGAGAAAGAGGAGAGCAGTAATCCATCGTGGGAGCGCACTTCAGTGCGCGAAAGCGGTGCCGAAGCCCTTCGAAAAGCCATCCCAACGGACGTCACCACCCTCCACCGCCTGCTGGGCTCGCGCCCCGACACCCGCCACTTCCGCCACCACGCCCGAAACCCGCTGCCGCTGGACGTGCTGGTGGTGGACGAGGCCTCCATGGTCGACGTGGAAATGATGGCCGCCCTGCTCGACGCCCTGCCGCCCCGTGGGCGACTGGTGCTGCTGGGCGACAAGGACCAGCTCGCCTCGGTGGAGGCCGGCTCGGTGCTGGGCGACCTGTGCGCCCGCGCCGAGGGCGGCCACTACACGCCCGAGACCGCCGACTGGCTCGCCGAAGCCACCGGCCAGGCGTTGCCCCCCGAGAGGCTCGACGCCAACGGCGCCCCGCTGGACCAGGCCATCGCCATGCTGCGGCACAGCCACCGCTTTGACGCCGAGAGCGGCATCGGCCAGCTGGCCAGCGCGGT
>NZ_JAVLBC010000224.1:0-4617 GCF_031581305.1 Halomonas sp.
GCCGGGCCGGGTTGTCACCCTGGTGCGCGAACCCGGCGCGACCTGCCATGGCATGGCCTACCGCATCACCCCCGAGGTACTCGGCCCGCTCGACGTGCGCGAGAAGAACGGCTACCTGCGCGAGGTCACCCGGCTTCACTTCGAGGACGCCGCACCGCCCTCGAGCGCCGAGGGGCTGGTGTACCTCGCCACCGAGGACAACGCCGCCTTCCTCGGCGACGCCCCGCTCGACGCCATTGCCGAACAGATTGCCGTGGCTCACGGCCCCAGCGGTCCCAACCGCGACTACCTGGTCAACCTGGCCCAGGCCCTGCGCGACCTCGGCGTGGACGATCCCCACGTGTTCGCCCTGGCAGCACGCCTGCCCCACCTGGCAGACGCCTGCTTTCCCGACAAGTACCCACCAACGGAGACGCCCCTCCCATGAGCGTGACCCTCGACGACGTTCGACAGGCCGCCGCGCGCCTCCAGGGAAGCGTGGAACGCACCGCCTGCCTGCACTCCACCACCCTCTCGCGGCTCACCGGCTGCGAGCTCTACATCAAGTTCGAGAACCACCAGTTCACCGCCTCCTTCAAGGAGCGCGGTGCCCTCAACCACCTCCTCTCGCTCAGCCCCGAGGAGCGCGCCCGGGGCGTGATCGCCATGTCGGCGGGCAACCACGCCCAGGCAGTGGCCTATCACGCCAAACGGCTGGGCATCCACGCCACCATCGTCATGCCCCGCCACACCCCCAACCTCAAGGTGCGCAACACCCGCAGCTTCGGGGCCGAGGTGCACCTGGAAGGCAACGGGGTCGACGAGGCCGGAGCCTACGCCCGACGCCTGGCCGAGGAACGCCACCTGGTCTTCGTGCACCCTTACGACGATGCGCGGATCATTGCCGGGCAGGGCACTATCGCCCCCGAGATGCTCGAGGATGTCCCCGACCTCGAGTGCCTGGTGATCCCCATTGGCGGCGGTGGCCTGATCAGCGGCAACGCCGTGGCAGCCAAGGCGCTGAAGCCCGATATCGAAGTGATCGGCGTGCAGACCAAGCGCTTTCCCGCCATGAAGCAGGCGCTGGCCGGCGAGGAGATTCACTGCGGCCTGGCCAGCCTGGCCGAGGGCATCGCCGTGAAGCAGCCCGGCACGCTGACCCGGGAGATCGTGCGCGAGCTGGTCAGCGACATCGTGCTGGTGGACGAGCCCGAGATCGAGCGGGCCATCCTGATGCTGCTGGAGATCGAGAAGAGCGTCGCCGAGGGGGCCGGCGCCGCGGGGCTCGCCGCCCTGCTCACCGACCCCGAGCGCTACCGCGGCCGCAAGGTGGGGCTGGTGCTGTGCGGTGGCAACATCGACATGCTGGCGCTCTCCTCGGTGATCCAGCGCGGCCTGGTGCGCTCCGGACGCATCGTGCGGGTGCGGGTCGGTATCCCCGACGTGCCCGGCTCACTGGCCGAACTCACCCGCCTGCTCGCCGAGCAGCGCGCCAACGTCATCCAGATCGCCCATCAGCGCACCTTTACCGACCTCTCGCTGCGCGCCACCGAGGTCGAGGCCACCCTCGAGACCCTGGGCAGCGACCACACCCGGGAGGTGATCGCCGCGCTGCGCGTCGAGGGCTACGACCCGGTGCTGCCCGCCAGTGAGGTGCATCCGGACGAGCGCTGGGCCACCGACCCCGAAGGGCACTGACCTGCACCTTGGACGCATGGCGCAGGGCCGGCGGCAGGCGTACCCTGTGCGCATTCGATCATCGCAACAGTTTCCATCGTCTCAACAAGGGAAGACTGATGAGCAGCAAGTTGAAAGTGACAGCCCCCCTGGTCATCCTGCATGGCGACGAGATGGCACAGGTAGCCTTCGAGCGGATCCTCGACACCTTCGTGACCTCCCCGCTGGACATCGAGTTGGTGGAGGTCGACCTGACCGCGGAGAACCGCCTGGTTACCAACGGCCAGGCGGTGATCGATGCCGTCGAGGCGCTCAAGCGCTACGGGGTGGGCGTCAAGAACGCCGGCATGACCGTCAACCGCGCCCAGCTGGGCGAGCTGCTGGCGGCCCATCCCGAGCTTGACGGCACCACCCTGCATCCGCTGGCCACCAAGTCGCCCAACGGCGCCATCCGCAAGGGCATCGGCGGCAACATCACCCGCGAGGACATCCAGTTCCGCAACCTGCAGTTCAACAAGCCGGAATGGGTCGGCCGCGACATCGAGGTCGACACCATGGCGGCCGGTGGCAGCAAGGACAGCTACAACGAGCTCTCCCGTGCCACCGGCATCGTCAAGCTGATGTTCGTCGGCACCAGCGGCGACCCGGTGGAACTGCACCGCCGCGAGGTCAAGAAGGGCGACCCCTGGCTGCTCGCCACCAACGATATCGACGAGATCAAGGCCTGGGCGCACCGCTTCTTCCAGCGCGCCATCGACGAGAAGCGCGACATCTACCTCGGCCTCAAGGACACCGTCATCGCCGGCTACGACGGCGTGATGCGCGCCGCCATCGAGGGCATCTACGAGAGCCACTACCGCGCGCAGGTCGAGGCGCTGGGGCTCGCCTACCACTACGAGCTGATCGATGCCCAGGCCGCGCGCATCGTCGCCAACCCGCCACAGAGGGCGCTGTGGGGCGTGCCGGACAACACCACCGGCCGCAAGCTCTACAAGCTGGTCGAGCAGCTCAAGGTGCACGGCATCCCCACCCGCAAGGCACATGTCTCACTGTCACGGATGAGCGCCGGTGGCGGCGACCAGTACGGCAGCTACAACGCCCCCGCCACGGAGGACGGCATCCTCAAGGTGATCGTCGACGGCGACGAGAAGCATGCGCGCCATGTCAAGCAAGGCGACCCCATCCTCCTGATGTCCAACGACCACGAGGCCATCAAGGACTGGGTCACCCAGGTGTTCCGCGACGCCTCGCGCAAGCAGAAGGAGGTCTACTTCGGCCTCAAGCGCGAATACATGGACTACGACGAGGTGTTCAGCACCGTGATCACCGACGTGCGCCGCGAACTGGCCCAGGCCGACACCCCGCCGCCGTCGTTCATGATCATGCGACCCTCCAGCCAGCTCATCAAGATGATCACCGACCCCCCGCGCAACGCTCTCTATCCGGCTCAGAACCTCGACGGCGACATCTTCTCGGACATTTCCGCCGCCCTCGGCGGCAGCCTGGCCACGGCCAGCTCGATCATCGAGAGCAAGAGCGGCACCATGCTCTTCGAGGCGCCCCACGGCACCGCCCACGACCTCTACCTGACGTACCTGGAGAGCGACGGCAAGGAGGCGCACTTCAACTCCTCGGCGCTGATCTTCGCCGTGGCCAATGCCCTGGAGACCCTTGGCGAGCGCGAGGACAACGCGCCCCTGGTCGACTATGCCACCCGCCTCAAGGCTGCGCTGATCGATACCGTCGCCGACGGCATCATCACCGGCGACCTCAAGGGCAAGACCACCGACCCCGCCGCGGAGACCATCGTCGACATGCAGGGCTTCCTCAATGCTGTGGCCCAGCGCCTGGACGCCTGACAAGATGAACAGCGGCCTCGTGGGCTCTCTACACAAGGCCCTTGTCATCGTGGCGAGCCGTCTCGTCGATGGGGAATGGGGCGGCCTCGTGCTTCTGGCCGGTCTCGGCCCGGTCGCGGCCGTCCGCCTTGGCGCGGTAGAGCAGCTGGTCGGCCCGGCTGTAGAGGCGGTCGAAGCTCCTTTCCTCATCGGCTTCGACCACGCCGATGCTCACCGTCAGCCGATGATCGGCAGCGGGGATAGGTAACGGCATCGCTCGGGTCGCGCACAGGATTCGCTCGGCCAGGGCCTCGGCCCCCGCCAGGTCGCTGTCGGGCATCAGGATCGCGAACTCCTCGCCCCCCATCCGCGCCACCCTGTCGACACGCCGCACCTGCCGCTCCAGGATGCGGGCAAAGTCAGCCAGCACCGCGTCGCCGACCGGGTGACCGAAGACGTCGTTGATGGTCTTGAAGTGGTCCAGGTCCAGCAGCATCAGGCTCAGCGGCGTCCCGTGGCGTCGGCACCGCTCGAACGCCTCCTCCGCCGCCTCACGCAGCCAGCGGCGATTGCCGAGGCTGGTCAGGTCATCGGTCCGGCTCTGCAGGCGCATGGTCTCGCGTTGACGATGCAGATGAAACAGCATCCGCATCACCGCGGCGATCGCCAGCAGCAAGAGGAGCAGCAGTACCGCCACGGCCAGCGCCAGACGCTCCATCAACTGGCGTTGTTCGGCCGAGGCGCGGTGAAGCAGCTCGTTCAGCTCGCTGTAGGCCCAGGCCAGCCCTTCCTCGATTTCCATGCCCAGAACTAGAACGGTCTCGCGGCCCTGCTCGTCGAGCCCCTCCTTGGCGGCGGCGTCGATGGCGGCTTCCAGGGCCGGCAGCCGCGACGCCACATGGGCGAGCTCCTCGACCAGCTCGCCGTAGCTGGCGGGCGCGAGTTCGCTGCGACGCAGCTGCAGCCGGATGCCCTCGATGCGTCGAGGGATTCGCCATAGCAGGTCGTGGATCTGCTCACGGTGGATGCGGTCGGGGCGGTCGATCAGACTGTCCAGGGTCAGGCGCAGGGCGGCGGGGTCCTGCTGGGCCCTCACCACGTCAGTGACCAGCGCCGTGTAGTC
>NZ_JAVLBC010000225.1:0-4616 GCF_031581305.1 Halomonas sp.
GCGAACTACTTCGGGGCCATCCTCGGCAATCAACTCGACATCGCGGTTGGCCAACACCGTGACCTGATTGGCCAGGGCCGGGGTCACCAGCAGCTGCGAGTAGGTGGCGATGCCACACTTGCTGTTCCAGGTGCTGACCCAGCCGATGCGTGGACGCGGGGCCAGCGCGGGCAGCGCGTCCAGGGCCTCGACCGCTGCCCGGGTGCGCCGCGCCACGGCGGCCCAGGTATGCTCGCCCTCGACCAGGCCCCGCGCTGCTCGACGTCGCTCGGCGCTCCACTCACGCAGCTCGCCGCGACGGTGGCGCGCGGCGAATTCGGCCATCAGATCGCCGAGGTGCTCGACGCGGGGCTCGGCCCACACCGAGGCAAACTGCCCCATGTGGGTGCGCGCCCGGGCATAGTCGTAGTCGATCAGCCAGGCGGTTTCGGGGGTGCAGAAGTCACGCTGGCCGCCACCGGCGGTGGTAATCACCGGGACGTCGCACCACATGGCCTCGGCCATGGGCAGGCCGTAGCCCTCGCCGCGGCTGGGCGCCACCAGCGCATCGGCGCGCCGATAGAGGGCGCGTACCGCTTCGGGACTGAGATCGGCGTTGATCAGGCGCACGGGGGCGCCGCGGGGGTTGCGTTGTCGCCAGGCATCGAGCTCGCGCTCAATGTCATGATGGGGGTTGGGAAAGGTCTTGAGGATCAGCTGCACGCCGTCATCGGCGATAAAGGTGGTATACCAGGCCGCCAGCAACACGTCGACGCCCTTGCGTGGAAAACACGAGGAGACGTGCAGGAAGGTCATCGGCGCGTCGTCCGCCTCCGCCTCGGGCAGCCACTCGGCCAGGGCCGCCTCGTCCGGCGCGATGTCGCAGAGGTGATCAGTACCTACGCCCACCACCGGCAACGGCAGCCCCACCCCGCTGTCGGCGAGCACCCGCGACACATAGCGCGACATGGTGGTCACCGCCGAGAGCCGGGCGTTGAAGGCCTGGGCGTGTTCGTGGGGAAACACCGACTCTTCCCAGCCGTAACTGTGAATCAGCCGATGGCGCGCTGCCAGGTCGGTGGTACGCGGCGGATAGCAGAGCCGCAGGCTAGCGTTGTACCAGGCGGGCTCGGACGCACGGCGCGACACGGCGGCCAGCGCCGGCTGCTCAGCCAGGAAGGCCGGATCGGGAGCGAAGTCACCGCCGCCCTCGGTGCTATGCAAGGTCACTTCGCCCTCTCCTTCCAGGCCTTGCAGCGCCCGGGCCAGCTCGCGGTTGACCAGTGCCAGGCTGTAGCTGGAGTCGAAGGGGCCCTCGAGGCGCCAGCGGCGCTGCACCGGCAGGCAGGGCTCACTGGCGGGCAGCTCGGGCATGGCCATGCCTAGCTCGGCGAGGAAGTCGCGCAGACTCTCCAGCAGCCGAGCAGGCTCGAAGCGGGCCAGATGCTCACGCTGGGCGTCGATCAGCCGCGCCCGCAGGCCGGGATTGCGCAGCATCATCAGTGCCGCTGCCGCCGCCACTTCGGGATCTGACTGGGTCAGCAGCAGCCCGCCCTCCCCCACGGTGTCGGCAATGCTGCTGTCAGGAGCGGCGTAGGCCAGTACCGGCAGCGCGTGAGCCATGGCCTCGATGAGTGGCATACCGAAGCCTTCATGCTCGCTAAGGCTGATGTAGAGGTCTGCCTGCTGATAGTGGCGCTGCAGCTCGGCGTCATCCACCTTGCCGGTAAAGGTCACGCTATCGGCCACGCCGTGATCCTCGGCTAGCCGCTGCAGTTTGCGGCGCGTGGCGTCATCACCGCCCCCCACCAGGGTCAACGCCACGGGCCAAGCGCTACGCTGCTGCATGGCAGCCAGAGCGGCAATCAGGCCCGCCTGGTTCTTGTTAGGTGCCAGACGCCCGACGAACAACAGGCGGTAGGCGGGATCCGTGGATGGCTGGGGGGGCAGGGCAGTGAGCGGCTGCCCAAGAGGCAGCGAGGCAAGATCGACCAGCAATGGCAGAGTGATAGTGGTTTCCGGGGGGAAGCCTGCCGCAATCAACTCTCGGTAATTGTAGTCGGACACCGCGATGGCCCCGTTGAGCCAAGTGTGCCAGCGGGTCAGCTGTTCGCGACCATGGCGCAGCACCGGCACTGCCGGGTCGTTCGGCGAGAAGAAGTGCTCCGGGGTAATATTGTGATAGACCAGCAGCTTACGGCAGGCCAGCCCCTTCAGCCAGCTCTCCAGGGGATTGCCGCTGCCGTGGTGGATCAGCAACAGCTCCTCGGGGCGCGCCCGGTAGTCCCGGTAGTCGCCTACCCGATCGGCCATGTCCTGCGGGGCGTCAATGACATAGATCTCGGAAGCTAGCCCACACTCTCGTACCAGCCGCTGGGTAAACAGCATGGCGTTGGTGATACCGTCGCCGCTGGCACAGGTGACGGCGAACTGATGAATGGCCGAGATTACTTGCATACCATGCCTAGTCCTTTTTGACGTTACCTTGAAGCAGAACGCTGATTGAAATATCGACTTACTGCATTGTGGACGTTCCATCAGGCAGGGTGAGTCCTAGTGAGCCTGTCAGCCAATCACGCAGTGCCGAGGCCAACACCTCGGGTCGATAGCGCAGCAGGGATCGCTGTTGGCCGGCCAGCACCTCGTCACGCAGTGACTTGTCCTCGAGCAGCAGCGAGAGGCTGGCGGCCATCACCGCCGGGTCTTCGCTATCCAATACCAGACCGCCTTCGCCCAGGGTGTAGGGGATATTGGTGAGCCCCATGGCCACCACCGGGCAGTCGGCGAGCATCGCCTCGACCAATGGCATGCCGAAGCCTTCATGGGCACTGGCACAGACAAAGGCGGCACTATGGCGATACAGCGCCTGCAGTAGCAGGTCGTCGACCTTGCCGGGCATGATGACGCTGTCGTCGAGATGCAACTGGTGCAACCGCTGGCGCAGGAAGCGGGCATAGTCGGAGGTCTCGCCTCCTCCGACCATCACCAGCATGGCAGGCGGTCCTCCGCCATGTTGAGCCTGCATGCGCTGCAGATGCCACAGGGCTTCGATCAACAGGTGCTGACGCTTGTTTTCGACGATGCGCCCCACAAACAGCAGCACGGGACGCTCGGACAGACCGGGATGCAGTCGAGTCGCCGGATCCGGCAAGGTACCAGCATCGGCAGCCGGGCGGTCGAGATCGACAAGCAGCGGAATAGTGGTGATGGCTTCACGCTCATAGCCCAGCGCCACCAGATCCTCGGCGTTAAAATCGGAAACCGCCAACACCGCCCGAAATTCGTCCCGCCACTTCACCAGTTGCTCACGACCCCGTTCAGCGTAGCGGTGCAGGTCGCTGCCAGGGGGAAAGAAGCCCGCCGGGGTGATGTTGTGGTAGACCAGCGCCCGTGGTACGGCAAGCCGGTTCAGCCACTCGCCGAGCTCATGGCCCATGGAGTGATGATGCAGCAGCAGGGAGCTTGCTGGGTCGCAGCTCTCCAACTCGCGGTAGGGCCGCACACAATCCGCCATGGTGGCGGGAATATTGGCGGCATAGATATCTGATTCGACGCCCACCTCTCGCAGCAGGCGCTGGATGAACAGCAAGCTGTTGGTGACACCGTCACCGGCGTCGACGCCGTGGTGGAACTGGTGAATGGCGGTGATCGGCTGGGTCATGCGTCCTGCTCCTGTCCAACACGAGGGGCTTGGCCATCGAGGTCGGCGGGTCGAGTGGCCAGCAGTGCATAATCCTGTGGCCCGTAGAGATAGTGGTTGAGGCGGCGCGCGGTTTCGCTCTCCTCGTGCAGACGATGTTCCTCGCCTACCGGATGCAGGGGGCGCGCCTCGACATGCTCGAAACCGGCGAACTCTGCGAGGAACACCATCAAATCGGGCGGCAGCGGGCGCATATGGGTGGGGTCGAGGTAGAAGTTGCAGCAGCCCACGATCAAGTTCTGAGGGTTCGGCGTCTCGAGCAGCAGGCGCCCCCCCGGTGCCAGGGCGCGAAAGGCCTCATGCAACAACTCCCGGATCTGGTCGTGGTCGAGATGCTCCACAAGATGAAAGGCGCTGATCATACCCAGGCTGGCATCGGCGCTATCACGCAGAGCCGCCAGGGCATCCTGATAGCGCACCTCCAGCTCCTGCTCGCGACCGGCCTGGATATTGGCGGCGTTGAGATCCACGCCCTGGGCGGCGATGCCCTCCTCACGCAACAGCGCCAGCCACTCGCCGCGCCCGCAACCCAGGTCGAGCAGCGGCAAGCCCTCGGTCAGCCGCGTCACGGCGCGCACCTCCGGCAGATGCTCGCGCATCAGCTCGGCGATGGCACCGGGGTTGCCGCGGAAGCGCGCCTCCAGGGCACGGTAGAAGTCGCGCCCCGCAGTATCCTGTCGGGGCGACTCTGGGATGGCCGCGGAACCCATGGCGTCACTGGCCGCCTCCGGGCGCTCGGCCAGCCGCTGTCGCAACACCTCGTTGTCGACTGCCAGGCGGCGCTGGGCGGTTTCCAGCGATTCAAGACGCACGGCCTGTTCGCGGAGCAGGTTGAGCAGCGCCTGGTAACGCGCATCCTGTAAACGGGCGTTATGGTCGATGCGTTCGCGCAGCCGATCCAGCCGCAGCGCGCCGAGCAGCCAGCGAACACCACGCC
>NZ_JAVLBC010000226.1:0-4614 GCF_031581305.1 Halomonas sp.
CCTCGCCAGCCAGGTCGGCCAGGGTCAGGGCCACCCGCAGCACCCGGTGATAGGCCCGGGCCGACAGCTTGAGTCGCTCCAGCACGCCGGCCAGCCAGGCGCGATCCCCCGCCTGCAGGGCGCAGGCCTCCTCCAGGGCTTGCCCGGCCAGCCGCGCATTCAGCGCGCCGCGAGCCGCCTGACGCTCCCGGGCCGCCAGCACCCGCTTGCGCACCACCGCCGATGACTCGCCCGGTTCACGGGAGGTAAGCTGCTCCGGCGCCAGCGCCGGCACCTCCACCTGCAGGTCGATGCGGTCGAGCAGCGGTCCCGAGAGGCGCGCCTGGTAGCGCTGAATCTGGGCCGCCGTGCAGTGGCAGGCCTGGCGTGGGTCGCCCAGATGGCCGCAGGGACAGGGGTTCATGGCCGCCACCAGCTGGAAGCCAGCGGGGTAACGCCGCTCGTGGCTAGCCCGGGCGATATGGATCTGCCCCGACTCCATCGGCTCGCGCATCACCTCCAGCACGTGCCGCGAGAACTCCGGCAACTCGTCGAGGAACAGCACCCCGCGGTGGGCCAAGGAGATCTCGCCGGGCCGCGGCTTGGAGCCACCGCCCACCAAGGCCACGGCGCTGGCGGTATGGTGCGGAGCACGGAAGGGGCGCACGCCCCACTGTTCGGCATGCGCCAATCCGCCGACCGAGCGGATCGCTGCCACCTCAAGGGCCTCCTCCTCGGAAAGCGGCGGCAGAATCCCCGGCAGGCGGCTGGCCAGCATCGTCTTGCCGGTCCCCGGGGGGCCGGCGAACAGCAGGTTATGCCCGCCGGCCGCGGCCACTTCCAGGGCACGTCGGGCCTGGTGCTGACCGCGGACCTCCGCCAGGTCGGGGCCCACCTCGAGGGCCGGGGCTACGCTCGGTGACGGGTGGGGCGAGATGGGCGACTGACCCAGCAGGTGGGCCACCACCTCCAGCAGATGATCCGCGGGCAGTACCTCGAGGTCGCCGGCCAGGGCCGCCTCGTCGGCATTGGCCCGTGGCACGATCAGTCGCCGGCCGGCGCGACGTGTCGCCATGGCCAGCGGCAGGACGCCGGTCAAGGGACGCAGGCGACCATCCAGGGCAAGCTCGCCGACACACTCGACGCCCGCCAGCGCATCGGACGGCACCTGCCCGGAAGCCACCAGCAGACCGAGGGCGATGGGCAGGTCGAAGCGGCCCCCCTCCTTGGGCAGGTCGGCAGGCGCCAGGTTGAGGGTGATGCGCTTCAACGGGAAGTCAAAGCCGGCATTCACCAAGGCACTGCGCACCCGCTCGCGGCTCTCCTTGACGGCGGCTTCCGGCAGGCCCACCAGAGTCATGCCGGGCAACCCATTGGCCAGATGCACCTCGACCAACACCTGGGGCGCCTCGAGCCCGAGGCCGGCCCGGGTGTGGATGATTGCCAGCGTCATCGGCGATCCCTCGCAGCCCGTCTGACCTCAGGCTAGCCCAGGCCAACGGAATGTGCCCGACGCCGGACGAGGATCAGCGGTCGGTCTCGCCGGCGCCGGCATCCTCCTCGGGGCTCGGTTCATCCGGCAGCGCAGCCGAGGACTCACTCGGCGCTGCCTCCCGCGGGGCGGTGCTATCCAGCGCCGCCTCGAGGGCCGCTACCTGCGTCTCCAGCGCCTCGACCCGCGCCCGGGTGCGCTGCAAGACGTCCATCAGGATGTCGAAATCCTCCCGCGAGACCAGCTCCAGACGATCGAAGGCGCCCTTGACCACCTGCTGAATGCCCTTCTGCACCTCCTCCGGGGCCTGGGAAGCGCCCTGCAGGCGGTCGCCGATCTGCTGGGCCAGGCGGCTGATGCGATCATGGCTCACCATGGTGTCTCTCCTGAATCGTGATGGGATGCCTCCCCACAGGATACGCAAGGCCCTCGCTCGGCGCATTCCCCACCGCCGCCCTCTTGTGGGGCGCGCGCACCATGACCAGGCACCACCAGAGTGCGAGCACGGCAAGAGCCGGACTCAACCTACCGGAAACCCGCCTCTTTCAACCATTCATTCCACTGATATAAAAGACTTATCTGTGAGAATGGCACGGTTTTAGCTTGAGCAAGACAGCCACCCATCGCACGGCATCACGCCGCCGACATCCAGCAGGGGAGATCCGGGATGAAGCTGATAACTGCCATCATCAAGCCATTCAAGCTCGACGATGTACGCGAAGCACTCGCTGACAACGGCGTCCAGGGCATCACCGTCACGGAGGTCAAGGGCTTTGGCCGCCAGAAGGGCCACACCGAGCTCTATCGCGGTGCAGAGTACGTGGTCGACTTCCTGCCCAAGGTCAAGGTCGAGGTCGCCGTGGACGACGCACGCCTCGATACCGTGCTCGACGCCATCTGCGGTGCGGCCAACAGCGGCAAGATCGGCGACGGCAAGGTCTTCGTCACGCCGCTGGAGGACGCGATCCGCATCCGCACCGGCGAGCGCGGCGCCGACGCCGTCTGACGGCCCCTCCCTTCCCATTCCTGACGTGGAGAGACCCCCATGAGTGAACTTCCGGAACTGAGCTACGCGCTCGATACCTTCTACTTCCTGATCTGCGGCGTATTGGTGATGTGGATGGCCGCCGGCTTCTCGATGCTCGAGGCAGGCCTGGTGCGCTCCAAGAACACCGCCGAGATCCTCACCAAGAACATCGCCCTGTTCGCCATCGCCTGCACCATGTACCTGCTGGTGGGTTACTACGTGATGTACTCCAGCGGCGCAGGCGGCATCCTGCCGAGCCTGGGCGCGCTGATCGGCAGCGAGAACGGCGTCGATGCGGTGCTCGCCGGCGGCGATGACGCCCCCTACTACTCCATGCGCTCGGACTTCTTCTTCCAGGTGGTGTTCGTGGCCACCGCCATGTCCATCGTCTCCGGTGCCGTGGCCGAGCGCATGAAGCTGTGGGCCTTCCTGGCCTTCGCCGTGGTCATGACCGGCTTCATCTACCCGGTGTCAGGCTACTGGACCTGGGGCGGTGGCTGGCTGGCCGAGGTCGGCTACTCCGACTATGCCGGCTCCGGCATCGTGCACCTGGCGGGTGCCGCCGCGGCCCTGGCCGGCGTGCTGGTGCTCGGCCCGCGCAAGGGCAAGTACGGCAAGGACGGCAGCATCTATGCCATCCCCGGCGCCAACCTGCCGCTGGCCACCCTGGGTACCTTCATCCTGTGGATGGGCTGGTTCGGCTTCAACGGCGGCTCTGAGCTGAAGATGTCCGACGTCTCCTCCGCCAACAACGTGGCCCAGGTGTTCGTCAACACCAACGCGGCCGCCGCCGGCGGCGTGATCGCCGCGCTGATCCTCGCCAAGCTGTGGTTCCGCAAGGCCGACCTGACCATGTCGCTGAACGGCGCCCTGGCGGGCCTGGTGGCCATCACCGCCGATCCGCTCTCGCCCAGCGCACTGGGCTCCGCGCTGATCGGTGTCGTGGGCGGCCTGCTGGTGGTCATCGCCATCGTGACCCTGGACAAGCTGAAGCTGGATGACCCGGTGGGTGCCATCTCCGTGCACGGGGTGGTGGGCATCTGGGGCGTGCTGGCCGTGCCGCTGACCAACAGCGGAGCCGGCTTCGGTCCGCAGCTCATCGGCATCCTCGGCATCTTCTTCTGGGTGTTCGTGGCCAGCCTGATCGTCTGGCTGATCCTCAAGGCCGTGATGGGCGTCCGGGTGACCGAAGAAGAGGAGTATGAAGGGGTCGACCTGGCGGAGTGCGGCCTGGAAGCCTACCCCGAGTTCAGCGCCTCCAAGAAGTGAGGCTGCCCCGAGTGAACTGGCGTGCTCCTCCTGGCCCCCTGCGGGGGGCCTTTTTTTATTCCTCCCGCAGCGGGTGTATGCTCTGGCACAATGTACGCAGCAGGGGTGGCGGCCAGCGCCACCGACCAACGGACAGGACGAGGATCAAGACCATGAAACTGGTGACCGCCATCATCAAGCCGTTCAAGCTCGACGACGTACGGGAGTCGCTCTCCGAGATCGGCGTCCAGGGCATCACCGTCACTGAAGTCAAGGGTTTCGGTCGCCAGAAGGGCCACACCGAACTCTATCGCGGCGCCGAGTATGTGGTCGATTTCCTGCCCAAGGTGAAGCTCGAGGTCGCCGTGGATGAGGACATGGCAGAGCAGGTAATCGATGCCATCACCCAAGTCGCGAACACCGGCAAGATCGGCGACGGCAAGATCTTCGTCACGCCGCTGGAGCAGGTCATCCGCATCCGTACCGGCGAGACCGGCAAGGACGCGGTCTAAGCACCAAGCGGCCAAGCGGCCAAGCGGCCAAGCGGCCAAGCGGCCAAGCGGCCAAGCGGAGCCTAAAGCCAGGTAGCCAGTAGCAAGAAACCCCACCAGCGGTTAGCACGGTGGGGTTTCACGTTTCTGCCTCGCTACCTACCGCCCGTCACCGAACAGCTTGGCGGCTCGGTGCTTGAGGCTCGGCGCTTATTTCTCGACGAAGGCCCGCTCGATGACATAGTCCCCGGGCTCACCCATGCGCGGCGAGATGGTGAACCCGAGCTCGTCAAGCAGGTGGCTGGTGTCGTCGAGCATCGCTGGGCTGCCGCAGATCATGGCGCGATCCTGCTTGGGGTCGATGGCCGGCAGGCCGG
>NZ_JAVLBC010000227.1:0-4612 GCF_031581305.1 Halomonas sp.
TCTCGCTGCCAGAGCGTTGAGAGCGTGACCGGCATTCTCGGTTTGCCAGGGGAGCGTTTGCCGCCTGACAACTGCCCGTCCTTGCGGCGGGTCAGTTTGTGTTTCCAGGCCCAGTAGCGGGCACCGATGTTGTAACTGGCGTTAAGATCCGCGCTGTACTGCTTGCCGTTCTGGAAGGCGGCCAGTTCGTACTGCGCCTTGTCCCGCTTGATGCGACCCGAGCCGTCGAACGCCCAGGCCGAGGTGCCTCGGGCATAGACATAAACGACCCGGCCGCCGGCCTCGGCCATCTTCTGCTCGATCAGCGTGGCCAGCCGGCGATGCAGCCAGTGGTGGAAGCGCTGGCGCAATCCCGACCGCTTCTTGCCGGCCTTGGGCCGCCAGCCCTTCAGATCCTCCAGCACGATCACATCGGCTCCTTGCGCCAGTGCGACGTCGACCAGTCGCCGGGAGGTCTGCTGGGCCATGTGCTCATTGATGTGCTGGGCCTTGCGGTACCACGTCCGCCCGAACCCTTTCGAGAGCTTGGCGGTCTTGCGCGCCTTGCGGCGGATCAGCATGGCGCGCTTGTCACGACGGTCTATGTCCGCGGCGGGGTGGAAGAACCTCCGCGCCACGACAGTGCCGTCCGGTGTCACGATGCTGGCCGTGGCCAGCGTATTGATTCCGACATCCACTGCGCACACGAGCTGTTGGTCAGGGAGGGATTGAGGCGCCAACACCACCGGCACCGCCAGGTGGCAGCGTCGGTTGAGCACCAGGGTCGGTGACTTGACGGTGCCCAGGCGGTGGCGCTGGCGTACTGCCTTGATCGCCACGTCATGCCACCGCCACTCCTTGCCGTCCCACAGCTTCAGACTGGCGGTGGTGAACTCGGTATCGAACTTGACCAACTGCCCGCGATACATCACCGGGTAGCAGCCGGCGACCGGGTTGAAGCGCGGTGGCCGGGCATGACGATGCTTCCGTTCGCCCACCTGCCAGGCCCGATAGCGGGTCAGGTAGCTCGATACCTGGCCCTTGACGAACTCGATGGCCGCTCGGCGCAGGTAGGACGGGAACTTGTAGAAGCGTCGAATGAAGTAGCGATGGCGTGGCGACGGATTCTTGGCAGTGGGGTGCATCAGCCGCTCCACGGCTGTGGCAAAGCTGGGCGCCTGCTGAAGCGAGGGCCAGTTGGTCAGCACCACGAGCGACAACGCACGGCAGAACTGGCGGTATTCCGCCAGCGTCAGACGCATCAGGTGTCGCTGCTGCGCCGTGGCTTGTAGGGGCCACTTGTCCGTGCGAATCATCGCTCGAGCCATGTGAAAAGCCTAAGCTACTCCCTGATATTTATCCAGCATGTGCCTTGGCTCTCGCCAAGGCTTGCCGCTTGACTAGCGCATCACGCTTCGCGTCGATGCGTAGGATGCGCGGCTAGTTTGCTCAACGACTGAGCTCGATGCTGCGGGACTGGCCGTTGCCCAGGCTGACCTGGCGGATGACCACGCGTGTCTCGCCGGTGGACGGATCCTGTCCACTGCTCGAAACATAGAACTCGCCGGCAGGCAGTTCATCGAGTCGGAAGTAGCCAGTGGCGTCGGTGCGGGTGGTGTGGGTGTATTCGCGTGCCCGCGGGTCGGCAGGCTCCACGGCGCGGCCTGCCAGGGCCTGCTCCGCGGCCTCGGCTGAATAGGTGGTCACCGGGGCTGCCGAGACGGGGCGATTTGCCACCGGGTGCCCGCCCAGCATGAGACGTCCGCTGATCACGCCACTGCCGCTCTTCTCCAGAGTGGCATACTCCTCGGCCGGGAAGGTTACCTGGCGAGCAACCCGGCCGGCAGTATCAGGGCGCTCGGCGCGTTCAGTCTGGCTTGGCGCCTCCATGCCGCGCTCGATGACCTCGACGCGTTCACGCTCACCGGCGGGATAGCGCGGCTCGATGATCTGGCAGCCAGCCAGCGTGAGCCCCAGCAGGGCGGGAAGGATCCAACGTGTCATCTACAGTCTCCCGGAGGGTGGACGATGCCCCGTGCCCGGTAAGGATAACGCAAAAGGGCCGCCGATCGATGATCGGCGGCCCTTTCGTACGTTCAAGCGCGCCGGCGACGCCGGCGCCTTCAGGCTTACTTGGCTGCTTTGGTGGCAGTGTCAGTCGCCTGCTTGACGTTGTCTTCGGTCAGCTTCTGGCTCTGCTGCACGAAGTCCTTCTGCAGGGAGACGACCTTCTCGGTGTCGCCCTTCAGGCGCTCGGTCAGGTCCTTGGCGACCTTCTGCTGGCCTTCCATGTAGGTGCGCAGGCCTTCGGCATCCTTGACGTTCATCAGGCTGCGCAGCTGCGCCAGGCCGGTGTCGGTGTAGGCCTTGCCGGCGTCCAGCTGGGCGTTGACCAGCTTCTCGGTGTAGTCCACGGACAAGGCCGCATAGGCGCGAGCCGGGCCGAAGAACATGGATTCGAACTGTTCAGTGAACTGCTTGGTGTCGAAGTTTTGCATCGTGAGTCCCTCCCGGGGATTTCGGATCAATTCGAAGGCCGTGGCGGTCTGCCGATGCCTTCTGCGTCTCTGTTGCGATGCACAATAGCAGAGCAATTTGTGCAGTGCAACATTCTTTATTTCGATGCCAGGGCTATCTCAGAAGAGAAGGGCTCGAGGCTATGTCGGCGACAGGGCTACGAGCGGGGCTGGCTTTTCGGAAGGCAGGACGGGGCATATCGCGCATTCGGGTCAACGGCGATAGCCTTGCCGAGCTGCTCGCGGGCTGTCCTGTGCTGCGGCTTTGGTCTAGAATCATGCCCCTTTCATCTTCCAGGGGCATGATCATGACCCAGATGCTCGGACCGGTGATGTTGGATCTGGAGGGCCTCAGCCTGACCCCAGAGGAGCACGAACTGCTGGCGCGCCCCGAGGTCGGGGGCGTGATCCTGTTTGCTCGCAACATCGCCTCGGCCGGACAGGTCCGCACCCTGTGCGACGAGGTCCGTCGTATACGCCCCGATCTGTTGCTGACGGTCGACCAGGAGGGGGGGCGGGTCCAGCGCCTGCGCGAGGGCGTCACCCGCCTGCCGGCCATGGGATGCCTGGGGCGCGACTTCGACCTGCAGCCCGAGGTGACGGTACGGCTCTGCCAGGATGCCGGCTGGTTGCTGGGCATGGAGATGGCGGCCTGCGGCCTTGACCTCTCCTTCGCCCCGGTGCTGGACGTGGACGGTGGCACCTCCAGCGTGATCGGCGATCGCAGCTTCTCTGCGAACCCGCGGGTGGTGGCCCGCCTCGGCCGTGCCTTCCTTGACGGCCTGCACGAGGCGGGCATGGTGGCCGTAGGTAAGCACTTTCCGGGCCACGGCGGCGTGGCGGCCGACTCCCATCATGAGCTGCCAGTGGATGGTCGCTCCCTGGAAGCCCTGCGCCAACGTGACCTTCTGCCTTTCGCCGAGCTGGCGACTCGTCTCGATGCGGTGATGCCTGCGCATGTCGTCTATCCTGGCTTCGACCCGCGTCCGGCGGGCTTCTCGCCAGCCTGGCTGGGCATGTTGCGCGAGAGCCTGGGCTTCAAGGGCGTCATCTTCTCCGATGACCTGAGCATGGCCGGGGCAGCCTCCGCCGGTACGCCCGCCGACCGGGCGCAGGTAGCGCTGGCCGCGGGTTGTGACATGCTGCTGGTGTGCAATGACCGCAGCGCGGCCCACGAGGTGCTGGACGCCTGTCATGGTCGCCAGGTGCGTCGCGCGACACGCTTGCGCTACGCCAGGGCACGGCCCGACCTCAAGGCGCTGGAAGCCCTGTCGCGCTGGCGCCGTGTCCATGCATGTCTCGAGGCGATGGCTACCGAGTGAGCCCCCTTTCCCTTTTCTGCTTCCCCTCAAGAGCCGATCGACGATGCCCCGACTCGATGCCGACTCCCTGTCGTCCCTGACCGTCATGCGTGACGTCATGGACAATGCCGACTGCCTGATCTCGCAGCCCGAGGTCGAGCGGGCCCTGGACCGCATGGCCGAGGAGATCACCCGTGACCTGGGTGACCGATTGCCGGTTTTCTACTGCGTGATGAACGGTGGCCTGATCACCACCGGCCACCTGATGACGCGACTGGGCTTTCCCCTGGAGGTCGACTACCTTCATGCCACCCGCTATCGGGGTGGCCTGCGCGGCGGCGAGCTGTTCTGGCGCGTCTCCCCGGAGGTGCCCCTGGCCGGCCGCCATGTGGTGATCGTCGATGACATCCTCGACGAGGGGGCCACCCTGGCTGCCATCCTCGACTACTGCCGGCAGGCGGGGGCGGCGAGCACCTCCACCGCGGTGCTGGTCGACAAGCAGCACGACCGCAAGGCCGTCCCAGGCCTCAGGGCCGACTACTGCAGCCTGGAAGTCGCCGACCGCTATGTCTTCGGTTTCGGCATGGACTACAAGGGCTACTGGCGCAATGCACCGGGGATCTATGCGCCCAAGGGGCTTTGACCCGGCTACGCCGGGAGCTGTAAGCCATAAGCTGTAAGCCATAAGAAAACCCCACGGGCAATGAAGCCCGGGGGTTCTTCTTACAGCTTAGAGCTTACAGCTTATGGCTCAAGCCAATCCCAGCTCGTGGGTGGCCTCCTCGCGCATCTTGAACTTCTGGATCTTGCCGGTGA
>NZ_JAVLBC010000228.1:0-4548 GCF_031581305.1 Halomonas sp.
GCCCAGCGTAGGGCATTGTCCAGCAGGTTGCCGACCAGCTCCTGCAGGTCCTGCGCCTCCATGCGCACCCGCATTTCGGCCGGCAAGCTATGGCTGAGGGTGATGCCGCGTCGCTCGGCCAGGCGGCTGAGTCCCGAGAGGATGGGCGCCAGTACGTCGCTGGCGGCGACCCGGGGAGCCAGGGTGGCGTCCCCGGCTGCTGACGCTCTGGCCAGGTGATGACGTACCGCTTCATCGATGCGCGTCAGTTCGTCACGGAGTCGGGTGCGTCGCGGCTCATCGATCCCGTCGGCCAGGGTAGTCAACACGCTTACCGGGGTCTTCAGCGCATGCGCCAGGTTGCCCGCGGCGTGACGCGCATGCCTCATCAGTCGTCGATCGCGATCCAGCACGCCGTTCATGGCCCTGGCCAGACGCGCGAGCTCTGGCGAGAGGCGGGTGTCGAGGCGCTCGGCTTCGCCGTTCTCCACGTGCTGCAGGTCGGTCTGTATCCGGCGCAGCGGGGCCAGGCTCCAGCGGATCTGCAGGGCCAGAGTGGCCAGTAGCAGTAGACCCAGGCCGACCAGGAAAAGCGTGACCAGTCGGGTAAAGCGCGCGAGTTCGGCGTCCAGGGTTTGCCGGGAGATGGCCACGCTGACGTGCAGGGGGCCATCCAGCGGTGCCAGTCGGATATCGCGCTCGATGACGCGCAGCGGTGTCCCGCGTGGGCCTGGCAGGTCACGGATCATCACCTCTCGGTGGGAGCGGACCGGGAGGCGCTGGTCCCACAGCGAGCGGGAGGTCAGCACCCGCTCGGCGCCGTCGCTGATCTGCCAGTACCAGCCGGACAGGACCTGCTCGAAGCGCGGGTCACCCAGTGAGCGTTCATGCACCAGCCGCTGTTGCGTCGGCTCCCAGGCGAGGCCGGCGACGACGACGTTGAGTAGGGCTTCCAGGCGCTCGTCGAAGGCCCCCGTCGTGGTCGTTCGGACGTAGTGGGAGAGACCCATCCCGGCCAGCGGCAGGGCGATTACCAGGGTCAGCAGGGAGGCCAGCAGCAGGCGACTGGCGAGCGACAGCTGTCGCAGCCGACTCATGGTGTCTCGTCGCCTTCGGCCAGTCGATACCCCTTGCCTCGATGGGTCTGGATACGTGCGGTGCCAAGCTTGCGGCGCAGCCGACTGATCTGGACATCGATGACGTTGGAATCCGGCTCATGGTCGCGGTCGTAGACGTGCTCGGCGAGCTCGCTGCGGCTCACCACGCGGGGCGCGGCGTGGGCCAGGTAGGCCAGCAGGCGCGACTCCTGGGCGGTCAAGCTCACCGGCCGGCCGGCGAGGGTGACGCTACCGGTGTGGGTGTCGAAGGAGAGTTCGCCGATCCGCAGCACCGGGTGGGCGTGGCCGTGGCTGCGCCGCACGAGGGCGCGCAGCCGGAACAGCACCTCGGCGGTCTCGAAGGGCTTGGTGACGTAGTCGTCGGCGCCGGCCGAGAAGCCGGCGGCCTTGTCGGCCCAGCGGGTGCGGGCGGTGAGCACCAGCACCGGCGTGTCGATGGCGTCTTCGCGCCACTGGGCGAGCCAGCGGCTGCCGTCGCCGTCGGGCAAGCCCAGATCGAGGATCACTGCATCGTAGGCCTCGGTGCGCACCAGGAAGTCCGCTTCGCCACCGGTGGTGGCAGTCTCCAGCAACACGCCGGCATCACCCAGGGTCTCGCTCAGCGCTTCGGCCAGCGCCCGGTCATCTTCCACCAGCAGCACCTTCATTGCCCGCGCCTCATGCCATTGATATTCACACCCTCCATGCCGATCAGCTCGCCACTGGCGGCATTGAACTCGAATTCCACCACTTGGCCCTGAGGGCCGAGCATCTCGATCTCATAGGCCATCCGGCCGTCGTCACGCTCGAGCTCCACCTCCAGTACCTGGCCCACATAGTGGGCCTCCAGCCAGTCGAGGATATCGGGAAGAGGCACGATCCGGCCACTGCGGACCGCCTCGTGAAGGTCGTGCCACCCCTCGTCTGCCGGCGCGGGAAAGGTGGCCAGCAGGGCGAGGAGGGCGGCCAGCGCGGGCAGGCGTAGGCGGGGAAGCAGGCGTCGATTTCTCATGGGCACAGCTTGCCAGGACGAACATGAATGCAGCATGAACGGCCCTGTCAGGTCACGGCAAGGTGGTCGATGATAAAACGGAGCGGCACCCATGAACGGAGGTATGAACCATGAAACGCAAGATGATTCTGACCGGCACCCTGGCCAGCCTGATGGCGGCTGCTACTCTGGCCCAGGCAGAGGATAGCCGCCTATCGGCAGAGCGCCTCGACGATATCATGGCCCAGGCCAGCGCCTTCGGCTTCACCCACTTTGAGCAGATCGAGGTGAAGGACGATGACAGCGTGGAGATCGAGGGCTGGCTCGACGACGAGTGGCAGGCCGAGGTCCGGCTGTCGCTGGAGACCGGCGAGTCTCTCGAGGAGGAACGCAAGCGTCGCGAGGGTGGCGCCTGGGGGATGAACGAGGACGACGTGCGCCTGGCCATGGAGGCCGCGGTGGCCGAGGGACTGGCCGAGTTCGAGGAGATCCAGGTCGACCGCGATGGCCGCATCGAGGTCGAGGGCCGTGACGCCGACGGTCGTGAGCTCGAGGTGAAGAGTCGCCAGGGCGAGCGTGACATGAGCGAGGTGGAGCGCGACTGAATCCGTCGCCGGGGCCTCGCCCCGGCGATTTCCCTATCCTGGCATGACACCCGCTACACAAGAGGGCCCGACGCGATAGCTTCGCGCCGGGCCCTTTCGTGCGGGGGTGGATCAGGTCATGCGCTGCAGGCTGCGTTCCCCGAGCCACCACTGGTGGGCCAGCGCGGCGAGCACATGGCCGGCGATGACGAACCACAAGAGATTGGCGAGCAGTTCGTGGGTCTCCTCGAAGGCCTCCTCGAGCCACTCGATCTCGGCACCCGCCGCGATCAGCGGTGCGCCGAAGAGAGTCACGCCCTCGCCGCTGCCCCAGGCCGCGAACAGGCCGCTGAGCGGAATGATGAGCAGCAGGGCATAGAGAGCCAGATGGCCGAGCCGTGCGGCCAGGCGCCAGTGGGCGAGTACGGCCGGCCGGCCGCGGTTGACGGCTCGCCAGGCCAGACGGAAGGCGAGCAGGGACAGCAGCGTCAACCCCATGCTCTGGTGCAGGTCCATCGCGGCGGCCTCGCCGAGCCCCTCGAAGCCCTCCATCCACCAGTCGCTGCCGAGCATCAGTAGCACCAGCAGGGCCATGGACCAGTGGAGGGCGCGGGAGACAAGGCCGTAGCGGTGTTCGGTATCGAGCCAGTTCATCAGGTTCACTCCTCGTTAGTGGGTACGTGATCCGTCTTACACCTCCTCGCCTTGCAGCAGCCTTAACGCCCCGTTCATCCGGCATTCATGTGGCGCAGCCGCACTCCCTGCGGTTCCCGTCGTGGGACTCAGCCTGCCGAGCTGTAGAGCCCCACCACGCTGACCAGGATGAGCACCCCGCCGAGCACCCGGAAGTAGAGATTCGTGCGGCTTGCGAGCATGTGCCGGTGGGCGCGTTCGCCCAGCAGGTGGCCCACCAGGGCGCAGGGCAGCAGCCACAGCTGATGGATGAGCTGAAGGTCGACGTCGGCGATCACGAAGGAGACCATCTTGATCAGCACCAGGATGAACCACAGCACGAAAAGGGTATCGCGCAGCTGGTGGACAGCGACATGGGTGGCGAACACCGCGACAATCAGCGGGGCGCCGATCAGGGAGGTGCCGCTGACGTAGCCGCCCAGCGCCAGCAGTACCGCGTCCATCCAGCGGTTATGGCTGCGGAAGGGCTTGTCGAGCACGTAGCCGACCGCATAGACCATCACGATCACGAAGATGATGCTGGTCAGCACGTTGCCTGGCAGGGTCAGCAGGCCGACCACCCCGACCAACTTGGGGATGATCATCACTTTCATCGCCCTGAGCAGGTAGCCCCAGTCGATATTGCCCTCGGCCGGCGCCTGGCCGGCGTTGTCGGCCACCAGCTGTCGGTGGCCGCGCCAGGCGATCCAGCTGGAGAAGATCAGCAGGTGGATGGCGATGATCGGCAGGAAGACCAGCGGTTCGTCGAGCACCAGCAGCAGGAAAGGCAGCGACAGCACGGCGCCGCCGAAGCCCAGGCTGGTGCGGACGAAGCCGCTCCAGACGAAGATCAGACCGATCAATACAAGCTGGGGGATCTCGAGGTCGGCCATCAGGGCACTCCTTTACCCGTACGGATGTGTCATTTTTCCATGTAGAGGTGTCATGGCGGCAGCGCGCCCCAGACGCCGGTAAGCACTTCCAGCGCCTCGGCGATCACCGCCTCCTCGCTGTGATCGCGTCGCCAGACGAAACTCAGCGCGCAGGGCAGGCGAACGCCCTCGGCAACCACCAGGCCGCGCTCCTGGCGCTCGGCCATGGCCAGGGCGTCGCGGGCCAGGCTGAGGCCCACGCCGGCGCGCACCAGGTCGAGCATGCAGGCCTCCTGGTCCACCTGGGCCACGCCGTTGGGCACGATGCCCAGCGGGTCGAGCACGCCATGCAG
>NZ_JAVLBC010000020.1:0-23987 GCF_031581305.1 Halomonas sp.
ATCCGGAGTTCGCTTTCCTGCCCCGTAAATTCAAGGTGGCGGTGAACGCCTCTGCCCGGGCGGCCGCCAGGGAGGCGGCGTCGGCCCGGATCCGGTTGAGGCGTTCACGCGCCTTGCGGGCTACCTGTCGGTCTCGGCGCGCCTCGTGGACCAGCCGGGAGAGCCCCGCCTCGCTCTCGACCCGGGCGGCGGCGGCATGCCGTACGGCGGCGATGCCGTTGTCGCAGGCCTGGCGGATCAGGTCCTCTTCCGCCTCGAGGCGGGCCAGGGCGGCGAGGCGCAGCTGCTGGTTATCGCCCTGCAGGGCCAGCGTGTTGAGCAGCTGGGAGTCTTCGAGTTGCTGCACCAGGGCAATGCGCGTCGGCAGGTCGTGATGGCCGCGGCGACCGGCGAGCAGGGCCACCAGCTGACGTTGCAGCTCCGGGGAACTGGTGCCCCCCTGGGACAGGGCCAGCAGGCGCTCGGGATCCTCCAGGCGGGCCAGGGCCGCGTCGCGCACTCCGGGCTCGGGGTCGGTGGCGAGCTGTTCCAGGGCACGGCACTGGTCATCGCGGGACGGATCGAGACGGGCCACCGCCTGGCGGCGGACCTCGGGGGCCGGGTGCTTCCAGCGCGGGGCGAACAGGCGACGAAGGAGTCCAGACATGGGGCATCCTGAAAAAGGAGCGCGCCCCGACGGGGCGCAGAAGAGTCATTATTGTTGGCGGCAATGGCGCAATGCCGGGATAGAGAATATCTAAGCACGTGCCGAGCCTGCAGAAAAGGCCAACCGATGGGGAAGTGTGGCCGCCAGGAGACACTGACAACGGTCCCTCATGATCGTATGATCGGTTGCAGGGGCGCAGCCACTCGCTTAGCTTTGAGGCTGTACCCCCGATCATCACCCGACGTGGAGTTCGGCAATGAGTCTCAAAGTGGACAGGGACAGCATGGCATTCACCTTCAAGGGGGGGATGCTGCCGATGACGGTCATGGAACTGACCAGCGCCGATCCCGAGCGCATCCGCGAACAGCTGGCGGGCAAGCTCAGTCAGTCGCCGGCCTTCTTCCAGCATACCCCGGTCGTTCTCAACGTCGAGAAGCTCGATGAGCCGCACCTGGCGCTGGAGCGCATCTGTGCGGTATGTCGAGCCCATAAGCTGCTGCCGGTGGCGGTGCGCGGCGGGCCCGACCCGGTCAAGCAGTCGGCCTGGGCCCTGGGGTTGGGCTGGTTTCCGCCCCAGGAGGTCTCGCGTCCGCGCCCCTTGGAGAGCGTCGCCGCTGACGGCGATGCCGAGGTGGTCGAGCCGGTAGAACCGTCAGAGCCGATCAGTGAGACCGTGACACCCGACGCGCTGCCTGGCACCACGGTGGGGGGGCGTATCTACCGTGGCACAGTGCGCTCCGGCCAGCAGGTGACTGCCCCCGAGGGTGACCTGGTGGTGGTGGGAGCGGTCAATGCCGGCGCCGAGGTGCTCGCCGCCGGCAGCGTGCATGTCTACGGTGCCCTGCGCGGACGTGCCCTCGCCGGGATTCATGGGGACCCCCAGGCCGGCATCTTCTGTCGTGAACTGCATGCCGAGCTGCTCTCGGTCGCCGGTAACTACAAGCGCCTCGAGGACATCGACCCGCGCCTGCTGGGCACTCCCGTGCAGGTCCGGCTGAGCGACGACCAGCTCGGCATCACGTCGCTGGCCTGATTCGGCCACCATTGCGACCGCAGCGCCTGCATCTGCTTTCCCTTTTATCATCACAAGACAGGATGTGACACTTGGCCAAGATCATCGTAGTGACCTCCGGCAAGGGTGGGGTCGGCAAGACAACCAGCGCAGCGGCCATCGCCACAGGGCTGGCGCTGCGTGGCAAGAAGACCGTGGTTATCGACTTCGACGTGGGGCTGCGCAACCTCGACCTGATCATGGGCTGCGAGCGCCGCGTGGTCTACGACCTGGTCAATGTGATCCAGGGCGAGGCGGGGCTGAATCAGGCGCTGATCCGCGACAAGCGGGTCGACAACCTGCATATCCTGCCGGCCTCCCAGACCCGCGACAAGGAGGCCTTGACCCAGGAGGGCGTCGAGAAGGTGCTCGATACCCTTAGCAAGGACTTCGACTTCATCATCTGCGATTCCCCGGCGGGTATCGAGCGTGGCGCCCAACTGGCCATGTACTTCGCCGATGCGGCGATCGTGGTGACCAACCCCGAAGTTTCCTCGGTGCGTGACTCCGACCGTATCCTCGGCTTGCTGGCCGCCAAGACCCGGCGCGCCGAGCGCGGCGAGGATCCGATTCAGGAGCACCTGCTGATCACCCGCTATAACCCGAGTCGGGTCGACCTGGGTGACATGCTCAACCTGGAGGATATCCGCGAGATCCTGGCCATCGACCTGCTAGGCCTGATTCCGGAATCGGAGGCGGTGCTGCGGGCGTCCAACCAAGGGGTACCGGTCACCCATGATGACGACAGCGATGCCGGCCAGGCCTATGCTGACACCGTGGCCCGCTTGCTGGGCGAGGAGGTGCCGCTGCGCTTCCACGAATACCAGAAGAAGAGCCTGTTGAGCCGCATGTTTGGAGGAGTCCGCCGGTGAAGTTGCTCGATTTCCTGAAGCGAGAGCGCAAGAAGTCCGCGTCGGTCGCCAAGGAGCGGCTGCAGATCATCGTGGCCCATCAGCGTACCCAGCGGGGGCAGCCGGACTACATGCCGCTGCTGGAGAAGGAGCTGCTGGAAGTGATCCGCCGCTACGTGCAGATCGATGATGACGCGGTGAACATCACTCTCGACAGCGAGGACAACTGCTCGGTGCTGGAGCTCAATGTGACCCTGCCCAAGTCCTGAACAGACAGTCCTGGGCGACAGCCCGGCGGCTGAGTCGTCCACGGGGCTGTGCTAGGCTGGGGGCCGTGAACCCACGCCCTCCGGAGAGCTCCCGCCCATGGCGCAGTCCCCCGCCCCGCAGTCCTTCCTGTGGCACGACTACGAGACTTTTGGTGCCGACCCGCGTCGCGACCGGCCCTCCCAGTTCGCGGCCATTCGCACCGATTCCGACCTCAACGAGGTCGGCGAGCCTCTCGAGCTCTTCTGCAAGCCGGCCGATGACTTCCTGCCCCACCCTCAGGCCTGCCTGATCACCGGCATCACGCCCCAGCAGGCCCGTCGCCGCGGCCTGCCCGAGGGTGAGTTCGCCGGCGTGGTCGAGGCAGCCATGAGCGAGCCGGGTACCTGTGCCCTGGGCTACAATAGCCTGCGCTTCGATGACGAGGTGAGTCGCCACCTCTTCTACCGCAACCTGCTTGACCCCTACGCCCGGGAGTGGCAGAACGGCAACTCGCGCTGGGATTTGATCGACGTGGTACGTGCCTTTCATGCCCTGCGCCCCGAGGGCATCGAGTGGCCGACGCGCGACGATGGCGCACCGAGCTTCAAGCTGGAGCACCTGACGGCCGCCAACGGCATCGCCCATGCGGGGGCCCATGATGCCCTGGCCGATGTTCGCGCCACCATCGCCCTGGCGAAGCTGCTGCGGGAGCGCAATGGCAAGCTCTTCGACTACCTGCTGGGGCTGCGCGGGAAGCGTGCGGTCGCTCGCCAGCTGGATCTGCCCGGGCGCAAGCCGGTATTGCATATCTCGCGGCGTTACCCGGCCAGTCGTGGCTGCAGTGCCCTGGTGATGCCGCTGGCCGAGCACCCCTCCAACCCCAGTGGCGTGATCGTCTTCGACCTCTCCATGGATCCGGCCCCGCTGCTGGAGCTCACCCCGGAGCAGATCCGCGAGCGGGTCTTCGTCAGCAACGATGACCTGGCGGAGGGGGCCGAGCGCATTCCGCTGAAGGTGATCCACCTCAACAAGTGCCCGGTGCTGTTCCCGACGAGCGCCCTCAAGGATGTGGAAGGGCCACACAAGGGTGAGTACGGCGCGATCGTCGAGCGCCTGGGGCTGGACCTGGCCGCCTGCCGGGCACACTGGAAGCTGCTGTCGAGTCGCCCGGAGTTGGCTTCCCGGGTCGCCGAGGTATTCGCCGCGCCGCATCCCGAGCCGCCGCATGACCCGGACCTGATGCTGTATGCCGGTGGCTTCTTCTCGCCGGCGGATCGCCAGCAGATGCAGCGGGTGCGCGAGACCGATCCCTGGGACCTGGTGGGGGCGCGCTTCGCCTTCCAGGATCCGCGCCTCGAAGAGATGTTGTTCCGCTACCGGGCCCGCAGCTATCCGGAGACGCTGGAGAGCGAGGAGCAGGCACGCTGGGAGGCCTTCCGCTGGGAGCGCATGAACGATCCGGCCGTCGCCAACCTGACCCTCAAGGAGTTTGCCCGGGAGATCGAGCGGCTCAATGGCGTCTCGCTCTCCGACCGTGACCGGCAGATCCTCGAGGAGCTGGTGATGCACGTGGAGGCGATCATGCCGCCCCAGGCCTTCGACTAGCGGACCGCGAGGTCCGATGGCCGAGCCGTAGGCCCGGTAAGCGCCAGCGCACCGGGCGTCGCGAAGGCGCCGTTGTCACGCCGGATGCGCCTTCGGCTTATCCAGCCTACGCGAGACCTTCAGCCTCCCATCGCGCAGAGCCGGGCTTACCACTCACTCCTCGTCAGGCAGCGGTTCCAACTGGCGACTCAGGGCGAGTACGTCACTGGGCTCGTCACCCGGGTCGAAGCTGACCCGCGCCACGGCGGCCTTGCGCAGGGCCGGCCAGCCCTCACGCAGTTCCTCGGCCGTCACGGCCAGGGCCTTTTCGGCGAGGCGGTGGTGGCGGTCGAAGTCGGTGTCACCGTAGGCGAGCGCGCGCCATAGGCGATTGGTGCGTCCCGAGAGGCTGGTGTCGCGCTGCATCAGCTCGTCGTGCACGGCCTGGCGATAGGGGGCCAGGTCCTCATCGTCAAGTGCCGCGAGTCGCCCGGCGAAGTCGTCCAGGAAGACATCGATGCGAGCCTGGATCGCCTCGCTTGCGGTGTCGGGAGACTGCACGAGCAGGCTGATGCCCGGCGCATCCAGCATCGGCGAGTAGCCGGCATTGACCACATAGCCGAGCTGCTCCTCGGTGCGCAGGCGCTGGTAGAAGGGGGTCTCCAGCAGCTGGCCCAGCACCGCCAAGCGCGCCTGGCTGTCAAGCGAGCGGTCGGGACCCTGCAGGTAGCGCAGCACCAGTGACTCCTCCCGGGTGGTGGCCGGCGTCAGCGCGGGTAGCTCTTCCGCCTGCAGGGGGATGAGATCCGGGATCTCGTCTTTCGCGAGGGAGGGAGAGAGCGCCTCGGCGACCCGCCGGGCCTCGCGCTCGGCGAGCGCGGCGTCGAGGTTGCCCACGGCCATGGCCTCCAGGCGCAGGTCAGCCAGGAAGCGCTCACGAAAGTCGCGCAGGTCCTCCACGTCGAGCTCGCGGCTGGCCTCGAGCAGCGCGTCGGTGGGCCACTGCGGACGCACCAGGGCCTCGGCCAGGGTGCGATGAGCTTGCCGGTAGAGGGCGTCCTGGGGGGCGTTGCGCCATTCGCGCTGCAGGCGATAGAGCACCCGATCGACGCTTGCTGCGTCAATTTCGCCCTCCTGTAGCTGGGCGAGGACCCGGGCGATCAGCCGGTCCTGGCGGTCCCGCCATCCGGAGAACGACAGGGTGATGCCCCGGGCGTGGGCATAGGCCTCGAACTCATGGCCGGCCAGGCGTGCCGGGTAGAGCGTCTCGTTGAGGCTGTCGCCGAGCCAGCCGGCGAGCAGCCGGGAGAGCGCCGCCTCGCGGGCCTCCTGGCTGGCGGCGGGGTGCTGGAGGCTGAAGCGCCACTCCACCTTGGGGGTGTCGAAGGTGGTATCCGCCTTGTGCCAGAGCGTGAAGCCCGGCGCCTCGATGCGTTTAACGGGCACCTCGTCCTGGCCGTTGAGCAGTTCGAGGTCCTCGGCGATATAGGGGTTGGGTTCGGGCAGGGCGAGGCCTGCCAGTGGCTCGGCCTCGCCTGTCGCCTCGACCTCGCGCCAGGGGGCGTCGAACCAGGGCGAGACCTTCTCGCCCTTCACCTCGGGGCCGCTGTAGAGTCGCAGCAGCCTGTCGGGCCGCAGTTTGTCGAGCCAGCGCTTGATCAGGTCGCGATCGAAGCCTTCCATGAGGTAGGGGGCGACGTTGACGTCTTCCAGCGGGTAGCGCGACAGGTTCATGGCCAGACGCATGGCATCGCCCTGCGGTGAACCGTGCTGCTGGAAGCGGAACTGCTGGTCGGCCAGGCGGGTCTGCTCCTCGTAGCGCCAGGCCTCCAGGCCCGAACGGCGGATCTGCTCGATGGTGGCCAGCAGGCTTTGCTGGATGCGGTCGAGCTGCTGTGCGCCATCCGGGGTCAGGCTGATGTCGATGGCGAACAGCGCATGGCGACCGTCGTCGCGCGTTACGCCAGCGGAGAGCCCGTCGGCCCAGCCCGCCTCGCGAAGTACCGCCAGCAGGCTGCCTTCCCCCTCGTGACCCAGCAGATGGGCCAGATAGTCAGCCGGCTTGTGGCGATAGGCCTGCTGGGGGTCGGGTACCGGGAACAGGAAGCTGACGCGCTGGCTGTCGCGCACCGACTGCATCTCGGCAGCGCGCGGTAGCGACGAGGCATCCACCAGGGGCGTGTCGATGACCGGGCGGGACAAGCCGCGATCCGGGACCTCGGCGAAGCGCTCGGTGACCATGGCCTCCAGCTCATCGAGAGGCTGGGGAGCGACCACGGCCAGATGCATCACGTTGGCCCCGTAGTGGTCCTCGTAGAAGCGGATCACGCGTTGGCGCAGGCTCGGCTCGCCCTCGGGGCGGTCGGCCAGGGTCTCGCGACTGCCCACCGAAAAGCCGGTGGTGGGGTGGTCGGGGTTGAGCAGTTGATTGAGCACGTCCTGGGCACGGCGCCCGTCGTCGCGAATACGGGCCTGGTATTCGGAGTGCACCACGTTGCGTTCGCTCTCCAGGCGGTCGGCATTGAAGAGTGGCGCGACGAAAAAGCGGCTGAAGCGGTCCAGGGCACCCGGCAGGGCATCGGGCTCGATATCGAAGAAGTAGTTGGTGTCGTGGGGGGCGGTGAAGGCGTTGTGGCTGCCTCCATGGCGCGATAGATAGGCCTGGTAGGCATCCGACTCCGGGTAGGCATCGGTGCCCAGGAACAGCATGTGCTCGAGGAAGTGGGCCAGGCCGGCCAGATCTTCCGGGTTTTGAGCGCTTCCCACGCCGACATTGAGCGAGGCGCCGGCTTGGTCGGCCTGTGGATCGCTGACCAGCAGCACGCTCAGACCGTTGTCGAGGGTCAAGGCGCGATAGTCGCGGTCATCGTGGGGGCTGACCCGCGGCGAGACGACCTTGTCCACGGCGGTCGTTGGCTCGGGCGTCTCGGCATGGGCGGTCAGGCCCGTCACCAGGGCCACGGCCATGGCGAGCCAGACGAGCAGGCGGGCCGGTCGTTGGAAGGGGGCAGGCAAGGGCTGTGTCATTATCGCTCCTGGGGGACGGGTTGGCGCAGCATGGGCCCGGTGGGATGGGCGCAGGCCGGATCCTGGTTGGCGGGATTATTCACTCGTCTTGATACCGGAAAGGCGCCCAAGAGTTCCCCGGGTGCGGGCGAGAGCATCGCCTGTGCCTTGGCCAGCGGAGTCTGTGGGTCGAGCCAGCGCCGGGCGTCCTCGGGGTTGATCACCGCCGGTAGCCGGTCGGTAAACGGGGCGAGTAGCCCCTCCGTGGGTACCGTGATCAGCGCCATGGAATCATTGTACTCGCTCAAGGTGGTATGGAAACGGCACCAGAGCCCCGCCAGCAGGAGCGGGCCCCGGTCGACGCGAGTCACCAGGAAGGGCTGCTTGAAGCGCGGTTGTGGCTTCCAGACGAAGATGCCGCTGGCCGGTACCAGACAGCGGCGCGCGCCGAAGGCCTCGCGGAACATGGGGCGGGCCGTCAGCGCCTCGGCCCGCGCACAGTGGGGGGCATGGTCGAGCACCTTCAGCCAGGGGGGCGTGAGTCCCCAGAACGCGTTCACGAGGCGCAGCCGGCCCCCCTCCAGACGCAGTATCGACAGAGGGCGACGCGGGGCCAGATTGGCGCCGGTGATCAGGGTGGTCTCGGCGACCAGGTCGGGAAGCAGGCGCTCGAGCTCGAGGGGGGCGATGTGCAGACGGCCGGCCATGGGGTCTCCCGGGTGGTGGGGCGTCAGGGTAACCAACTCGACCTGGCGAGAAAAGCGGCGAATGTGCGGCGATGCAGTCGCCGGCGTGCATCGCCTTCCGTGTGGGATATCCTGTCGAAAACAGTGTTCGATGAGAGTATCCTAGTGGCCCGGCCCGCGATGTCCGTCACTATATTTCCTGCGAGGAACCCGATGGCCCGTCCCAGACAGCATGCCCCCGAGGCTCTCCATGCTCAGGTCATGGCCGCATGCGATGCCTGGCTGCAGGAGCATCCGGCCCACACGCTGTCGCTGCGTGCCCTCGCGCGGGAAGTCGGCTGCGCACCGAGCACCCTGCTCAAGCTCTATGGAAGCTTTGGCAACCTGCTGCAGCACGTCAACATCGAGACCCTGGCTCGGCTGCGGGGTGTGATCGAGCCGCTGCTCGACGACCTCGCCCCCGAGCAGCGGCTCAAGGCGTTGGCGAGGGCTTACTGGCAGTTCGCTCGTCAGGATCCCTACCGCTGGCAGCTGCTGTTCGACTATCCCCTGGCCCAGGAGGGGGAGCTGGACCAGCGCCAGAACGAGATGATCGAGGGCCTTTTCCTGCGCGTGGAGGCGACCCTCAAGGAGTACCAGCCGGCACTGGATGACCTGGAGGCGCAGCGGCTGAGTCGCACCCTCTGGGGCAGCGTCCATGGCCTGGTGCAGCTTGGGCTCAATGAGCGCCTCGGGCACTGGCAGGGTGAGCCGCTGGAGGTGGGCGAACTGCTCGACCAACTGCTCTCGACTATCCTGGCTGGCCTCAGGCAAGCGCCCGGCGTGACGTGATGCCCTCCTGGCTGTGGTGGGTCACGGGTCTGGCGGTGGTGGCGGGGAGCTGGCGAGTGGCCAGCGCGCCTCGCCCCTGCCTGCGTTGGCTGGTCTTCCTGCTGGTTCACCTCCTCTACCGGCTGCGCTTCCGCGGTCGACACCACATTCCCCCACGTGGCCCGGCTATTGTCGTCTGCAACCACGTCAGCTTCATGGATGCCCTGGTGGTGGGCGGGGCAAGCCCGCGGCCGCTGCGCTTCCTGATGGACAAGCCGGTCTATGAGTCGCCTTGGCTCAACTGGTTGTTCCGCCTGGTAGGGACCATTCCCGTAGAGTCCGGCCGTCGCGATCCGGGCAGCGTGCGTCATGCGCTGGTCGAGGTCAGTCGCGCACTGCGCCAGGGGGAGGTGGTGATGGTGTTTCCCGAAGGCCGCCTGACCCCGGATGGTGAGGTGCACCCCTTCCGGCGCGGGCTCGAGTTGATCCTGGCCCGGGATGTGGTGCCGGTGGTGCCCGCTGGCCTGGCCGGTCTGTGGGGCTCCTGGACCTCGCACGAGGGCGGCAAGGCACTGAGTAGGCCGCCTCGGCGCTTCCGGGCGCGGGTGGCCCTGTTCTTCGGTGAGCCCGTGCCGGCTGGCGAGACGAGCCGATGCAACGTCGAGGCCCGGGTGCGGGCACTCAAGGCCGAGGCCGACGCCTGGGTTGACCCCGGGAGCTAGGAGTCAGCCGCGGCGCGGAGGACGTCGCACCGGCTGCCAGCAGCGGGCTGCGGTGATCAGGTTGTCGCGGACCTCGAGGATCTCCATGCGCACGTTGTCGATCTGCAGGCAGGCCGGCCCGTCGGGGAAGGACTCCAGATGTTCAAGGATCACCCCGTTGAGGGTCTTGGGACCATCCGTGGGCAACTGCCATCCCAGGGCCTTGTTGATGTCGCGGATGTTGGCGGTGCCGTCAATCACCTGGCTGCCGTCATCTTGCTGGTGGATCTCCTGGTTCAGGCCCGCCACGTCGGTGGTGAACTCGCCGACGATCTCCTCGAGAATGTCCTCCAGGGTCACCAGCCCTTCCACGTCACCGTACTCGTCCACCACGATGCCGATGCGTCGCTTCTGGTTCTGGAAGTTGAGCAACTGGGTGTGCAGCGGTGTGGACTCGGGAATGAAGTAGGGCTCGCGGGCCTCCTGGACGATGGCGGCCTTGGTCACCTCGCCGCGGGACAGGAAGCGCGCCGCGTTGCGCAGGTGGAGCATGCCGATGATGTTGTTGATGTCGCCCTTGTAGACCGGTACCCGGGTGTGCTGGCTGGTACGGATGTGGGCGAGGATCTCTTCCAGGTCGTCATCCAGGTCGAGGCCCATCACTTCATGGCGCGGTACCATGATGTCGTTCACGGTAACGTTCTCGAGGTCGAGGATCGACAGCAGCATCGCCTGGTGGCGGCGCGGAATCAGGGTGCCGGCCTCGTGCACCACAGTGCGTAGCTCGTCGCGTGTCAGGTTGTCGGCGCCCCCGTCGATGTTCTTGACCCCCAGCAGGCGCAGCAGGCCATTGGAAATGGCGTTGACCAGCCATACCAGCGGGTAGAGCAGCTTGAGCAGCGGCTCGAGCACCAGCGAGGCGGGGTAGGCGATGCGCTCCGGCTTGACCGCCGCATAGGTCTTGGGGCTCACCTCGGCGAAGATCAGGATGACGATGGTGAGGATCAGCGGAGCGATGGCCGGGCCGGTGACTTCGCCGAAAAAATGGATGGCGACCACCGTGGCGATCGCCGCGGCCAGGTTGTTGACCAGGTTGTTGCCGATCAGGATCACGCCGATCAGCCGATCGGGGCGGGCCAGCAGGCGTAGTACGCGCTGGGCGGCGCGCTCACCGCTGTTCGCCTGGTGACTCAGGCGATAGCGGTTGATCGACATCATCCCGGTCTCGGAGCTGGAGAAGAAGGCGGAAAGACAGACGAGCAGGAACAGCAGGCCGAACAGCAGTCCCAGCGGGAAGTCGTCACTCAAGTCGAAGGGTCCTCAAAGGCGTATCAGGCTCGAGTTGTAGGGGGTCGGTCATCCGGTGTCAAGGCGCGTGCCTGCGTCAGCTGCGGTTGAGCAGGATCTCCAGTACGAACTTGCTGCCGAAGTAGGCCATCAGCAGCACCAGGCAGCCTCCCAGGGTCCAGCGTACCGCCCGCATGCCTCGCCAGCCCAGCCGATGGTGGCTGAACAGCAGGGTGGCGAAGATCACCCAGGCGGCCAGCGAAAGGACCGACTTGTGGACCAGGTGCTGGGCAAACATGTTGTCGAGGAACAGGAAGCCGCTGACGATCGACAGGGTCAGGAGGATCATGCCCGCCCATATCAGCTCGAAGAGGATCCGCTCCATCGTGGTCAGCGGCGGCAGCGACTGGACCACGCCGCGGATATGGTGGTGGCGCAGCGCCTGGTTCTGGACGCCGAGCAGTACCGCCTGGATGGCGGCGATGGCCAGCAGCGCGAAGGCCAGTGCGGAACTCAGGGCGTGCAGGGCGATGCCCGGCGTCATGCCGGTCCCCCGTTCGGGGCTCGGCAGGCCGACGGCCAGCAGCAGCGTCAGGCCGGCCAGTGGCAGCAGGCCGGTGGCGATGTTGAGGACCGGCTTGACGAGGCTTGCCGCCAGCAGCACCAGGACGGCCAGGCCGCTGGCCAGCACAGCGCTGGTGGAGAGTCCGGGCAGCAAGGAGTCGCCGCGGGCCAGCAGGTTGGCCGCCAGGGGCAGGTGACAGAGCAGGCCGAGCACGGCCAGACTGCGCACCAGTATGTCGCGTGGCGGCACCCGCCTGATCAGGGCCAGCCCCTGCCAGGAGGCGGCCCCGAGATAGAAGATGAAGGCCATGACGGCAAGTGATAGCGGCTGCATCGTTCGCTGTCCGTGCGCCTTCGCCAGCGCCTGATGGTATGGAAACAAGCCACTACTATACCGAATCCGCCCGGCCGCGCACAGCGCGGCGGCGTGTCGCGCAGCGGCGGGAATGCCCCCATGCATGGAGACTGGCGGCCACAGAGCGTATAATTTTCGATCACTGCAGGGAGCCCTCGGCCAGTGCCGAGTCGGCTCTCCGGCCATCGTTAGTGGAGAGGCCCATGTTCCAGAATCTCAGCGAGCGTCTGTCGCAGACGCTCAAGTCGATCAAGGGTCAGGCGCGCCTGACCGAGGACAACGTCAAGGACACCCTGCGGGAGGTGCGCCGGGCGCTGCTTGAGGCCGATGTGGCCCTGCCGGTGGTGAAGGCATTCATTGACCGCGTGCGCGAGCGTGCCGTGGGGCAGGAGGTCTCCCAGAGCCTCTCCCCGGGACAGCAGTTCGTCAAGATCGTCCAGCAGGAGCTCGAGGCGATCATGGGCGAGGCCAACGAGGGGTTGACCCTCAAGGGCACCCCGGCCGTGGTGTTGATGGCTGGCCTGCAGGGCGCGGGCAAGACGACCTCGGTGGCCAAGTTGGCGCGCTACCTGCGCGAGCGGGAGAAGAAGAAGGTGTTGGTGGTCTCCGCCGACGTCTACCGCCCGGCGGCCATTGACCAGCTCGAGACCCTGGCCAGCGAGGTCGAGGTCGACTTCTTCCCGTCGCGCTCCGACCAGCAGCCCGTCGATATCGCCGAGGCGGCGATCAAGCATGCCCGGATCCAGTTTCATGACGTGGTAATTGTCGATACCGCCGGTCGCCTGGCCATCGACGAGGCGATGATGGCCGAGATCCAGGCGCTGCATAAGGCCGTGGTGCCCGACGAGACGCTGTTCGTCGTCGATGCCATGACGGGCCAGGATGCCGCCAACACCGCCAAGGCCTTCCACGAGGCGCTGCCACTGACCGGGGTGATCCTCACCAAGGCTGACGGCGACGCCCGCGGCGGTGCGGCGCTCTCGGTGCGTCACATTACTGGCAAGCCGATCAAGTTCATGGGCGTGGGCGAGAAGGTTGATGCTCTCGAGCCCTTTCATCCGGACCGCGTGGCCTCGCGCATCCTCGGCATGGGTGACGTGCTGTCGCTGATCGAGGAGGCCGAGCGCACCGTCGACAAGAACAAGGCCGAGCAGCTGGCCAAGAAGGTCAAGAAGGGGCAGGGTTTCGACCTTGAGGACTTCCGTGACCAGCTTCAGCAGCTCAAGAAGATGGGGGGTATGGGCGGCCTGATGGGCAAGCTGCCGGGGATGGGCCAGATGGCCGAGATGGCCCAGGGTCCCGGTCCCGAAAAGGAGATGGGCAAGCTCGAGGCGCTGATCAACTCCATGACGCCCCAGGAGCGGCGCAAGCCCGAGATCATCAACGGCTCGCGCAAGCGCCGTATCGCCGCCGGTGCCGGCCTGCAGGTGCCGGACCTGAACCGCTTGCTCAAGCAGCACAAGCAGATGCAGAAGATGATGAAGAAGGCGGGCAAGAAGGGCGGCATGCAGAAGATGATGCGTGGTATGTCCGGCATGATGGGCGGTGGTGGCCCGGGTGGCCCGGGTGGCCCGGGTGGCCCGGGTGGGATGGGCGGCATGGGCGGTCCCGGCGGTATGCCGTGGCGCTGAGCCGGCCCGTCGCGGACCAGTTCCTGCAAAAAGGTTTCCAATTCGGGCGGTTTTCCGTAGAATATTGCGTCTTCACTGGCAGGACCGCGATCGGCGCGGCCATCGTCGTGACCGAATGACCCGAAGCCGGGCCGTCGGCCCGCTTCCCGTAGCAGATCGTCGAGGGCCAGCCGGGTATCGGCACCTCGGCCGAAACATCCGAAACTTTAACTGAAGGATAGTCAACGCATGGTTACCATTCGTCTGGCACGTGGTGGCGCCAAGAAGCGTCCCTTCTACCACCTCACCGTGACCGATTCCCGCAAGTCCCGCGATGGCCGCTTCATCGAGCGCCTGGGCTTCTTCAACCCCGTGGCTCGTGGCCAGGAAGAGCGCCTGCGCCTCGACCTGGAGCGTATCAGCCACTGGCAGAGCCAGGGGGCACAGCTCTCCGCTCGCGTCGCCGAGCTGGTCAAGGAAGCCCGCAAGCAGGCCTGAAGGGTCTGACTTGCCTGCTGTAACGGTCCAGGGGTCGTCGATGAGCGAATACGCGCAAGCGCAGCCCGCCGACGATTATGTGGTGCTGGGCAAGTTGACCAGCCCCTACGGTGTCAAGGGCTGGCTCAAGGTCTATTCGCATACCAGCCCCATGGAGGGCATCCTCGACTACCCGTCCTGGGTGCTGCGCCGGGGTGCGACGTTGACCCGCGTGGACGTCGCCCAAGGGCGTCGCCATGGCAAGGGTCTGGTGGCCCGGCTCGAGGGCGTCGACAGCCGCGAGGCGGCCGAGGCCCTGGCCAGCGCCGAGATTCTGCTGCCCAAGGCCGAACTGCCCGAGCTGACGGGCGATGATTTCTACTGGCACGAGCTGGAAGGTTTGCGGGTGGTGACCCGTGATGGTGCCGTGCTCGGCCGGATCGACTATCTGTTCGAGACCGGCGCCAATGACGTCATGGTCGTAAAGGGTGGACTCGAGGCCGATGCCATCGACGACCGCGAGCGCCTGCTGCCGTTTCTGCCCGAGGAGGTCATCCTCGAGGTGGATCTCGAGGGTGGCGTGATGACGGTTGACTGGGACCCCGACTTCTGATGGTCGAGGGTTCCGACGGGCAATCGGCGATGTGGATCGGCGTCGTCTCGCTGTTTCCCGAGATGTTCGAAGCGATCACTCGCCATGGCGTCACGGGCAGGGCGGTGGAGAAGGGGCGCATCGCGCTCGAGTTCTGGAACCCCCGGGACTATGCCACCGACCGGCATCGTACCGTGGATGATCGCCCATATGGCGGCGGCCCGGGCATGCTGATGAAGGTCGACACCCTGCGTTCGGCCATCCATGCCGCTCGTGAGCGGGCCGAGGCGGCGACCGGGACACGGGCGAAGGTCATCTACCTGTCGCCCCAGGGCCGTTGCCTGGATCAGCAGGGTGTGCAGGAGCTGGCGTCGGGCTCACCCCTGGTGGTGGTGGCCGGGCGCTACGAAGGCATCGATGAGCGGGTAGTGGAAGCCGACATCGATGAGGAGTGGTCGATCGGCGACTATGTGCTCAGCGGCGGTGAGCTGCCGGCCATGGTGCTGATCGATGCCGCGGCAAGGCTGGTGCCTGGGGTGCTGGGCCATCAGGATTCCGCGGTCGAGGACTCCTTCAACGACGGACTGCTGGACTGTCCGCACTACACGCGCCCGGAGGAGGTCGACGGGCGACGGGTGCCGGATGTTCTGCTCAGCGGCCACCATGGCGCCATTCGGCGCTGGCGGCTCAAGCAGTCCCTGGGACGGACCTGGCTCAGGCGTCCCGACCTGCTGGAAGGCAGGGCGTTGAGTGCCGAGCAGCGCGAGCTGCTCGAGGAGTTCATCGAAGACTACGCGCTGTCCACGAGGTAGGTCAGGGCGGAGGTGCAGGACGCCACGGCCTCATGGCGGGCCAGGCGGACCTGTGTCACCAACGGCATTCCCGCGCTCTCGAGTTCGACTCGGGCGCCGGGATCACGATTCGCCGGCGACCCAAGCCGACCGGCAAATCAGGTTATCAAGGAGTCAATGTCATGAGTAGCAAGAGCAAGGTGATCCAGGCGCTCGAGAGCGAGCAGATGAGCAAGGAAGTCCCGGCCTTCGCCCCCGGCGATACCGTGGTCGTCCAGGTCAAGGTCAAGGAAGGCTCTCGCGAGCGTCTCCAGGCCTTCGAAGGCGTGGTCATCGGCAAGCGCAACCGTGGCCTGAACTCGGCCTTCACAGTGCGCAAGATCTCCCACGGTGTCGGCGTCGAGCGGACCTTCCAGACCTACAGCCCGCTGGTCGACTCCATTGCGGTCAAGCGTCGCGGTGACGTGCGCCAGGCCAAGCTGTACTACCTCCGCGAGCGCAGCGGCAAGTCTGCCCGTATCAAGGAAAAGCTGGCCTGAGGCAGCCGCCTCTGCCGGTTCGTGGTGTCGGGGGCCCCAGGCTCCCGCACCTCTCGCGAAACCCCGTCACCGCTACCGCGGGGCGGGGTTTCGTGCCGCCGGGAGATTGCCGGGAGCCGTATGGAAACCACCATGGATGCGGGCACGCTGGTCGACGCCTTCCTCGACGGCCTGTGGCTGGAGCGGGGGGCGAGCGCCAATACTCTGGCCGCCTATCGTCACGACCTGAGCGCCTGGCAGGCGCGCCTCGAGGGCGTCGACCAGCGGCTGCTGGCGCCGGCCGGCGGGGTGCTGCCGGCCTGGCTCGACGAGCGTCGTGAGGCCGGTTACAGCCTGCGCAGCAATGCCCGGCTGCTCTCCAGCCTGCGGGGGTTCTACCGCTGGGCGCTGGCAGAAGGGCTCGTCGACCAGGACCCGCTGGCCGAGGTGCGGCTTCCCCGGGTGCGCCCCTCGCTTCCCGACACCCTGGAGGAGCGGGAGGTGGAGCGCCTGCTCGCGGCGCCGGACCTCACCACCGACCTGGGCTTGCGTGACCGGGCGATGCTCGAGGTCCTCTACGGGGCCGGGCTGCGCGTCAGCGAGCTGGTCGGGCTGACCACCGACGCGGTCAACCTGCGCCAGGGCGTGGTCCGGGTGAGGGGCAAGGGCGACAAGGAGCGCCTGGTGCCGCTGGGCGAGGAGGCCGTGGCGTGGCTGTCGCGCTATCTGCGCAGTGCCCGGGGCGCCCTGATGGCCGATATCACTCGGCCGGCGCTGTTTCCCGGGCGCGGCGATCGCTGCCTGACGCGCCAGGCCTTCTGGCACCGCATCAAGGCCCATGCGCGTGCCGCCGGCATTGATCGGCCGCTGTCGCCGCACACCCTGCGCCACGCCTTTGCCACCCATCTGTTGAATCATGGGGCGAACCTGCGTGTCGTACAGCTGCTGCTCGGTCACAGCGACCTCTCGACCACGCAGATCTATACCCATGTGGCGCAGGCGCGGCTGGAAGCCCTGCACGCCGACCATCATCCTCGAGGCTGACTCATGAGACGATCGACCCTTATCCTCGGCGGCGGACTGCTCGCCGCCTCCCTGGCCCTGCTGCCCACCGCCCAGGCCGACCCGGCCGAACAGCTGGCCGAGACCCTCAGGGTCAACGGCCAGGCCATGTCCGTGGAGCGGGTGCGCGAGACGCCGCTGGACGGTTTCTTCGAGGTCAAGCTGGAGAGCGGCGAGACCTTCTACAGCAATGCCGACGGGAGCCACTTCCTCGTTGGCGACCTCTACGAGAACGGCGAGGCTGGCCTGGTCAACCTCACCGAGCAGGGGCGCAACGCCGAGCGCAGCAGTCGTCTCGCCGCGGTGCCGGAGAGCGAGCGGGTGGTCTTCCGCGGTACCGGCGAGTCGCGCGCCACCCTGGTAGTCTTCACCGACACCACCTGCCCCTACTGCCGGCAGCTCCACGAGGAGGTGCCGCGCCTCAACGAGTTGGGCATCGAGGTGCACTATCTGGCCTTCCCGCGCAGCGGCCTGGGCTCCCCGGGGGGCAGGGAGCTGCAGCAGGTGTGGTGCGCCGACAACCCGGCGGAGGCCATGTCCGCGGCCAAGCGCGAGGAAGCGCTGTCGGGTGCCGCCGACTGCGACAATCCGGTCGAGGAACAGTATCATCTGGGCATGGAGCTCGGCGTCCAGGGCACGCCGGCCATCGTGCTGCCCGACGGCCGCCTGGTGCCCGGTTATGTGCCGGCAGAGCGCCTGGCCGCCATGCTCGGTCTGAACGAGTGATGACCGACGTCGACGAATGTCGGCACAGCGGGCCTGGACAGGCCCGATCCACGCTGAGACACACGCCAGAACAAGGGGAATGACATTGAAACCGGTGAGAGTGGGAATCTGTGGCCTGGGGACCGTCGGTGGCGGAACCTTCAACGTGCTGACACGCAATGCCGACGACATCGCCCGGCGGGCGGGACGTCCGATCGTCATTGAGCAGGTCGCCTTTCGCAGCCTCAATCCCGAGTGCGACACCACCGGCATCCGGACCACCTCCGACGTCTTCGAGGTGGCCACCAACCCTGACATCGATGTGCTGGTCGAACTGATCGGCGGCTACGACGTCGCCCGTGAGCTGGTGCTCACCGCCATCGATCACGGCAAGCACGTGGTCACCGCCAACAAGGCGCTGATCGCCGTGCACGGCAACGAGATCTTCCGGGCCGCCCACGAGAAGGGTGTGATCGTGGCCTTCGAGGCGGCGGTGGCTGGCGGCATCCCGGTCATCAAGTCGTTGCGCGAGGGCCTGGGGGCTAACCGCATCGAGTGGGTGGCAGGCATCATCAACGGCACCGGCAACTACATCCTGACCCACATGCGCGACGAGGGGCGTGCCTTCGAGGACGTGCTCGCCGAGGCCCAGGCGCTGGGCTACGCCGAGGCCGACCCGACCTTCGACGTCGAGGGTATCGACGCCGCTCACAAGCTGACCATCCTCGCCTCCATCGCCTACGGCGTGCCGCTGCAGTTCGACAAGGCCTTCACCGAGGGCATCTCGCGCATCACCGCCGACGATGTGGAGCAGGCCGACAACCTGGGCTATATCATCAAGCACCTGGGTATCTCCAAGCGCACCGAGGCGGGCCTCGAGCTGCGCGTGCACCCGACCCTGATTCCCAAGGAACGGCTGCTGGCCAGCGTTCACGGCGTCAAGAACGCCATCGCCATCATGGGCGATGCCGTCGGCCCGACCCTCTACTACGGGGCCGGTGCCGGCGCCGAGCCCACCGCGTCCGCGGTGGTCGCCGACCTGCTTGACGTGGCGCGCGATATCGCCACCGACCACCACTACCGGGTGCCTTATCTGGCCTTCAGCGGCATCGGCGAGCAGGAGAGCGACCTGCCGATCATGCCCATGGAGGACATCATTACTGCCTACTACCTGAGGCTGCTGGCGGTGGACCGCCCTGGCGTGCTGGCGCGGGTGGCGACGATCCTCTCCGAGCAGGGCATCTCGATCGAGGCCTTGATCCAGAAGGAGGCGACCGAGGGCGAGCTGGTGCCGATCATCCTGCTGACCCATCGCACCCGCGAGAAGCAGATGAACGAGGCGATCCGCTTGATCGAGTCGTTGGCCGACATCGCCGGCCCCGTCAATCGTATCCGGGTAGAAAGCCTCGACGAGCAGGAGTAACCCGGGCCTCGCCCGGAGCTGTAAGCCGTAAGCTTGAAGCTGGAAAAGCAAACCAGCGGATACGGGAGAGCTTGTAGCTGCCTGGGGTGGTTGCCGCTATCTGTAGCGAGGGGTGTCGGGGACAAGCCGAAAAGGAGGTCCTATGCCAAGGATGGCATCGGTAGCGCCCAGGGATGGGTTTACAGCGCCTCCTTGCAGTCTTGTCGCCGGATCAGTCCCGAGCGAGTAAAGGAACCGAACGATGCGCTATATCAGTACTCGCGGGCAGGCGCCCGCGCTCTCCTTCGAGGAGGTCGTGCTCACCGGCATGGCCAGTGATGGCGGTCTCTACGTGCCTGAGACGATCCCCGCCCTGGGCCATGACGACCTGGCCGCCATGGCCGGGCTCTCCTATGCCGAGATCGCCTTCCGGGTCATGAAGCCCTACGTCAACGGCGAGATCGACGACGAGACCTTCCGGGGTATCGTTCGTGATGCCTACGCCACCTTCAGCCACGATGCCGTGGTACCGCTCAACCAGCTCGATGCCAACCACTTCCTGCTGGAACTGTTCCATGGCCCGACGCTGGCCTTCAAGGACGTGGCCCTGCAGCTCCTCGGCCGCATCCTCGACCACTTCCTGCAGAAGCGCGGTGAGCGGGCCGTCATCATGGGGGCCACCTCCGGCGATACCGGCTCGGCCGCCATCGAGGGCTGCCGCCACTGCGACAACCTCGATATCTTCATCCTGCACCCCCACAACCGGGTCTCGGAGGTGCAGCGCCGCCAGATGACCACGGTGCTGGCCGACAACGTCTTCAATGTCGCCATCGAGGGTAACTTCGATGACGCCCAGGCCATGGTCAAGGCGAGCTTCGCCGACCAAGGCTTCCTCGACGGCACTCGGCTGGTGGCAGTGAACTCCATCAACTGGGCGCGCATCATGGCTCAGATCGTCTACTACGTCGCCTCGGCCGTGGCGCTGGGGGCTCCCCACCGGGCGGTGAGTTTCTGCGTGCCCTCGGCCAACTTCGGCAACGTCTTCGCCGGGTACATGGCCAAGCGGATGGGGCTGCCGGTGACGCAGTTCATCATCGCCACCAACGCCAACGACATCCTGCACCGCACCCTGGCCGACAACGACTTCTCCAAGCAGGCGCTGGTGGCCACCCTGGCGCCCTCCATGGACATCGTGGTGTCATCCAACTTCGAGCGGCTGCTGTTCGAGGCCTACGAGCGCGACGGGGCGGCGGTGAAGGCCCTGCTCGAGCGCTTCCAGAGCGAGCCCTCGGCGCTGGCCGAGGCGCCGCTGGCCCGGCTGCGCGAGTCCTTCGCCAGCCACAGCGTGAGTGATGCCACCATCCTGGAGGTGATCCGCGACGCGCATCACCGTACCCAGGAGATCCTCGATCCGCACACCGCCACCGGCTACCGCGCCGCCGAGCAGGAACGTGCCGATGCCGCGACCCCGGTGATCACCCTGGCCACGGCCCACCCGGCCAAGTTCGCCGAGGCGGTGGTCAAGGCCGGCTTCCCGGGCGTGCCGCTGCCGCCGCACATGGACGACCTGCTGGAGCGCGAGGAGCGCTATACTGTGCTGCCCGCGGAGCTTTCCGCCGTGCAGCAGTTCGTTGTCGAGAACCGGCGCTAGAGCTGGAAGCTATAAGCCGTATGCCGTGTGCCGGAAGCTGGAAGCTGGAAGCTGGAAGCTGGGAGAAAACCCACCATCCGGAAAGTGTCGCCCCTCGTGGGAGAGTGTCACCCCCTGTGGGAGCGCAGATTTCTGCGCGAATGCGGTGTTTTAGGGCCAGGGTGGCCCCGCTATTCGCGAACTGAAGCCGGGGCGCCGGACCGTCGCTCCCACTGCCCGGCTTCGCCGGGAGCTGTAAGCTGTAAGAGCAGCTGTGGGAGCGCAGATTTTCTGCGCGAATGGCGCCGACAGGCGCGCGGAACAAGCCCACCGTCGCTTCGCGCCGGATCGCGCAGCAAGCTGCGCTCCAACAGGGGCGCCTCCGTCACGCCAAAGAGCGGCGAACGTTCTTCGTGTTTGTTACCTACAGGAGCCTTGCTTGGACGCTGTTAGCGACTCGATTGATCTTCACCAGCGCCTGAAGCCGCGTATCCAGCCCCGGCCCCGCGATGAGGCGCTCTATGCCCGTGCCCGCGAAGAGGGCCTGACCGAGCTTCAGGCCCGGGTGCTGGCGGGGCGGATCAAAGGCTACCAGGGCGAGCTGGCGCCGCTGATCTCGCCCAGCCTGCGCCACCTCGCCCATCCCGAGAAGCTCGCCGACGCACGACGTGCGGCCGAGCGCATCGCCCAGGCGGTGGTGGATGGCGAGCATATCGGCATACTCACCGACTACGACGTGGACGGTATCACCTCCCACGTGGTGATCCGGCGCACCCTGGTCGAGCTCTTCGGGGTGCCCGAGGCTCGCCTGCACAGCCTGATCGGCCACCGCATCCATGACGGCTACGGTATCAGCCTGCCGCTGGTGGAACGCACGCTCGCGCTCTCGCCGCGGCCGTCTGTGGTGATCACCGCCGACTGCGGCAGTAGTGACGAGCCGCGCATCGCCCGGCTCCGGGACGCCGGCATCGAGGTGGTGGTCAGCGACCACCACGCCCTGCCACAGGAGGGGCCACCGGCCTCGGCCTACGCTGTGGTCAATCCCACCCGCGACGATTGCGCCTACCCCGACCCGACCATCGCCGGCTGCATGGTGGCCTGGCTGACGATGTCGCTGGCCCGTAGCGTGCTGATCGAGTGGGGCGTGCTGCCCGGAGCCACGCCCAAGCTCTCGCCCTGGCTCTCCTACGTGGCGCTGGGCACGGTAGCCGACTGTGTCTCGCTGGGTGGCAGTGCGGTCAACCGCGCGGTAGTGACCCACGGCCTGGCGCTGATCAATCGCATGGAGGCCGCCTGTTGGCGAGCCATGGCCGAACGGCTGGGGGGCGACAGCGTGCCCTTCGACGCCGAGACCCTGGCCTTCCAGATGGGCCCGCGGATCAACGCTCGTTCGCGCCTCGATGATCCCTATGCGGCACTCCACTTCATGCTCGCGGCGGATGACGCCACGGCGGCGCGGCACCTGGAGACGCTGGATCAGGACAACCAGTCGCGCAAGGCGATCGAGGCCGAGATGACCGAGGAGGCCAAGGCCCTGGCCCTGCCGTCACTGACTGCCGATGAGCCCGCCATCGTCGTCTTCCTGGAAGATGGCCACCCGGGCGTGCAGGGCATCGTCGCCTCCCGGCTGGTCCAGGCCTTCGGCCGACCCGCCCTGGTACTGACGACGGCCTCGGCGCCCGGCATGCTCACCGGCTCCGGTCGCTCCATCGAGGGGCTGCACCTGCGCGACGCCCTGCAGCGGACCTTCGATCTGGCGCCCCAGGCGCTGCCACGCTTCGGCGGCCACCGCGGGGCTGCCGGCGTGGGGGTGCCGCGCGAGCAGTTGACGGCATTCCGTGTGGCCTTCCTGCAGGCGGTAGGCGAGCAGCTTGGCGATACCGAACTCTGTCCGCGGATCTTCACCGATGGCGAGTTGTCCCCTCATCAGCTCGGCCTCGCCACCCTGGACGAGCTCGGGCGGCTTGCGCCCTACGGTCGGGAGTTCGATGCCCCGCTGTTCCAGGGCGAGTTCCTGGTCGAGGCGCTGCGCCCGGTGGGGGCCGATGGCAGTCACCTGATGCTGGAGCTTTCCGCCGGGGCCGCGAGCCTGAAGGCGATCTGGTTCCGTGCCCTGACCCCCGGGGAGGTGCCAGCCTTCGGCGTCGGCGATCACCTGCGCTGTGCCTACAAGCTCAATCGCAACCGCTGGCGGGGACGCGAGAGTCTGCAGCTGATGATCGAGCACGCCGAGCGTGAACACTGATTTTCTGCTGCGCTCGATATCCTGGCCGCCGGAGGAACCTCACAATCCTCATTGAGCAGCCAGTCAACTCCGGTTGCTCCGCTCCGGCGGCAACCAGCCTCTCTTCGCTCGCGACGGAAATCAGCGCTTACGGACGCTCAAGGAGCACTTAATGGATTCCCAGGAACTGCCCACCGACCCTCATCGCCCCCATGAAGACGTGATGGCGATGCTGGTCGGCACGCTCTTCGTCGCCCTCGGCGTCAGCTTCTATACCCAGGCGATGCTGCTCACCGGCAGTACCGCGGGCCTGGCCTTCCTGCTGCAGTATGCCACCGGCTGGCGCTTCGGGGTCGGGTTCTTCCTGATCAACCTGCCGTTCTACTGGCTGGCCGTGCGTCGCATGGGCTGGAGCTTCACCCTGCGCACCTTCTTGGCCATCGGCCTGGTCTCGGTGTTTTCTGAGCTCACCGCCGACTGGATCCGCATCGAGTGGCTGCAGCCGCTCTATGCGGCCCTGATGGGCGGCAGCCTGATCGGCATCGGCATGCTGGTGCTGTTTCGCCACCGCACGAGTCTCGGTGGCATCAACATCCTGTCGCTCTTCCTGCAGGACCGCTACGGCTGGCGGGCGGGCTACGTTCAACTGGGCATCGACGCGCTCATCATGCTGGTCGCCCTGCTGGTGTTGCCGATGGAGCGGGTGGGGCTCTCCGTGCTGGGCGCGGTGGCACTCAACCTGATCATTGCGCTGAACCACAAGCCGGGGCGCTATATGGGTGTCAGCTAAGGCGCAACCGCCTAGGCGGCCCCACCTAGCCGGCCGCCCAGAACCACCAGGCGATCAGGGCGATCAGTGCCAGGCCGGCGAGATTGACGATCCAGCTCATGATTCGTCCTCCTTTTTCTCGGGGTTGCCCGTGTCATCGGCGCCGGTTTCGCTGGAAGGACGGAAGAGGCGCAGCCGGTTGGCATTGCTGACCACGGTGATCGAAGAGAGCGACATGGCGGCCCCGGCGATTATCGGCGAGAGCAGGGTACCGGTCATGGGGTAGAGCACCCCGGCGGCGATGGGAATGCCCAGGGTGTTGTAGCCGAAGGCGCCCACCAGGTTCTGCTTGATGTTGCGCAAGGTGGCTCGGCTGATCTCGATGGCGGCGGCCACGCCGTGCAGCGAGCCGCGCAC
>NZ_JAVLBC010000229.1:0-4526 GCF_031581305.1 Halomonas sp.
AAGCCCTTCGGCCAGTCGGTCGGCGAGCCCCGGCGCAGCGGCCTCGGCAGGAGTGTCCTGTGCCTCGTCATAGCCGCTGGCGCAACAGCTCCCGCAGCCGTCCTCGGTGAGGGGCTCGACGCCGGCCGTCTCGCGTGTCGAGCCGGTACGGCCCACCAGCAGTCCGGTGACGATGGCGGTGAAGACCGCGCTGCTTGCCCGGGCCACGGCCATGAAGGGGCCGAGCAGGGCGTAGGTGATGGCCATGGAGTCTACGCCGATGCCCGGGGTGCCGATCAGGAAGGCGGTGGCGGGGCCGCGTGAGGCGCCGCCGCGATGCATGGCCAGCGCCGTGGGAATGGCCCCGCAGGAGCAGAGCGGCAGGGGGGCGCCGATCACCGCCGCACGGGCGATGCTGCCCAGGCCATGGCCGCCCACCCAGCGCTGGAGCAGGGCCTCGGAGACCAGGGCCTTGATCAGCCCGGCCATCACCAGCCCCAGCAGCAGCCAGGGGGCGGCGGAGAGGGCAACGGCCAGGATGGCATTCAGCAGGGGCATGGGCGAACTCCTCGGAGGGGATGGCCTATTCTGGGGCCGGCGGTCACCCGTCCGTCAAGCGGGGTGCGCGCCGCAGGCGGATGCGCTCCTCGCTACCCCCGTATCTCGGCGATGACCTCGCCGGTCTCCTCGCTCAGCCCCGCCTCCTCGAAGCCGAGGCTGGCGTAGAAGTCCCGGGCGACCTGGTTGGTGGGCACATAGCAGATCGCGATGCGCTCGAAGGGGCCCTGTGCCCTGATCTCGTCCAGCACGCACTGCATGGCCCGGTACCCGATGCCTCTTCCCTGGTGGTGTCGGTCGACCATGAGACGGAAGATGTTGTAGGCAGGCGGCCGGTCGTCGTGGTCGAAGGATTCGTACATGAGAAAGCCGACTACTTCCCCGTCGCAATAGATGGCGCGAGGCCGATAGCTCGGATGCAAGCTCGATTCGGCAATGGAGTACAGATTGTCAGCGACATAGTCACGCTGCGATGTCGCTACCTCCAGCGCAATGACGGCCGCAAAGTTCTCGCGGGTGACGGCCTTCAGTGTTATGTCCATCGCATGATCCTCTGTTTGGGGCACCACCCGCCTCATGGCTCAGGTAGCGGTGGCGGAAGGGGGCGAGAGTGTGTCATGGGCATGCCGATGCCACGCTGTGCCGTGTTGGGCTGTCAGTATGGCGCATCCTTCGGAAGGGGGCGTCGGTGTCGGCCTTACCCGTCTCTGGCCGGGTGTGCCAAGCTGGAAGCAGTATGAATGACGCATCGACGGGAGGCTTCATGAACGATCAGCGGCGCGAGGTGCTGGAGCACGAGCATCGCCCGGAGGTGATCGAGCGGCGGCTGCGTGCCCCCTCCCGGTTCCGGAACCTGCCCGATGCCATCCTCGGCGGTATCGATGGCTGCGTGACCACCTTCGCCGTGGTCTCCGGAGCCTTCGGTGCGGGCTTTTCCTCCACGGTCGCGCTGGTGCTGGGCGTCGCTAACCTGCTGGCCGATGGCTTCAGCATGGCGGTCAGCAACTACGAGGCGATCCAGGCCCAGCGAGAGCATGTCGATGGGGTGCGTCGCAGCGAGAACCATCATATCGACGTGGTCCCGGAGGGCGAGCGCGAGGAGATCCGCCAGATCTTCCAGCGCAAGGGGTTCACGGGTGAGACCCTGGAGCGGGTGGTGGAGACCATCTGCAGCGACCGCGAGGTATGGGTGGAGACCATGGTCTCCGAGGAACATGGCCTGCAGACCGTGGGGCTGAGCCCGTTGCGTTCGGCGCTGGCCACCTTTATCGCCTTCCTGGTGGTGGGCGCCATGCCGCTGATGCCCTACGCGATGCCGGGACTGGATACCACCCGTCAGTTCCTGTCGAGCCTGGCGGTGGCTGGGCTGATGTTCTTCCTGATCGGCATGGGCAAGAGCCTGGTCTATCACCAGCCGGTGCTGAAGTCGGGGCTGCGGACCCTACTGATCGGCGGGGCCGCGGCGGGGCTGGCTTTCCTCACCGGCCATCTGGCGCAGGCGCTGTTCGGCGTGGGCTTGTAGATCGCCCCCGCTCACCTTGAGTTTGTCCGCAGGGTCGTGCTGGCGACTAACTAGCCACCCGAATCACTCACATGCTGCGCGAGGGTGAGCGGGACGTGGCTGGCCTCGTTGCTGGCACGCATGGGGCCGGGCAGCGTAGTCTGATGTCACCGTCATGCAAGGGAGTCAACGAATGGATCGCTTCATGCAGGCTGCGTTCGAGGAGGCCCGCCATGGCCTCGAGGAGGGTGGGATTCCCATCGGCTCGGTGCTGGTGCATCGGGGGGTGATCATCGGTCGCGGCCACAATCGCCGCGTGCAACTGGGCAGCTCGGTGTTGCACGGCGAGATGGATGCCCTGGAGAACGCCGGGCGCCACCCGGCCGAGACCTACCGCGAAAGCATCCTCTACACCACCCTCTCGCCCTGTCCGATGTGCAGCGGTGCTATCCTGCTCTACGGCATCCCGAAGGTGGTGATCGGCGAGAACCGCACCTTCCTCGGCGAGGAAGCCTTGCTCAGGGAGCGCGGCGTCGAGCTGGAGGTGCTGCAGGATCCCGAGTGCATTGCGCTGATGGAAGGCTTCATTGCCGCTTCGCCCGAGCTGTGGCATGAGGATATCGGTGAGTAGCGCATGCGGGGTCACGGCATGACGAGAATCATGCTGATCTGTATCAAGACGGCCGGGCAGGGGTGGACTACCCTTGAGGACGAGGCGGACCTACTCGAGGAACGATAGCTGGTGCTTCTCGGTGTCCGGTCCTTTGAGTTCCTATGGGTTTCGCCGTTCCTGATCTGCATGCAAGGAGTTATAGACATGGCCAAGAAAGCATCCAAGGATGTCTCGGCCTCGCCTGAGAAGTCTTCCCAAGCGACGGAGTCCCGGTCAGTGAGCCCGTTCCGGGAGTTTGAACGCATGCTCGATACCTTCTTCGATCGTGGCGCTATGCCGTCGCGCTGGGAGCATCCCCTCTGGCAGCGCTTTGCCGCCTTCGAGAGGGGCATGCCGAAGGTCGACGTCATCGACCGCGATGCCGAGGTAGTGGTGCGTGCCGAGGCCCCGGGCTTCGAGCGCGAGGAGCTCGACGTCTCGGTAACCGACGGCGCGGTGACCATCAAGGGTGACCACCGCGAAGAGACCAAGGAGGAGGAGGGCGAGTACTTCCACTCCGAGATCTCCCGCGGCTCCTTTACCCGCACCGTGGCCTTGCCCGGCGAGGTCGATACCGACAAGGCCGAGGCCACCTTCAAGAACGGCGTCCTCGAGCTGATCCTGCCCAAGCTCAAGCAGGCCAACCGCCGCAAGGTCGAGGTCAAGTAACCATTCTGGATGGCCGGCAGGCTGGGTATCCCGGCATGTCGGCTCACTTGGTATGAGGGAACGAATATGGAAACCACCTGGGTATTGGTCGCCGATCAGGCACGGGCGCGACTCTTCACGGCGTCCGACCAGAGAGGGCCATTGGAGGAGGTGGAGGACCTGGCCAATCCCGAGGGCCGCCTGCATGACCAGGACCTGAACGCCGACAGCCCGGGACGTGCCTTCGATACCATGGGCGAGGGACGCCATGCCATGGGCAAGCACCACTCGCCCAAGGAGCAGGAGGCGATCCGCTTCGCTCATGAGATCGGGGAGCGTCTGGCGGCCGGCCTGCACGACGGCGCCTACCGGCATCTGATCATCAGCGCCACGCCGCGCTTCCTGGGTTTGCTGCGCGACACGCTACCCGAGGATGTCGCGAAGCGTGTCGTGCTCGAGCTGCACAAGGACCTCACCACCCTGGGGCGTGACGAGATCCGGGCACACCTGCCGGAGCGACTGCCCCGGGCGCCCCTTTCCACAGAGGGATAGGGGCCAGGGTCTGGTAGTCGGGACCAGGGGGACACAATGACCGGCGTGACCCTGTGGTTGAGCGGGGATGTAATGACCGGGCGCGGCATCGACCAGATTCTGCCGTATCCCGGCGACCCCCGTATCCTCGAGTCCTACATGACCTCGGCTCTGGACTATGTCCGGCTGGCGGAGCGTTTGACCGGCCCCATCCCACATCGCGTCGACTTCGCCTACGTCTGGGGCGACGCCCTGGCGTCGCTCGACCACCAGGCTCCCGACTTGCGCCTGATCAACCTCGAGACGGCGGTCACCACCAGCGACGATGCCGAGCCCAAGGGCATCCAGTACCGCATGCATCCCGCGAACCTGCCGGTGCTTGCTGCGGCGGGGGTGGATGCCTGCGTGCTGGCCAACAACCATGTGCTGGACTGGGGGCGGCGCGGGCTGTGCGAGACGCTGAAAGTGCTCGGGGAGGCCGGCTACGCCACGGTCGGTGCCGGCCTGGACCGGGCCGAGGCGAAAGGGCCGGCACGCTTCGAGGTCCCCGGGGGGCGGTTGCGGCTGTTGGCCTTCGGGCTGCCCAGCAGCGGCGTGCCCAACGACTGGGCGGTCGGTGACAACCGGCCCGGGGTCAATGTCCTGCCCGAGTACTCG
>NZ_JAVLBC010000230.1:0-4494 GCF_031581305.1 Halomonas sp.
GCCCTCATCCGCGAAGGCAAGGGTAGCCGCTTCACCCTCGATCGCGGGAAGCTTCATCGCCGCGGCCTGGGCGGCCGCCTTTCGCGCCTCAACCTGCGTAGCCTGCGGGCACGCTTGGTGACCATGGTAGTCGTGGCCGGCCTGCTGCTCTCGGCAAGTGGTGCCATGGGGCTCTTTGGTCTGCAGATGTCCGGCGAGCGCCTCCAGACACTGGACCGCGACGGCTTGCAGGATGTGGCCCGCCTGCAACAGATCGACCAGCTGGCAACCCGGGCCCACCAGTCGCTCTCCCGCAGTGAGCGATCCATGCTGATCGAGAACAAGGACCAGCACACCGAGGAGCTGCAGGAGATCGAGACATCCCTGGATACGCTATGGGCTGAATATCGCGCTAGAGAGGCCAACCAGGGTGGGCAGGCCGATACCTTCGATACCATGCTGACGGACTACCTGGAAGCAGGTATAGGGCAGGCCATCACCCTGCTCCAGAGCGACGACAACTTCGAAACGTTCACCAAACTGCCGCCGCATATCGAGGAGATGCAGGCGATGGGCGAGGAACTCTCCACTGAGGTCAATGACCTCATCGAGGGCAAACAGGCCAACGCGGCAACCCTGGCCAACGAGGCCCGGGCAGAGCAACAGTTGATGCTGATGGTACAGGCCGGCATGCTGGCCATCGGCCTGCTGGTGCTGTTCGTGATCAGTACCCTGACGCTACGCGCCATGTTGCGGCCGCTGCGTGATGCAGAGGCCTTCACTCTTCAGATCGCCTCGGGCAACCTCGCCGCAGACGTGCCATCTCGCCGGCGCGACGAGCTGGGCCGCCTGCTCGAAGCCCTCGATATCATGCGCAAGAGCCTCGGCAGCATTGTCGGCGACGTCAACGGCGGGATCCGCGTGGTGACACCGGCCGCTCGAGACATCGCGTCGGGCAACGAAGATCTCTCTGCCCGTACAGAGCAGCAGGCCGCTTCTCTCCAGCAGACGGCCTCCAGCATGGAAGAGATGACCACGACGGTGCAGCACAACTCGGACAATGCCCGCCAAGCCAGTGGCCTGGCCTCCGAGAATGCCGCGCGCACCCAGGAGACCGGCGACTTGATGCACCAGGTCGTTGACACCATGGGCCAGATCACCGAAGGCTCACGCAAGATGACAGAAATCATCAATGTCATCGACTCCATCGCCTTCCAGACCAACATACTGGCCCTTAATGCGTCGGTAGAAGCGGCTCGAGCCGGCGAGCAGGGGCGCGGTTTCGCCGTCGTGGCCGGCGAAGTCCGCAAGCTGGCCGGCCGCAGTGCCGACGCTGCCAGCGAGATTCGGGAGCTGATCGACGGCTCGGCCCGTCAGATCGACGGCGGCGCCGATCTGGTACGCAAGGCGGAGACGTCCCTCAATGCCGTCATGGAGGCTTCCACCCGCGTCAATGACATCATGGGAGAGATCACCGCCGCATCCGAGGAACAGAGCAACGGTATCGGACAGATCAACCAGGCGGTGGTGGAAATGGATCAGGTAACCCAGCAGAACGCCGCCCGGGTCCAGGCCTCGGCCCGTGCCGCCGGCGAGCTCGAGCAGCAGGCGAGCCTATTGAGCAATGCCATTTCTGCCTTCCGCCTGCAGGGCGCGGGTATGGAGCGAGCGCCCTCCCTGGCGAAGCGTCGATCAAGTCATCAGGCGCCTGACAGCGAGTCGCAACGACGTTCGTCCTCTCATCAAGGTGCCAGCCCGGTTGCGAGCAAGGACGAGGACCACCAGGCCTCGGCTGTCGAGGAGTGGGAGGAATTTTGAGCGATCCTCGAGCTGTCGCCATGCCGGCGGAGGAAAAAAGCTGGGGGCACGGTCGGCTCGAGCGAGATCTCGAGCTGACCGATAACGATTTCTCCAGAATCCGCCAGTTGATCTACCAACGAGCAGGCATTGTGCTCGCCGAGCACAAACGCGAGATGGTCTACAGCCGCCTGGCGAAGCGGTTGCGCCATCACGGCCTGACGCGTTTCGCCGATTATCTGGCGCGTCTGGAGCGTCAGCCCGATGCCCGGGAGTGGGAATCCTTCACCAATGCCCTGACCACCAACCTCACGGCCTTCTTCCGTGAAGCGCACCATTTCCCCCTGCTGGCCGACCATGTGCGCACGCACTCGGGAAAGGTGCGCATCTGGTGTGCCGCGGCATCGACGGGAGAGGAGCCCTACTCCATCGCCATGACCCTGATGGAAGCCATGGGGCCAAGGGCCAGCCAGGCGGAGGTCGTGGCGACTGATATCGATACCGACGCCCTGGACAGGGGGCGGGCCGGCATCTATCCCCTGGAGCAGGTGTGCAAGCTCGAGGAATCGAGGGTCAAGCGCTTCTTTCAGCGTGGCAAGGGACCTCACAAGGGCTTCGCACGCATTCGCCCGGACGTCGCAGAGATGATCGACTTTCAGCCTCTCAACCTGCTTGCTCCCCAGTGGCCGGTGACCGGACCCTTCGATGCGATCTTCTGCCGCAACACCATGATCTACTTCGACAAGACAACCCAGTCCCGGATCCTTGAGCGATTTGCCCCACTACTCAAGCCCGATGGCCTGCTGTTTGCTGGCCATTCCGAGAGCTTTTCCTACCTCACCGAAGCATTCAGGCTGCGCGGCCAGACCGTCTATACACGCCAGTCCGCGCGTTGAACCATTAAAGTCTCGCGCGTTCTGGCCGATAGACGTCCTATGGCCGGCCGGAGCGGCCTCCCCATGGGCTGCCAAGACAACAGGAGACAACCCCTTGAGCGCCAACAGAATCAAGGTGCTGTGTGTCGACGATTCGGCGCTGATACGCGACCTGCTGACGGAAATCATCAATCAACAGCCCGACATGGACGTCGTGGCCGTAGCCCCGGACCCCATCGCGGCACGCGATCTGATCAAGCGTCACAATCCGGATGTGCTGACACTGGATGTCGAGATGCCGCGCATGGACGGCCTCGACTTCCTCGAACGCCTGATGCGCCTACGCCCAATGCCGGTCTTGATGGTCTCATCGCTGACCCAGGCCGGCTCCGAGGTGACACTGCACGCCTTGGAACTGGGTGCCGTGGATTTTGTGGCCAAGCCATCATTGGGCATCCGGCATGGCATGATGGAGTATGCAACGGAGATTGCCGAGAAGCTCCGGGCCGCGGCGCGATCTCGCCCACGCCAGGCAAGGCGCCCGGATACCCCCGGCCCCCGGCTGCTCAAGGCTCCCATGGTCTCCAGCGAAAAACTGATTATCATCGGCGCTTCCACCGGTGGCACCGAGGCCATCCGCAATGTGCTCGAGCCGCTGCCAGCCAACAGCCCGGCCATCCTGATTACCCAGCACATGCCGGGGGGCTTCACCCGCTCCTTCGCCGAACGCCTCGACCGCCTGTGCCAGATCAGCGTCAAGGAGGCAGTAGACGGCGAACGCATCCTGCCCGGCCATGCCTACATCGCCCCGGGTGACGTCCACCTCAAGCTGGCACGCAGCGGTGCCAACTATGTCGCACGCCTCGATGACGGCTTGCCGGTCAACCGACATCGCCCCTCGGTGGATGTGTTGTTTCACTCCGCCGCAAGCCAAGCGGGACGCAATGCCATCGGCGTACTGCTCACCGGGATGGGCAAGGATGGTGCTGCTGGCCTGCTGGAGATGCGCCAGGCGGGCTCGGCCACACTCGCTCAGGACGAGGCCAGCTGTGTGGTCTTCGGTATGCCGCGCGAGGCCATCGCACTGGACGCGGCGTCCGACGTGCTGCCACTGGAGGAAATCGCCCCTCGCCTGCTCTCCCTGGCAGCAGCCTCGGGCCGCGCCCAACGGGTATAGACAACAAGACCCACACCGTCATCGGGCAACGCGCCCAGTCCATACGCAGAAGGAAACGCTGGCATGATATGGCTCTTGCGAAGTATCAGCATCCACGCGGCCATGGTGGCCATCCCTGCCTGCTTCGTGGTGCTCATCGCCGCAGTGGCCATCATGGGACAGATGGACCAGATCACCCAACAGAACGCCTCCCTGGTACAGGAAGCGTCGGCAGCCGCCGCCTCTCTGGAAGAACAGGTCGACCGCCTGGAACGGGCGGTGTCGGTCTTCAGGCTGACGGGGACCATGGAGAGCGCACCGCCAGCGCCGCAAGGGACTCGTGCCTAAACTCAGCCGGCAAGCCCCGCCCTGCAACCGACGACCTCCCCACGTCGGCCGCCGGTGCGCGAGACGGCCACCGAGGAAGAGTGGGAAGAGTTCTGAATCCTGCCGACACCGACGTGACGGCACTCGACTACCGTGATTGAAGAGGATATCCGATGGCAAACAAGGACATGAGCATCCTGGTGGTAGATGATTTCCCGACCATGCGACGCATCGTGCGCAGCCTGTTGAAGGAGCTCGGTTTCACCAACGTGGAAGAGGCCGAGGATGGCCAGGACGCCCTGAACAAGCTCAGCAGTGGCAGCTTCGAGTTCGTGATCTCCGACTGGAACATGCCGAACC
>NZ_JAVLBC010000231.1:0-3074 GCF_031581305.1 Halomonas sp.
CGGAAGAACTCGGTGTCCAGAGCTATGACCTCGGCCGACGCCACCTCGGCGCAGGCGGCATCCAGGGCCTCGGGGGTATCGATCCAGCGAATCTCGGGAGTCAGGGGCATGCAGGTTTCCGGCAGGAAAAGGAACGTCACTCGCCCCGGAAGGGCAGGCGACCATTGAAGGCGCGGCTCAGGGTGCCGCCGTCGACGTACTCGAGCTCACCGCCCATGGGAACACCGTAGGCGAGTCGCGAAAGTTTCACACCCAGAGAGGCGAGCTGGGCGGCGATGTAGTGAGCGGTTGCCTCGCCCTCCACGGTGGGGTTGGTGGCGAGCACCACCTCCTCCACGGCGGCCTCGGCGACGCGTGCCTCGAGCTGGTCGAGACCAATGTCCTCGGGACCGATGCCGTCCAGGGGGGAAAGGTGGCCATGCAACACGAAGTAGCGGCCGCGGTAACCGCCGGCCTCCTCGATGGCCAGCTGGTCGGCGGGAGATTCCACCACGCAGAGCACATCATCATCGCGCCGCGCACTGGTGCAGATGCTGCAGATGTCCTCCTCGGTGAGGGTCCGACAGCGCCGGCAGTAGCCGACCTGCTCCAGCGCCACGCCAAGTGCCTCTACCAAGCGCCGGCCACCGTCGCGGTCACGCTCGAGAAGATGCATAGCCATGCGCTGAGCCGTCTTGGGCCCGACACCCGGCAGCACGCGCAGCGACTCCATCAGTCTTTCGACCAGCGGGGAAAAGCTCATCGGCGGTCCATCTCGGCGGCGATCAGAAGGGCATCTTGAAACCCGGCGGCAGATCGAGGCCGGCAGTGGCCTCCTCCATCTTGGCCTTGGAGCTGGCCTCGACCTTGCGCACGGCGTCGTTCACGGCCGCGGCCAGCAGGTCCTCGAGCAGCTCCTTGTCCTCTTCCATGACACTGGGGTCGATGTCGACCTTGCTCACATCATGGCGTCCATTCATGGTTACCTTGACCATGCCGGCCCCCGCCTCACCCAGGACCTCGGCCTTGGCGACCTCCTCCTGGACGCGCTGCATCTTCTCCTGCATTTCCTGGGCCTGCTTCATCAGATTGCCCATTCCACCCTTCATCATGGCGGATACCTCTCGTGGTTGGTGTGATCGACGGCCGCGGCACGACTCAACCGCGTGCCTCGGCATCGGCGGGCTTGACCGTGGATTCGATCAGCCGCGCACCGAAGGCCTGCTGCAATTTCTGTATATGGGGATCACGGCTCAAGGCTTCAATCGCCTCGGCATGCCGCTGGGCAGTCAGGCGATCGGCCTGCTGCTTCGGGGTCTCGACCTCGGCGGGCAGCGCTCCCGGCACCACTATCAGGCGGCGATCGACCCCGATGGCCGCCAGCGCCTCGCGCATGCGCGTCACGTGGACCTCAGCCTGCATCGCCTCCTGGGAGGGATCGAGACGCAGCGTCAACTGCTCGCCGTCGTCGGCCTCGACCACGCAGTGGGCAGCCAGGTTACGGGTCAGTCCCCCGAGCCCCAGCGAATCGAAGCAGGCCAGCCAGTCGGCGTGGCCGAAGTGTCCGTCCGCGAGGCCGGCTGTGGCTGCCGGCGCCGCCGCGTCCTTCTCTTCCCGCTCGACCCAGGGGGGCGGCTCATCGTCCGGCGACGGTGCCGACACGGCCTCGGCGGTCGGGGTCGGTGGCAGGGTGTCGGGTGTTGGACTGGCCGCTGGGGTCTCGTCGGCGGTCTGGCGCGTCTCGGGTGGCACTTGGGCGGGCCGGGATAACGGCGTCCCCTCGGGAGCCTGCCCACCCTGCGGAGGCGTGTCGCCACCCGGCCCCGTGCCGCCGGGTTCTCCCTGGCCACGCAGGGGCAACGGTGTCTGCGCGGGACGCGGCACGCCCTGGGGACGAAACGCCAGCATGCGCAACAGGGTCATCTCCAGGGCGCTGCGCAGGTCCGGGGCATGCGCCATATCGCCACGGCCCTGGATGCCGATCTGGTAGTAGAGCTGGATGTCCTCGGCGGTGAAGCGCGCGGCCAACGCGAGCAGCGCCTCGCGATCGCCATGCCCGTTGTCCACGGCATCAGGCACCATCTGAGCGATGGCCAGGCGGTGCAGCACGCCGGTGATGTCGTCGAGCACTGCGGCGAAGTCCGGGCCCTGCTCGGCCAGGGCCGCTACCTCGGCAAGCAGTCGAGGGGCATCCACCGCGGCCAGGGCCTCGATCAGTGCCAGGACATGGCGATGATCGAGGGTACCGAGCATCGCGGCCACATCGGCATGGTGCACCTCGCCCTGGCCAAAGGCAATTGCCTGGTCGGTGAGGCTCATGGCATCGCGCATGGAGCCCTCGGCGGCCTTGCCCAGCAACCACAGGGCACTCTCCTCGAAGGCCACCCCCTCGACCTCGAGCACCTTGGCCAGATGGCCGACGATGCGCTCGGGCGGCATGTGCTTGAGGGTGAACTGCAGGCAGCGCGACAGCACCGTGGGAGGCAGCTTCTGCGGGTCGGTGGTCGCCAGCAGGAACTTCACGTGGGGCGGCGGCTCCTCCAGGGTCTTCAGTAGCGCATTGAAGCTGCTGGTGGAGAGCATATGCACCTCATCGATGAGGTACACCTTGTAGCGCCCCTGGGTCGGCGCGTACTGGACGTTGTCGAGCAGCTCGCGGGTATCTTCCACCTTGGTGCGCGAGGCCGCATCGACCTCGATCAGGTCGACGAAGCGCCCCTCGTCGATGGAGCGGCAGCTGTCGCACTCGCCGCAGGGCGTCGAGGTCACGCCCGCATCCCCCTGGCCGTTCGCCGTGCAGTTCAGGCACTTGGCCAGGATCCGCGCCAGGGTAGTCTTGCCCACCCCGCGGGTCCCGGTGAACAGGTAGGCATGATGCAGCCGACCCTGATCCAGGGCATTGACCAGCGCACGCTGGACATGCTCCTGGCCGACCAGTTCATGGAAGGTACGCGGTCGCCACTTGCGGGCCAGAACCTGATAGCTCATGCAGCGCGGGATCCTTGCGGTAAAGCGAACAGCAGCGGTGGAGTGACGGACGCCGGGGGCCTGCAACGACCGGGCCCGATGCCCGACTGGAACGCGTCATTCTAGCG
>NZ_JAVLBC010000231.1:3084-4479 GCF_031581305.1 Halomonas sp.
GGGAAGCGGCGGCCGGCTCAGGACTCGCGGACCACTCCCCACCGCCCCAGTAATGCTCGAACTGTTCCGCCGTGAGCGGCGGACTCAGGTAGTCGCCCTGATACGCGGGACAGCCCAAGCCCTTGAGGAAGGCCAGCTGCTCGGCGGTCTCCACCCCCTCGGCGATCACGTCCAGCCCCAGGCGCTCGGCGATCGACAGGATGGCGGCGACGATCGTCTCGTCGTCGGGGTCACCAGGCACATCGGCGACAAAGGACTGGTCGATCTTCAGGCACTGCACCGGAAGGCGCTTGAGGTAGGAAAGCGAGGAATAGCCGGTGCCGACGTCATCCACGGCCAGCTCCACACCCAGCAGGCGCAAGCCGTGAAGCCGCTCGAGCCCCTCGTCGGCATGGCCGATCAGCTCGCCCTCGGGTGTCGTCCAGCGCACCAGGGCCTCGGCCCCGAACACCTGGCCGCCCGCCACCCGGGCCTGGGGTTGAAAATGCAGTACCAGCTCACCACGTTCCAGGGCCCGGCGTAGCCCGGTATCCATGGCAAAGCGCTCGCGACTCGCCTCGCCCAGCGCGGGGGTGAAGAACTGCCAGGTGTTACGCTTCAGCGCCTTGGCGGCGTACATGGCGGTGTCGGCATGCTGGATCAGCTGCTCGGCACTGCGCCCGTCGCAAGGATAGAGACTGATGCCGATGGAAGCACCGATGAAGATCTCGTGCTCATCGATATCAAAGGGCTGTATCAGGGTATCGATCAGCTTCCTGGCCATCTGATCGGCATCCGCAGGGGCGTGCAGATGCTCCATGACCAGCAGGAACTCGTCTCCCCCCAGCCGCCCCAGGACATCCCCGTCACGCACCACCCCGGCCAAGCGCTGGCCCACCGCCTGGAGCAAACGATCCCCCTGGGTATGACCCAGGCTGTCGTTGATGCCCTTGAAGTGATCAAGGTCGAGAAACAGCACTGCCAGCTGCCCATGCGTCGCTCCCGCACGCTCCAGGGCCATGCTGAGTCGCTCATGGAGGTGCGCCCGGTTGGGGAGGCCGGTCAGGGGATCATAGTTGGCCGAGATGCGCAGCCGCCCGGCCTGATCGGTGATACGCGACAACAGCGGACTGATGGTGCGTGCCGTGACGAAGGCGCCCAGGGCCATCAGCACCAGCACCAGGATGGCGGGCCAGCGCAGTTCGTGATAGGCCGAGCCGTAGAACGCCCGGGCGGGAATCTGCACCAGCAGCCCCCAGCCGCGGGACACCAGGGGCACATACACCAGCACCTGCCCACCCCACCAGCCGCCCTTGCGGAACAGCCCGGCCTGCCCCCTTTCCAGGGCCTCGCGGACCCGGTCGGGCACCAGGGACGACGCGTCGGCCAGCATCACCCCCCCCCCTCCCCGTCCAA
>NZ_JAVLBC010000232.1:0-4474 GCF_031581305.1 Halomonas sp.
TGGGGCTCTATCTGATGGCCTTCAGCCTGGGGCTGAGCGGCTGGCTGGTGCTGTTGGGGGGTGCCCTGGTCGTGGCCGCCGCGGCCCTGGCGTACCCGCTGTTCTGGCGGGATGTGCTGCGCCTCAAGCTGTTCTGGGTGAGCCTGGGGCTGAGCCTCTACCTGGTGGTGCGTGCCTGGGTCGGCGGCGGCCCGGCGGCGCTGGTCGAGGAGCCGCTGTGGGGGCGGCTGCTGGCCGTCACGGGGCTGGCCAGCCTGCCGCTGGCCTGGTGGCTGGCGCAGTGTCGACTGCACTGGCACTGGCTGATTGGCACCGTGCTGGCGGGCGGCGGTGTGGCCTTCACGCTGAGTGCCAACTGGTCGAGCCTGGAGCACGGCCGGTTCAGCAATCCCTGGGCCTGGGGCGAGCCGGCGCAGATGGGCTTCATGGCCAGCACGGGCCTGGTGGTGCTGCTGGCCGTGCTGCTGGTGGGCCTGCAGCGCCTGGGGACCGGCTGGCGGCCTGCCGCCCAGGTGATGTTGGCCATGCTGCTGGCGGTGCCGAGCGTGATCATACTGATGGGCACCGGCTATACCACGGCGTGGCTGGCGGCGGGGTCTGGGGTGACCCTCTATGTGCTGGCCACGCCCGTGCTCGGCAAGCACCAGGGGCACAGGCTGGGCCGGCTTGGCCTGACGGCACTGCTGGCGGTGCTGGTGCTCGGCGTGGTGAGCCACGAATGGCTGCTGCCGCACTCCCTGCCGCTGGTGCAGCGCCTGGTGGAGCCGCTGCAGGCCTTCGGCCTGATGCTGAACGGCGAGACCGAACAGGCGCGCGCCCTGCACGCCGGCATGGTGGATCGCCTGGCCCTCTGGCAGCAGGCCTGGCAGGTCTTCCGCGAGCACTGGCTGGTGGGCACCGGCCAACTGATGCCCGCTGAGGGGGCGAGGCCGCTGGCCCGCTATGGCGGCTACTATTCCCTGCTGGCCAGCACCGCCACGGCCACCGGCGCCGTTGGGTTGCTGGGGTTCGTGACCGTGGCCGTGCTGCCGCTGCGGGCCCTGCTGTGGGCCAACCTGCGGCGCCACTGGCATGCGGTGTGGGGGCTTGGCATCCTCAGCTGCTTCGTCACGGTGATGGTGCTGTGCCTGTTTTCCATGCCGCTGCGCTTCGTCGGCCCCACCGGCATTATCGTGCTGCTGACCGCCGCCATGCAGATGGCGGTGTTTCATCGCGACTGGTTGAACCGGCGCTCGGGGTCAGGCCCTTGAGTAAATGGTGGCCTCTTGGGTCTGGGGCGCGGGGTGCGTTCTGGTTGATGTTTCTTTTCAGGGATCTTTTGGATGTTGGACATGGATAACGTGCGCCTGGGCGTGATCGGCCTGGGTTATGTGGGCCTGCCGCTGGCGGTGGAGTTCGGCAAGGTGTTGCCCACCGTGGGCTTCGATATCGATGCCCAGCGCATCGGTGAACTGCGCGACGGGATCGACCATACCCGGGAAGTGGAGCCCGAGCTGCTGGCCGCATCGCGTCAGCTGCGCTTCGAGAGCGAGCTCGAGGCGCTGCGCGGGTGCAATGTGTATATCGTCACCGTGCCCACGCCCATCGATGCCAGCCGTCGCCCGGATTTGACGCCACTGATCCGCGCCAGCGAGACCCTGGGCCAGGTGGTGGGGCAGGGCGATGTGGTGATCTATGAATCCACCGTCTACCCCGGTGCCACCGAGGAGGCGTGCCTTCCGGTGGTGGAGCGGGTTTCCGGCCTGACCTATAACCAGGACTTCTTCGCCGGCTACAGCCCGGAGCGCATCAACCCGGGCGACAAGGAACATCGAGTGACCTCCATCATGAAGGTGACCTCGGGCTCCACGCCGGAGGTGGCCGCCTTCGTGGATGCGCTCTACGGCAAGGTGATCACCGCCGGTACCCACCTGGCGAGCTCCATCGCCGTGGCCGAGGCCGCCAAGGTGATCGAGAATACCCAGCGCGACGTGAACATTGCGCTGATCAACGAGCTGGCGGTGATCTTCAACCGCCTGGGGATCGACACCGAGGAGGTGCTGGAGGCCGCCGGCACCAAGTGGAACTTCCTGGCGTTCCGCCCGGGGCTGGTGGGCGGCCACTGCATCGGCGTGGACCCCTACTACCTGACCCACAAGGCCCAGCAGGTGGGCTACCACCCGGAGATGATCCTCGCCGGACGGCGCCTGAACGACGGCATGGGGGCCTATGTCACCAGCCAGCTGATCAAGCAGATGATCAAGCGGCGCCTCCATGTGGATGGGGCGCGGGTGCTGGTGATGGGCCTCACCTTCAAGGAGAACTGCCCGGACCTGCGCAACACCCGGGTGGTGGACATCATCAATGAGCTGGCCGACTACGGGGTGACGGTGGATGTCTACGACCCCCAGGTGAACAAGGACGAGGCCGAGAGCGAGTACGGCATCCGCCCGGTGGAGGCCCCCGAGGCCGGCGCCTATGACGCCATGATCCTCGCCGTGGCCCACCGCGAGTTCCGCGAACTGGGCGTGGACGGCATCCGCGCCTGGGGCAAACCCGAGCATGTACTCTATGACCTCAAGTACCTGCTGCCGAAGGAACGCGTTGATCTGAGGTTGTAGCCCTGAGGGTCAGACCCTTAAATCCCCTTAAGGGTCTGGCCCCGATGCTAGCGGTATCCCGTGACGGTGCCGGGGTAGCCGTCTTCGGTGCCCGGGGCGGCATCATTGGGTGAGCCCACCGCGACCGTGCCGGCCTTCACGGCCAGTGAGCGGCCGAATTCGTCGTAGGCGCTGGGCTGTGGACGAGACAGCCTGCCGCTGAGGCGCCATTGGCCGTCCTTCGGGGCGTACACGAAGACGGCGCCGGCATCTCTGGCGTCTGCGTCATCCCGTGGCGAGGCCACCAGCGCCATGCCGTCCGTCAGCGCCACCGCCGCGCCGAACTGGTCCGAGCGATTCGGGGTGTCCGACTGGAGCCGAGTCTGCGCGGCCCAGCTGCCGTCCTGCTCCGTGTAGAGGAACGCGGCCCCCTCCGGGTCGCCTGCGGCATTCTTGGCAAACGGCGCGCCGATCAGCACGACACCGTCCGCGAGGGAGACGCTGGCGCCGAAGCTGCTGCGTTCGCCGAGGTCCTCCGAAAAGCGGGCGATCTGTGACCATGCTCCCTGGCGATGCTCGAAGAGGTAGGCCGAACCACTGCCGGCGGCGCCCACCAGGGCCCTGTCGCCGTGCAGGGCCACGGCACTGCCCAGGCGTTCGCCCTCTTGCGGGGTCTCCACCTGCAGCGGATCGGCTTCGCGCCAGCGACCGTCTTCCTGGCGTTCGTACACCATGACGATGCCGCTGTCGCGGGCGCCGGCATCATAGCCGGGGGCGCCGGCCAGCAGGCGTGCTGCCGTCATGTCCAGCGTGCTGCCGAAGAAGGTGAAATCCTGGCTTTCGGGGAGCAGGAAGCGCTGCCGTTGCGGCCAGTCGTCACCGTCTTGGTGGAACAGGTAGACAGCGCCGGCGCCAGCGTAGACACCGGTGCCACCGGCGGCCAGCCAGTCGCCCGCCAGGGCGACGTCGGAGCCGAAGTGGGCATCCACGCCCACGTTCTCCAGATGTAACACGCGGGTTCTCTGCCAATCACGCCCGGTGTGCTCATAGAGGTAGACGGCACCGGCGCCGTCGGTGGGGATAGCCACGCCCATGGCACCGACGGCGGCGCGGTTGCCGTCCAGGGCTACCGAGGCGCCGAATCTGTCGCCGTCGGCGGCTTCCTCGGGCGCCCACACCGTCGCTGGCGCTGCCAGCAGCTCGGTGGGGCCAGCCATGACCGCGGGGGCCGCCAGGGCGGCAGTGAGCGCGATACCCATGGGGCAGAAGCCTGCGCGGAGGCGCCGAATCGCATGGAGAACAGGGTGGGGCGATGAGAGCATTTGGAGGCCTTCCTTGTTTCGGCGAGTGGGTTGGCGGGGTCAGCCCCTTACGTGTGCTTAAGGGGCTGACCCTGGGGCCTCCCTACGAATCATACGGTGACCCCCAGCTCCGCCTCTTGTCGCATAAGCCGGCGGAGCCTGTCCATTCGGCCCGCCGGTCAGGAGACGAAAACTGGCCTGCATCGCAATGAGGCAACAGGATCTCGGTACGCCGTGCGTGCCGGGTGCCATGCAGGTTGAACGCAACCCCGAAGCGCTCGCTCTGGATATCCGGAAAGCCTTCCTCGATTTCCATGCGCCTGGTGTAGAGCTGGGCGACTACAACGTGGCGGTGGATGTCTTTGATCCCCCGGTGAACAAGGCCGAGGCCGAGGCCGAATACGGCATCCGCCCGGTGGCGCAGCTCGGCGCCGGCGCCATGATCCTCGCCGTGGCCCACCGCGCATTCCGCGAGCTGGGCGTGGATGGCATCCGCGCCTGGGGCAAACCCGAGCATGTATTCTACGACCTCAAGTACCTGCTGCCGAAGGAAAGCGTTGATCTGAGGTTGTAACCCTGAGGGTCAGACCCTTA
>NZ_JAVLBC010000021.1:0-23753 GCF_031581305.1 Halomonas sp.
ACTCCTTGGCCAGCAGGGCGATCAGGGCCTTGTTGGCCTTGCCCTTCTCGGGCGGAGCGGAGGTGGCGATCTTCAGCGACTCGCCCAGCACCCCCACGATGCGGTCGCGCGACGCGCCGGGGACGACCTTCACAGCGATCACCGCCCCGCCGTCGGCGTCGTGAATGCGGAGCTGGTCGGCGCCCTTCATGGACTACAGCATTCCGGCCTGGCGGGCGTAGTCGAAGATGCCGCCGGCGGCGAGGATCTCGCGCACCCTGGCGGGTCCGCGATTGTAGGCCAGCAAGGCGTAGCGGAAGTCGTTGTCGAACACCTGCATCAAATCGCGCAAGAAGCGGAAGCCGAGCCGCAGATTGATGTCCCTGTCGTACAGCTGCTCCTGCACGAGCGACGGGTCGTAAAACCGAGCGGTGGCCAAACGCAGTTGCGTGTAGCCGACGGCATCGGCATGGCTGGTGGCGCGCTGCTTGAAACCGCTCTCCACCTGCACCAGACGGAATCCGATATCCGGACTGATCCCCTCACTCAAAGCGATATCGTAGATCGCCGCGGTCAGATCGGCCGGAATCTGGTATTGCTCCGAGTAGTGCAGAATGGACTTGGCGCGAGCCAATTCCAGCTGCGTGGTCGCCAGCTCGCCCCGGGCGGTCTCGAGGTCCGACCAGAGACTCCGCACGCCGCGGGACAGGACTTCATAGGAGGGCGGCGCGTTGCCGTCGCTTGCCCGCACCCGGTGGCCCCATCCTGCCAGGGCCGCGATGGCGACCGTTGCGCCGACGAGCAGAGCGCCACGCGCCAAGAGCGGCGGAGTGCCGAGGCGCGTGGGGCCGGCGCCAGGGTGACGGTCTCCAGGCCCAGGGCGCGACACTCCTCGTGCAGCGGAAAGCGGGTGTCTCCTGTTGCCAGCACCAGCAGGGCCCCGGCGCCGCTGGCCTCCACCAGTGCCGGCAGCAGTTCGGCCCCGGCGGTGCCGCGAACCACCCCCGGGGCGTCCAGCAGCAGCGCCCCGGCGGGGGCCTGCTCGGCCAGACGTCGCACCGCCTGCACCAGCGGCAGCCGGAATCTGGCGGCATCCAGGGTGGCCAGGGCGGCGATCGCTTCCAGCCGCCACTCCCCCGCTTCCCAGCGGCCCAGGCAGGCCGCGCCGGGTGGCCCGATGCGGGGCAGCCCCGGATCGCCGCTCAGGCAGTGGCAGGCCTGGCCTCGGGCGGCCAGGGTCGCCGCGGCGGCGCGCACTAGGGTGCTCTTGCCGCTGCCCGGCGCGCCGGCCACCAGTACGCGCTGATGGCGCTGCAGCAGGGCCAGCAGGGGGTGGTTCGCGGGGAGGTGCTCGGTCGGCGCAGGCATATGGTGGGGCTCTCGACATCGATTTGCCCAGTGTGGGGGGATTGCCGAGGGACGACCACCCCCGGCGGATGGCCTCTGGTATACTGCCGCCCATTCCGCAGCCATCGAATTCGCAGGAGTCAGCATGACCCGTATCGCCATCGTCGGTGTCGCCGGCCGCATGGGCCGCACCCTGGTCAACGCCGTGCAGCAGGATGACGGCGCCACCCTGGCCGGCGGCATCGTCGAGCCCGGAAGCTCCTTGGTGGGGGCCGATATCGGCGAGCTGGCGGGGCTCGGCAAGCTGGGCGTGGCCGCCGTGGACTCGCTCGAGGCCCTTGCCGATGACGTCGACGTGCTGATCGACTTCACCGCCCCGCAGGTGACCCTGGCCAACCTGGCCTTCTGTGCCGAGCACGGCAAACGCATCGTCATCGGTACCACTGGCCTGAACGATGAGGAACTCGCCGCCCTGGACGGTTATCGGGATCGCGTGCCGATGGTCTTCGCGCCCAACATGAGCGTGGGCGTCAACCTGACGCTGAAGCTGCTCGAGACGGCGGCGAAGGCGCTGGGTGACGAGGGCTACGATATCGAGGTGATCGAGGCTCACCACCGTCACAAGGTGGATGCGCCTTCTGGGACGGCGCTGAAGATGGGCGAGGTGGTGGCCGAGAGCCTGGGTCGTACCCTCAAGGAGCACGGCGTCTTCGCCCGCGAGGGCCAGTGCGGGCCGCGCAGTGACAAGGAGATCGGCTTCGCCACGGTGCGCGCCGGCGACATCGTCGGCGAGCACACCGTGATGTTCGCCACCGAGGGCGAGCGCATCGAGATCACCCACAAGGCCTCGAGCCGCATGACCTTCGCCAAGGGCGCGGTGCGCGCCGCGCGCTGGGTGGTCGGGCAGGCCAACGGCCGTTACTCGATGCAGGACGTGCTTGGGTTGGAATGAGGGAACTTGTGGGAGCCGTGCTTGCACGGCGATGGGTGCCCTCCGCCTATCGCGCTGCAAGCAGCGCTCCCACAAATTGATGGCCTCCGCCTTTCGCCGTGCAAATCGAAGAGTCGAACCGACGACTCCCACAAAGCCCACCGCAGGCTATGGCGTGACCTGTCCCCTTGGCAGCCCAGTATCGATGGCCCGGTCGGGGGTAGCCGCCGGGCACCATTTCCTGTAATATCCCTAAAATTTTGGCCGGGTGCGCGGGCAAACAGCCCTCTCGAGCGCTTGTTGCTTCGGCCCAGGCATTCCGAGCGAATGACAACAAGCGGGGTGAAACCGGTCTTACATCGGGTTTCGTCCCGCTTTTTTGCGGGCCGGCCACCCGGGGCCCGGCCATGGCCCCGCAGTATTCCTTGACGAGCTGTCTCGATAGCTCTCGCAAAAAACCTGGGAGGACGTTGCATTGAACAGACCCGCGATACTGGCCCTGGAAGACGGAAGTGTATTCCACGGCACGGCCATCGGTGCCGATGGACAAACCAGCGGTGAGGTGGTGTTCAATACGGCCATGACCGGTTACCAGGAAATCCTGACCGACCCCTCCTATGCCCGTCAGATCGTCACCCTTACCTATCCGCACATCGGCAACACCGGCGTCAACGCCGAGGACGTCGAGTCCGGCGCCATCGCCGCCGCCGGCCTGGTGATCCGTGACCTTCCCCTGCTGGCCAGCAGCTTCCGCTCCGAGCAGTCGCTCTCCGACTACCTCAAGGGCCAGAACGTGCTCGGCATCGCCGACATCGATACCCGCCGCCTGACCCGCCTCCTGCGCGACAAGGGAGCTCAGAACGGCGCTATCCTGGCCGGTGTCGAGGCCGAGGGCGACGATGCCGTGGAGCGGGCCCTGGCGGCGGCCCGGGCCTTCCCCGGCCTCAAGGGCATGGACCTGGCCAAGGTGGTCTCCTGCCAGTCGCCCCACGACTGGAACGAGGGCGAGTGGGCCCTGGGCCAGGGCTACGCCGATGCGGGGGCTGCGGAGCGCCCCTACCACGTGGTCGCCTACGACTTCGGTGCCAAGCGCAACATCCTGCGCATGCTCGCCTCCCGTGGCTGCCGGCTGACCGTCGTGCCGGCCCAGACCCCGGCCGATGAGGTGCTGGCCATGGCTCCGGACGGCATCTTCCTCTCCAATGGCCCCGGCGACCCCGAGCCCTGCGACTACGCCATCAAGGCCATCGAGGCGTTCCTCGAGACCGAGATCCCACTGTTCGGCATCTGCCTGGGCCACCAGCTGCTGGCCCTGGCCAGCGGCGCCGCCACGGTGAAGATGGGGCATGGCCACCACGGCGCCAACCACCCGGTGCAGGACCTCGACAGCGGCAAGGTGATGATCACCAGCCAGAACCACGGCTTCGCCGCCGACGAGATGAGTCTGCCGGCCACCCTGCGGGCCACCCACCGCTCGCTGTTCGACGGCACCCTGCAGGGCATCGAGCGCACTGACCGCCCGGCCTTCAGCTTCCAGGGCCACCCTGAGGCGAGCCCCGGCCCGCGCGACATGTCGCCGCTGTTCGACCGTTTCGTCACCATGATGAAGGAACGCCGCTAGGCGCGAATCGCCCTACATCAGACCGTCATTCATCGATTAGCCGCGGAAACCGTCATGCCCAAGCGTACCGACATCAAGAGCATCCTGATCATTGGTGCTGGCCCCATCGTCATCGGCCAGGCCTGCGAATTCGACTACTCCGGCGCTCAGGCCTGCAAGGCGCTGCGCGAGGAGGGCTACCGGGTCATCCTGGTCAACTCCAACCCGGCGACCATCATGACTGACCCGGTGATGGCCGACGCCACCTATATCGAGCCGATCACCTGGCAGACGGTGGAAAAGATCATCGAGGCCGAGCGCCCCGATGCTATTCTGCCGACCATGGGCGGCCAGACGGCGCTCAACTGTGCGCTGAATCTGGACAAGCATGGTGTGCTGGCGAAGTACGGCGTGGAGATGATCGGCGCCAACGCCGATGCCATCAACATGGCCGAGGACCGCGACCTCTTCGACCAGGCCATGAGGCGCATCGGCCTGGAGTGCCCCAAGGCCGAGGTGGCGCACAGCATGGAAGAGGCCTGGCGCATCCAGGCATCGCTGGGCTTCCCGGCAATTATTCGTCCCTCCTACACCATGGGCGGCTCCGGCGGCGGCGTGGCCTACAACAAGGAGGAGTTCGAGGAGATCTGCATCCGTGGCTTCGAGCTCTCCAGCAACCATGAGCTGCTGATCGATGAGTCGCTGCTGGGCTGGAAGGAGTACGAGATGGAGGTCGTTCGCGACAAGAACGACAACTGCATCATCGTCTGCGCCATCGAGAACTTCGACCCCATGGGCGTGCATACCGGCGACTCCATCACTGTGGCACCGGCCCAGACGCTCACCGACAAGGAATACCAGATCATGCGCGACGCCTCGCTGGCGGTGCTGCGTGAAATCGGCGTCGAGACCGGTGGGTCCAATGTGCAGTTCGGCGTGGATCCCGATACCGGGCGCGTGGTGGTCATCGAGATGAACCCGCGGGTGTCGCGCTCCTCGGCCCTGGCCTCCAAGGCCACCGGCTTCCCGATCGCCAAGATCGCCGCCAAGCTGGCGGTGGGCTATACCCTCGACGAGCTGCAGAACGACATCACCGGCGGGCGCACCCCGGCCTCTTTCGAGCCGTCCATCGACTATGTCGTCACCAAGATCCCGCGCTTCACCTTCGAGAAGTTCCCCCAGGCCAACGATCGGCTGACCACGCAGATGAAGTCGGTGGGCGAGGTGATGGCGATCGGCCGTACCTTCCAGGAGTCGCTCCAGAAGGCGCTGCGCGGCCTGGAGACCGGCAACGATGGCCTCGACCCCAAGGTCACCGAATTCACCACCGAGGCCATGGCGCATATCAAGGGCGAGCTGCAGGCCGCTGGCGCCGAGCGCATCTTCTTCGTCGCCGACGCCATGCGGGCCGGGATGAGCATCGACGAGATCTTTGCGCTGACCAACATCGACCGCTGGTACCTGGCCCAGATCGAGGACCTGGTGAAGGACGAGCAGGCGGTGGCGAAGCGCTCGCTCTCCGAATTCACTTCCCGCGAGCTGTTCGCCCTCAAGCGCAAGGGCTTCAGCGACGCCCGCCTGGCGAGCCTGCTGGGGGTTGCCGAGAAGGAGTTTCGTAAGACCCGCCAGAAGGCCGGCATCCGTCCGGTCTACAAGCGGGTCGACACCTGCGCCGCGGAGTTTGCCTCGGATACTGCCTACATGTACTCCACCTACGAGGAGGAGTGCGAGGCCGAGGTCTCTGACCGCCAGAAGATCATGGTGCTGGGTGGCGGGCCCAACCGTATCGGCCAGGGCATCGAGTTCGACTACTGTTGCGTGCATGCCGCCTTTGCCATGCACGACGACGGTTACGAGACCATCATGGTCAACTGCAACCCGGAGACCGTCTCCACCGACTACGACACCAGTGACCGCCTCTACTTCGAGCCGGTGACCCTGGAGGACGTGCTGGAGATCGCCGACAAGGAGCAGCCGGCGGGTGTGATCGTGCAGTTCGGCGGCCAGACCCCGCTGAAGCTGGCGCGTGAGCTCGAGGCCGCCGGCGTGCCGATCATCGGCACGACACCGGACGCCATCGACCGCGCCGAGGATCGCGAGCGCTTCCAGCAGATGATCGACAAGCTGGGCCTCAAGCAGCCGCCCAACGCCACCGCACGCAGCTTCGAGGAGGCCTTTGCCAAGGCCGAGGCCATCGGCTACCCGCTGGTGGTGCGCCCCAGCTACGTGCTGGGCGGGCGCGCCATGGAGATCGTCTACGACGCCTCCGAGCTCGAGAACTACATGACCCACGCGGTCAAGGTCTCCAACGACTCCCCGGTGCTGCTCGACCACTTCCTCAATGCGGCCATCGAGATCGACATCGATGCGGTCAGCGACGGGCATCAGGTGATCATCGGCGGCATCATGCAGCACATCGAGCAGGCCGGCGTGCACTCCGGCGACTCCGCCTGCTCGCTGCCGCCCTACTCGCTGCCCGCCGAGGTGCAGGACGCGATGCGCGAGCAGGTCAGGCAGATGGCCGTGGAGCTCGGCGTCAAGGGCCTGATGAACGTGCAGCTGGCCTGGCAGGACGGCGAGATCTACGTCATCGAGGTCAATCCGCGCGCCTCGCGCACCGTGCCCTTCGTCTCCAAGTGCATCGGTACTTCCCTGGCCCAGGTCGCCGCGCGCTGCATGGCCGGCACTACCCTGGTCGAGCAGGGCTTCACCCGCGAGATCGTGCCGCACTTCTTCAGCGTCAAGGAGGCCGTCTTCCCGTTCAACAAGTTCCCGGGGGTTGATCCGATCCTCTCGCCGGAGATGAAGTCCACCGGCGAGGTGATGGGCAGTGGCGATACCTTCGCCGAGGCCTTCTACAAGGCGCAGCTCGGCGCCGGCGAGGCGATCCCGCCCCTCGAGGGCGACCGCAAGGCGTTCCTTTCGGTGCGTGAGCCGGACAAGGCGGGAGTTATCGAGGTGGCACGTTCTCTGGTAACCTTAGGGTTCACTCTGTGCGCGACCCGCGGTACCGCTGCCGCCCTCGAGGCCGCCGGTATCGACGTCGAGCTCGTGAACAAGGTCTATGAAGGCCGGCCGCATATCGTCGATCTGCTCAAGAACGACGAGGTCGCCTATATCGTCAACACCACCGAGGGCCGCCAGGCCATCAATGACTCCTCGGTGATCCGCCGCACCGCACTCGTCCGCAAGGTCCCCTATGCCACCACCCTGGCAGGGGCCAATGCCGTTTGCATGGCGCTCGAATACGGTAATGCCATTACCGTGCGGCGGTTACAGGAACTGCATGCAGGAGCGATACAATGAACAAGGTCCCGATGACCGTCGTCGGTGAACAGCGGCTTCGCAAGGAGCTCGAGGAGCTCAAGGGTGAGGCGCGGCCCAGGGTAATTGCCGCCATCGCCGAGGCTCGCGAGCATGGCGACTTGAAGGAGAACGCCGAATACCACGCGGCCCGCGAGCAGCAGGGCTTCATCGAGGGGCGCATCCAGGAGATCGAGGGCAAGCTCTCCAATGCCCAGGTGATCGACGTCACCAAGCTGCCCCAGACCGGCAAAGTGATCTTCGGTGTGACCGTGGGACTGATCAACCTGGAGACCGACGAGGAGGTGACCTACCGCATCGTTGGTGAGGACGAGGCCGAGATCAAGGCCGGCCGCATCTCGGTGACCTCGCCCATCGCCCGTGCCCTGATCGGCAAGGAGGAGGGCGACGTGGTGGGGGTGAAGACCCCCGGCGGCGAGGTCGAGTACGAGATCTCGAGCGTCGAGCATCTGTGACCTTCGGTCAGCTGTAAGCCATAAGCTTTAAGCTGCAAGAAAACACCCCCGAGGCGGAACCTCGGGGGTGTGTCGGTTTGACTTACAGCTTACGGCTTAACGCTTACAGCTCTGAGCGATAGCTCAGCGCCGCCCGTGATGATTCTCGAAGCGCGTGATGTTGGAGAGCTTCGGGTTGGCCCGAGGGTTGTGGCGATAGAGCAGGGCCATCTTGCCGATCTTCTGGACCAGTTCGGCACCGCTCGCCGTGATCAGCTCGTCGAGCATGGCGTCGCGGTCGTCGCGGTCGGGCAGGGCGAGCTTGACCTTGACCAACTCATGGTCGCCCAGGGCGCGGTCGAGCTCGGCCAGGACGCCTTCGGACGCCCCGTTCTCGGAGACGGTGACCACGGGGTCGAGGTGGTGGCCGATGCTGCGGAATGCTTTCTTTTGTGCCTGTGACAAGCTCATGGTATCTTGCTTCTTCCCGGTTGGCGCGCAGCGCACATGGTACGGTGAAACGCCGCGCGGCGAAAGCTCGGCGCCCCGCCAGTATCATGGCTTCTCCGCCTGGGCCCGCAGATCAGCACCCCGTCGCACCTCCTCCAGGTCTTTCCGGAATCCGCTCGACTGCCTGTCATTCATGGTCATTCACAGGTGATGCCGTGGCACGTTCCAATGCTTCCCGCTCCAAGGGCGCTGCCGGCAAGGCGCCGTCCAGCAAGACCAGCAAGGGCTGGCTGAAGGAGCACTTCGACGACCGCTTCGTGCAGCAGAGCTGGCAGGATGGCTATCGCAGCCGCGCCAGCTACAAGCTGCTGGCGCTGGACGAGAAGGACCGCCTGCTGCGACGCGGGATGACGGTGATCGACCTGGGCGCCGCCCCCGGGGGGTGGAGTCAGGTGGCCGCCGAGAAGGTCGGCTCCGAGGGGGTGGTGATCGCCTCCGACATCCTCGAGATGGATGCCCTGGCGGATGTCGACTTCATCCAGGGCGACTTCACCGAGGAGAGTGTGCTCGAGGCAATCCTCGAGACCCTCGGCGATCGCCCGGTGGACCTTGTGATGTCGGACATGGCCCCCAACATGAGTGGTATGGCGGCCATCGACCAGCCCCAGGCCATGTACCTGGTGGAGCTGGCGCTGGACCTGGCGCGCCAGACGCTCTCGCCCGGTGGCACCTTCCTGGCCAAGGTGTTCCAGGGCGAGGGGTTCGATGCCTTTCTCAAGGAGCTGCGCGGCAGCTTCGCGCGGGTGGTGACCCGCAAGCCGGAGGCCTCCCGGGCGCGCTCCCGCGAGGTCTACCTGCTGGCAGAAGGGTTTCGCGGCTGAGGCACGTCCTCGACCGCACACAGGGCGTGGCCACGATAGGCCGTGCCTAACGGGCCGATTGCCGGACACGGCGCCGCGACTGTGTCACAGTGATGGCAGTTTCACGCTCCGGTCGTAGGCTGGCTGAACATGTGCCGCTCATGTAGTGTCGAAAGACCAGGCATTTTCGGCCGACAGATTTTTGCAATGAGGGTAGTCCCTTGAACGACATGGCGAAGAACCTGATTCTGTGGTTGGTCATCGCGGCGGTGCTGCTGACGGTGTTCAACAACTTCAGCGTCGATAGCTCACCGCAGGCGATGAACTACTCCCAGTTCGTCCAGCAGGTGCAGAACGAGCAGATCCGTAACGTGACCATCGATGGCTACACCATCACCGGTGAGCGTTCGGACGGTTCCCAGTTCCGTACTATCCGCCCGGCGGCCGAGGATCCCAAGCTGATGGACGATCTGCTGGCCAATAACGTCACCGTGGTGGGCAAGGAGCCCGAGCAGCAGAGCCTGTGGATGCGGCTGCTGATCGCCAGCTTCCCGATCCTGCTGATCCTGGCGATCTTCATGTTCTTCATGCGCCAGATGCAGGGCGGCGGGGCCGGCAAGGGTGGCCCGATGAGCTTCGGCAAGTCCAAGGCCAAGCTGCTCTCCCAGGATCAGATCAAGACCACATTTTCTGATGTCGCCGGCTGTGACGAGGCCAAGGAGGAGGTCGAGGAGCTGGTCGACTTCCTGCGTGACCCGACCAAGTTCCAGCGTCTGGGCGGTACCATTCCCCGAGGCGTGCTGATGGTGGGTCCGCCGGGTACCGGCAAGACATTGCTCGCCAAGTCCATCGCCGGCGAGGCCAAGGTGCCGTTCTTCTCGATCTCGGGTTCCGACTTTGTCGAGATGTTCGTAGGTGTCGGTGCCTCCCGTGTGCGTGACATGTTCGAGCAGGCCAAGAAGCAGGCGCCTTGCATCATCTTCATCGACGAGATTGACGCCGTGGGCCGTTCACGCGGCGCCGGAATGGGGGGTGGCAACGACGAGCGCGAGCAGACCCTGAACCAGCTGCTGGTCGAGATGGACGGCTTCGAGCCCAACGAGGGCATCATCGTCATCGCCGCTACCAACCGTCCCGACGTGCTCGACCCGGCGCTGCTGCGCCCGGGCCGCTTCGACCGCCAGGTGGTGGTGCCGCTGCCGGACATTCGTGGCCGCGAGCATATCCTCAACGTGCATCTGCGCAAGGTGCCGCTGGCCGACGACGTCAAGCCTTCGCTGATCGCGCGTGGCACGCCGGGCTTCTCCGGCGCCGACTTGGCCAACCTGGTCAACGAGGCCGCGCTGTTCGCCGCGCGGCGCAACAAGCGCCTGGTAAGCATGGAAGAGCTCGACATGGCCAAGGACAAGATCATGATGGGCGCCGAGCGCAAGTCCATGGTCATGACCGACAAGGAGAAGCTCAACACCGCCTACCACGAGTCGGGTCACGCCATCATCGGCCTGGTGATGCCGGAGCACGACCCAGTCTACAAGGTGACCATCATCCCTCGTGGTCGGGCGCTGGGCGTGACCATGTTCCTGCCGGAGGAGGATCGCTACAGCCTCTCCCGCCAGCAGATCATCAGTCAGATCTGCTCACTGTTCGGCGGCCGCATCGCCGAGGAGATGACGCTGGGGCCGAACGGTGTCACCACCGGCGCCTCCAACGATATCAAGCGGGCCACTGAGCTGGCACATAACATGGTGGCCAAGTGGGGCCTCTCCGAGGAGATGGGCCCGATCATGTACGACGAGGACGAGTCGCACCAGTTCATGGGGGGTCCGTCCCAGGGCGGCAAGCTCAAGTCCGGCGAGACCACCTCCAAGCTGGACAAGGAAGTGCGCAAGATCATCGATGGCTGCTACGAGCAGGCCAAGAATATCCTCGAGGAAAACCGCGACAAGCTCGATGCCATGGCCGATGCGCTGATGAAGTACGAGACCATCGACTCCTATCAGCTCAAGGACATCATGGAAGGGCGTGATCCGCGGCCCCCCGAGGGCTGGGACGACCCGAGCAGCGGAGCCCCCTCGGGCGGCGAACCGCGCCCCGAGCCCGCCCCGGAGCCGAGCGACGATACCGAGGACGACGAGACGCCCACGCGTCGGCCCTCCGACCCGCTGGGTGGCCCGGCCGGCAGCTGAGGCCATCCGCCAAGCAACCACAGGCGCCCTGCGGGGCGCCTTTGCCGTTCGACCAACAGGAAGATGATGGATACTCGTACATCGACGCATCTGCCGTGTGGCCGACACCGGCTCGACCTCTCCTTTCCCCGCATCATGGGGATCCTCAACGTCACCCCCGACTCCTTCTCCGATGGTGGCCGCCATGCGGTGCCGGATGACGCCCTGCGTCATGCCGAACAGTTGCTGGCCGAGGGGGCCGCAATCATCGACGTGGGTGGCGAGTCCACGCGTCCCGGTGCCGAGCCGGTCTCCGTCCAGCAGGAGCTGGACCGGGTGGTGCCGGTGGTGGAGGCCCTGGTGCGCGAGTTCGATGCCCTGGTCTCGGTGGATACCAGCACGCCCGAGGTGATGCAGGCCACGACACAGGCCGGTGCCGGGATGATCAACGACGTGCGCAACCTGCGTCGCGAGGGGGCACTGGCGGCGGCGGTCGCCAGTGGTCTGCCGGTGTGCCTGATGCACATGGTCGGCGAGCCCGGTGATATGCAGAATGACCCGCGCTACGACCGGCCGGTGGAGGAGGCCGTGGCCACTTTCCTGTCGGAGCGGGTGGCAGCCTGCGAGGCGGCCGGCTTGCGTCGCGAGCGCATGCTGCTCGACCCGGGCTTCGGCTTTGCCAAGTCGGTGGAGCACAACCTGCGCCTGCTCAAGCACATGGATCGGCTGGAGGCGCTCGGGCTGCCGTTGCTGGTGGGCATGTCGCGCAAGAGCATGATCGGCAAGGTGCTGGGGCGACCGGTCGAGGAGCGCCTCTCCGGCGGCCTGGCGCTCTCCGCCCTGGCGGTGGAGCGCGGCGCCCGTATCCTGCGCGTCCACGACGTGGGGCCCCACGTGGACGCGGTGAACATGACCTGGGCCGTACTCGAGGAAGGCAGTACGCATGACTAGACGCTATTTCGGCACCGATGGCATCCGCGGCACCGTGGGGGAGCCTCCCATCACGGCCGACTTCATGCTCAAGCTGGGCTGGGCCACCGGCCGGGTGCTGACCAAGGCGAAGGGGCGTGCCCGGGTGATGATCGGCAAGGACACCCGGATCTCGGGCTACATGTTCGAGTCGGCCCTGGAAGCGGGCCTTTCCGCCGCCGGCGTCGACGTGATGCTGCTGGGGCCCATGCCGACCCCGGCGATCGCCTACCTGACTCGCACCTTTCGTGCCGATGCGGGCATCGTCATCTCGGCTTCCCACAATCCCTTTCAGGATAACGGCATCAAGTTTTTCTCCGCCGCCGGCAACAAGCTGGCCGACGAGGTCGAGGCGCGCATCGAGGTGATGCTCGAGGAGTCGCTGACCACCGTGGCGCCGGATCGCCTGGGCAAGGCGATGCGGGTCGATGATGCCCCCGGTCGCTATATCGAGTTCTGCAAGTCGACCATCCCCAATCGGGTCAGCCTGCACGGGCTGAAGATGGTCGTCGACTGCGCCCATGGCGCCACCTACCACATCGCCCCCAGCGTGTTCCGCGAACTGGGGGCGGAGGTCAGCCTGATCGGTGCCACTCCGGATGGTCTGAACATCAACCAGGAGGTGGGTTCGACCCACCCCGCCGCGCTGCGGGCGGCCGTGATCCAGCAGGGGGCCGACCTCGGCGTGGCCTTCGACGGCGACGGCGACCGCGTGCTGCTGGTGGATGCCGACGGCCGCCAGATCGACGGCGACGACATCCTCTACCTGATCGCCAGGGATCGTCATGCCCGTGGCGATCTGGGCGGTGGCGTGGTGGGTACCCTGATGTCCAACTTCGGGCTGGCGGCTGCCATGGAGGAGCTCGACATCCCCTTCGAGCGGGCCAGGGTCGGGGACCGCTACGTGATGGAGCGGCTGGCGGCCAATGGCTGGCAGCTGGGCGGGGAGTCCTCCGGCCATATCGTGTGCGGTCATGTGCAGACCACCGGTGATGGCATCGTCTCGGCGCTGCAGGTACTGGCGATCATGGTTCGCGAACAGCAGTCGCTGGGTCGCTTGCTCGCCGGCCTGCAGAAGGCGCCCCAGGCGCTTGTTAACGTGCGCCTGACGCCGGGCAGCGATGCCAAGGCGCTGTTGGAGCAGGCCTCGCTCAAGCAGGCGGTGAACACGCTGGAGACGAAGCTGGGTGATCAGGGGCGGGTGCTGCTGCGGGCCTCGGGCACCGAGCCGCTGATCCGGGTGATGGTCGAGGGGCGCCCCCACCTGGATGTTGATGCCCTGGCGCGTCGCCTGGCCGGCGACGTCGAGGCGCTGCTCGGCTGATCGGAGGTAGGGGCGTCACGGGGCTGGTTGTCTTGAATGGGCCCCTCCTATACCATTTCGCACCACCTTGAAAGAGGAAACCTCATGCGCATGCCGCTGATCGCCGGAAACTGGAAGATGAACGGCTCCCTTGCCCTGGTCGAGGAGTTTGGCCAGGCCCTTGCCGATGTCTCCCTTCCCGTGAACGTCGAGGTGGCGCTGATGGTGCCCTTCCCCTTTCTGGAGGCAGCGGGCCGGGCGCTCGGCGAAACATCGGTGACGGTCGGGGCTCAGACGCTCAGCGACCGCCCGTCAGGGGCCTTCACCGGTGAGGTCAGCGCGGCGATGTTGCGCGAGTGTGGTGCCCGGCTGGTGCTGGTGGGCCATTCGGAGCGGCGCACCCTGTTCGGGGAAGACGATGCCGCGGTTCTGGCCCGCGTCGAGGCGGCCCTGTGTGAGCGGCTCACACCGGTGCTGTGCGTCGGCGAGACTCTCGAGGAGCGCGAGGCCGAGCGGACCGAGACGGTGGTGCTGGGTCAGCTCGAGGCGGTGCTCGATGCGCTGGCCCCGGAGGAGCGCGCTCGCCTGGTAGTTGCCTATGAGCCCGTCTGGGCGATCGGCACCGGCCGCACGGCGAGCCCCGAGCAGGCTCAGGCGGTCCACGCGGCCATCCGCGAGCGCCTGGCGCGTTATGACGAGGCGTTTGCCGACGGCATGCGTCTGCTGTACGGCGGCAGCATGAAAGCGGATAATGCCGCGGAGCTGCTCGCCCAGCCCGATATCGACGGCGGCCTGGTGGGCGGAGCTTCGCTCAAGGTCGACGATTTCCTAGCCATTTGTCAGTCAGCAGGTTGAATCCATGCAAGTTGCCATTCTCATGACCCATGTGGTGATCGCCATCGCCCTGGTCGTCCTGATCCTGCTGCAGCAGGGCAAGGGCGCCGAAGCCGGTGCCGCCTTCGGCGGCGGTGCCTCCCAGACCGTGTTCGGCTCGCAGGGCAGCGGCAGCTTCCTGGCGAAGTTTACCGGGCTGCTGGCGGTGGCCTTCTTCGCCACTTCTCTGACCCTGGCCTGGTTCGCCTCCCAGGCAGGCGAGGCGCCCGAGGCCGGCATTCCCGATGCCGAGATGATCGAGCAGCAGAATGCCGTGCCGACTCTTGACGATGCTGGCCGCAATGTGGATAATACGTCGCCAGCGCTGGAGGAAAGCGGCAACTGATGCCGTCATCCAGCCTCCCCTATGCCGAAGTGGTGGAATTGGTAGACACGCTATCTTGAGGGGGTAGTGGCCTTATGGCCGTGCGGGTTCAAGTCCCGCCTTCGGCACCATATTCGAAGTGATCGATGCAGCTGTCGAGGCTTCGAAGCAGGATTGGCAAAATGCGGTGTTGCCGCTTGACGAAGTCGTCATGCGGGCTTACAATCACCGACCTAGATTGATGCGGGGTGGAGCAGTCTGGTAGCTCGTCGGGCTCATAACCCGAAGGTCATCGGTTCAAATCCGGTCCCCGCTACCATCTTCCTGGCAGGCATGCAGTTGTTGAGGGGCATGCCAAAGAGCCGAAGTGGTATACAGGTTTCTTGTGAAAGCCCCTTCCTGTGAAGGGGCTTTTTGTTAGCAGCTTGCCAGCCGGAGACGGCGGCGCTGTTCCGGGCAACGCCAATCAGCCACCTGACTCTTCTCTTCACTCCCGGCCAGGTGCCTGATGCAACGGCTGTAGGAGCTTTCTTCCGTGGCAATCAAGGATGCTGCGCTACATGCGCTGATCGAACCGGTGGTCTCCGCCATGGGGTTCGAGCTATGGGGCATCGATCATCTGTCCCAGGGCAAACACTCCCGCCTGGTGATCTACATCGATCATGATGACGGGGTCAGCGTGGACGATTGCGCCGACGTCAGTCGCCAGGTCAGCGCGGTGCTCGATGTCGAGGATCCGGTGCCCGGTGAGTATCGACTGGAAGTCTCCTCGCCGGGCATGGACCGGCCGCTGTTCACCCTCGAGCAGTTCGGGCGCTACGCCGGTCATGTGGTGGCGGTGAAGCTGCGGCTGCCCTTCGACGGCCGGCGCAAGTTCCAGGGGCTGCTGGTCGGGGTCGAGAGTGACGAGGTGCTGCTGCAGATCGACGGCGAGGAATATTGCTTTCCCATCGAGGGCATCGATCAGGCGCGGGTCGTCCCGCAGTTCACGTGATGAGCTCGGTGCATAAGGACAGGTTCACTGGCGAGGCTAAGGCATGAGTAAAGAAATTCTGGCGGTCGTCGATGCGATCTCTAACGAGAAGGGGGTCTCCCGCGAGGTGATCTTCGAGGCCGTCGAGGCGGCCCTGGCCAGTGCATCGCGCAAGCGCTTCGAAGACGAGGAAGCTAGCGTGCGCGTGCACATTGACCGTGATACCGGCGACTACGAGACGTTCCGTCGCTGGGAAGTGGTCGAGGATGATGACTTCGACGGGCCCGATGCCCAGATCAAGCTCTCCTTCGCCGAACGTCGTGACCCGCCCTTGGGGCTGGGTGACGTCGTCGAGGAGCGCATCGAGAACGCCTCCTTCGGCCGAATTGCCGCCCAGACCGCCAAGCAGGTCATCGTGCAGAAGGTGCGCGAAGCCGAGCGGGCCGAGGTGGTGCGCCAATATGCCGAGCGCGAGGGTGAGCTGGTCGCCGGTATCGTCAAGAAGACGACACGCGACGGCCTGATCATCGACCTGGGCGAGAATGCCGAGGCCTTCCTGCCGCGCAGCGAGATGATCCCCGGCGAGCGCTACCGCATGAACGAGCGGGTCCGCGCGCTGCTGGTCAAGGTCGACCCGGAGGCGCGCGGCGCCCAGTTGATCCTGTCGCGCACCTGCCCGGAGCTGATCATCGAGCTGTTCAGCATCGAGGTGCCGGAGATCGCCGAGCAGCTCATCGAGATCAAGGGCGCGGCACGCGATCCGGGCTCGCGGGCCAAGATCGCGGTCAAGACCAATGACCGGCGTATCGACCCCGTGGGGGCCTGTGTGGGCATGCGCGGCTCGCGGGTGCAGGCGGTCTCCTCGGAGCTGCAGAACGAGCGCGTGGACATCGTGCTGTGGGACGACAACCCCGCCCAACTGGTGATCAACGCCATGGCGCCGGCGGATGTCGCCTCGATCCTCGTCGATGAGGATTCCCACGCCATGGACGTGGCCGTCGCCGAGGACAACCTGGCCCAGGCCATCGGCCGTAGTGGCCAGAACGTGCGCCTGGCCTCCGAGCTCACTGGATGGCGGCTCAACGTCATGACCGAGGAGGAGGCCGAGACCAAACGCGATCAGGAGATCGACAGCCTGGTCGAGCATTTTATCCAGCACCTTGGCATCGACGAGGACGTGGCGCGTCTGCTGGTGGAAGAGGGCTTCACCTCCCTGGAGGAAGTTGCCTATGTGCCGGTCGAGGAGATGCTGGAGATCGAGGAGTTCGACGAGGAGCTCATCGAGGAGCTGCGCGCTCGTGCCAAAGATGAACTGCTGAACCTGGCCATCGCCTCCGAGGAGGAGCTCGATGGCGCCCAGCCGGCCGACGACCTGCTGGAGATGGACGGTATGGAACGCCATCTGGCCTTCATCCTGGCCAGTCGGGGTATTGTCACCATGGAGGACCTGGCCGAGCAGTCCGTCGATGACCTGTTGGACATCGAGGGCATCGACGAGGAGCGCGCCGCGGCACTGATAATGACTGCCCGTGCGCCATGGTTCGAGAGCGAACAGTAAACGGGTCACGGGCTGAGGAGGGTCGTAATGTCAGAAATGACCGTTAAGGATTTTGCAGCGAAGGTGGGGCGTGATGTGCCTCGCCTGCTGGAGCAGATGAAAGAAGCCGGGCTCGGTCAGAAGTCCGAGAGCGATGCCGTGTCCGAGGAGGACAAGCGTCAGCTGCTCGACTATCTCACCAAGAGTCACGGCGGCAGCGGTACCGGAGCGAAGGACCGCATCACCCTGACGCGCAAGACGCGCAGCCGCATCAAGACCGGCGAGCGTGGCAAGAGCATCGAGGTGCAGGTGCGCAAGAAGCGCACCTACGTCAAGCGTGCCGAGGAAGAGACCAAGCCGGAGCCGGCAGAAGACGCCGGGCCGCGCCAGTTGGTGGGCGACATGGCAGATTCCCAGCAGGCTCAGGCCGACAAGGATGCCCGCGAGGCCGAGGAAGCCAAGGCGCGCGCCGCCGAGGAGTCCGCCCGCGAGGCAGCGGCCAAGCTCGAGGCTGAGAAGGCCGCCGTCGAACCCGAGATTCCGGTACCGGAACTCGAGGCCGCCACGCCCTCGGAGGAGCCCCCGGCTCCGCCCAAGGAGGGACGTCCCGAATCCCGTCGCGCTGCGGTCAAGAAGGCCACCACGAAGGCCGGAAAGAAAGGCCGTGGCGAGCGTGAGGACGATCGCGGTGATCGCGAGGAGCGTCGCCGTGGGGGCAAGAAGGCCAAGCGCGCCGAGCGTCGTGGTGGCCGCCGCGGTGGCGGCAGCCAGGGTGGCGGCAAGCACGGCTTCCAGAAGCCGACCCAGCCGATCGTCCGCGAGGTCTCCATCCCCGAGTCGATCAGCGTCGCCGAGCTGGCCGATAAGATGTCGATCAAGGCGAACGAGGTCATCAAGGCCATGTTCACCATGGGCGCGGCGGTGACCATCAATCAGACCATCGACCAGGACACCGCGGCCATCGTGGTCGAGGAGATGGGCCACAAGCCCAAGCTGGTCAAGGATGATGCGCTGGAAACCGAGGTCCTCGAGGGCATCTCCTACGAGGGCGAAGAGATCACCCGCTCGCCGGTGATCACGGTCATGGGTCACGTCGACCACGGCAAGACCTCGCTGCTTGATTACATCCGCAAGGCCAAGGTGGCCACCGGTGAAGCCGGCGGCATCACCCAGCACATCGGCGCCTACCACGTCGAGGATGACCACGGCGGCGCGACCTTCCTGGATACCCCGGGCCACGCGGCGTTCACCGCCATGCGTGCCCGCGGTGCCAAGGCCACCGACGTGGTCGTGCTGGTGGTGGCCGCCGACGACGGCGTGATGCCCCAGACCATCGAGGCGATCGAGCACTCGCGGGCGGCCGAGGTGCCGATGGTGGTCGCGGTCAACAAGATCGACAAGCCGGGCATCGACCTGGACCGGATCAAGAATGAGCTTTCGCAGCACGGCGTGATCTCCGAGGAGTGGGGCGGCGACACCCAGTTCGTATATGTCTCCGCGCACACTGGCGAGGGCATCGAGGAGCTGCTGGAAGCCATCCAGCTGGTCTCCGAGGTGCTCGAGCTCAAGGCCGTCCCCGAGGCGCCCGGCAAGGGCGTGGTGGTCGAGTCCCGCCTGGACAAGGGCCGCGGCCCGGTGGCTACGGTGCTGGTCCAGAACGGTACCCTGAAGAAGGGCGATATCGTGCTGGCCGGCCTGCACTACGGCCGTGTTCGCGCGCTGACCAACGAGTTGGGCAAGCAGGTCGACGAGGCCGGTCCCTCCACGCCGGTAGAGATCCAGGGCCTCGGCGGTACCCCCGAAGCGGGCGACGACTTCATGGTGCTGGCCGATGAGAAGAAGGCCCGTGAGGTTGCCAACTTCCGGCAGGGCAAGTACCGCGAGGTGCGCCTGGCGCGTCAGCAGAAGGCCAAGCTGGAGAATATGTTCAGCCAGATGGGCCAGGAGGTTGCCGCCAAGCTCAACATCGTGCTCAAGGCCGATGTCCAGGGTTCCCTGGAAGCGATCAAGGGCGCCCTGGAAGAGCTCTCCACTGACGAGGTGGAAGTGGCCGTGGTCTCCTCGGGCGTGGGTGGCATCACCGGTACCGATGCCAACCTGGCGCTGGCCAGTGATGCCATCGTGGTCGGCTTCAACGTGCGTGCCGACGCCGCGGCCCGCGAGATCATCGAACGTGAAGGCCTGGATCTACGCTACTACAGCGTCATCTACCAGTTGATCGACGAGGTCAAGCAGGCCATGAGCGGCATGCTGGCACCGGAGTGGAAGGAAGAGATCGTCGGCGTGGCCGAGGTTCGTGACGTCTTCCGCGCACCCAAGATCGGTGCCGTGGCCGGCTGCATGGTGGTCGAGGGCAGCGTCTTCCGTAACAAGAAGATCCGCGTGCTGCGCGACAATGTGGTGATCTACGAGGGCGAGCTCGAGTCCCTGCGCCGCTTCAAGGACGACGTCCAGGAAGTGCGCAGCGGTATGGAGTGTGGCATCGGCGTGAAAAACTACAACGATGTCCAGGTCGGCGACAAGATCGAGGTCTTCGATCAGGTCAAGGTCGAGCGGACCCTCTAAGGCCCCCAGGAGTCGACCATGCGGGAATTCAAGCGTACCGACCGGGTCGCCGACCAGCTCCAGAAGGAGCTGGCGGTGCTCATCCAGCGCGAGGTCAAGGACCCGCGCCTGGGCATGGTCACCGTCAGCGGGGTCGAGGTCAGTCGCGACCTCGGCTATGCCGACGTCCATGTGACCCTGCTGGGCGAGCAGACGCCCGAGCACATCAAGGAGAACCTGGCGGTGCTCAAGCGGGCCGCCGGTTTCCTGCGCAGCCAGATCGCTCGTCGCATCAAGCTGCGCCATGTCCCGGAGCTGCGCTTCCACTATGACGAGAGCGTGGTGCGCGGCCAGCGGCTCTCGTCGCTGATCGACGAGGCCGTCGCCAGCGACCAGGCCCATCAGGACGAGGCGGCGGATGACGACCGAGGTTCGGTAGACAGTTCTGCAACAGATAGTTTTGCAAAAAAAGACGAGCGCGACTGATGGCACGGCGGCGTCGCGGATTGCCGATGAACGGCGTACTGCTGCTGGACAAGCCCGCGGGCGTGTCCAGCAACCATGCGCTGCAGCGGGTTCGGCGCCTGTTCCAGGCCCAGAAGGCCGGTCACACGGGAACGCTGGACCCCATGGCCACTGGCCTGCTGCCGGTCTGCTTCGGCGAGGCGACCAAATTCTCCGCCCATCTGCTGGAGGCTGATAAGGTCTACCGCACCCGGGTGGAGCTCGGTGCGATCACCGATACCGGCGATGCGGAGGGCGAGGTGGTCGAGCGTCGCGAGGTGCCCCGGCTGACCGAGGCCGACGTCGAGGGCGTGCTCGAGCGCTTCCGCGGCGAGCTCGACCAGGTGCCGCCGATGTATTCGGCGCTCAAGCACCAGGGGCGCAAGCTCTACGAGCTGGCCCGCGAGGGCAAGTCGATCAAGCGTGCAGCCAGGCGCGTGACGGTGTATGATGCGCGCCTTCTTGCTCTTGCCGACACGGCCTTCGACCTTGAAGTGCGCGTCAGCAAGGGTACCTATATCCGTACCCTGGCCGAGGACATCGGCCAGGTGCTGGGTTGCGGAGCGCACATCAGCGCGCTGCGTCGCCTGGAGACGGGGCCCTTTACGGAGGAGGGCATGCTGACCCTCGACGCGCTGGAGGCTATGGCCGGCCAGGCCGAGCGTGAGGCGGTATTGTTGCCCGTCGACGTGCTGGTCGATCATCTGCCGCGTCTAGAGGTCACTGGTCCGGCGGCCAGGCAACTGACCCATGGCCAGGTGGCCCGGGTCGAGACCGGCGAGTTGTCCGGGGATGAGACAGCAAGACTCTACTGCGACGGGGCCTTCCTGGGCCTTGGCGTGGTGGCGGGGCCACAGGAGGTGGCTCCGAAACGGTTGCTGAGCACCGCAGCCGACTGAAGGAAGAAACGCCCGAGACTGCAAATATGCGTGGTCTCACACACTCATCATTCAGGCATATTGTTTACTGGAGAGACAGATGGCACTAACAGCCGAGCAGAAGTCCACAATCGTCAACGAGTACGGTCGCGGCGATAACGACACCGGTTCCCCTGAAGTGCAGGTGGCCCTGCTGAGCGCCAACATTGATGGCCTGCAGGACCACTTCAAGACCAACAAGCAGGATCACCACTCCCGTCGTGGCCTGATCCGCATGGTCAACCAGCGCCGCAAGCTGCTGGACTACCTGAAGCGCAAGGATTTCGAGCGCTATCAGTCGCTGATCCAGCGTCTGGGCCTGCGCCGCTAAGCGACGCATCTCACGCGGTAACGAAACGGGCAGCCTACGGGCTGCCCGTTTTGCATCTATGGAGGGTCAAGCCACGGCGCGGGGCTGATCCGGAGCACAGGCCCCGGCGCCCCTCGTGGCCCGCCTCTATTGGAAATGTCGCTAACCGGTGGCCGCCGCGGGCGTCAACCCCTAAAATGGTCGCCGAGTCAAAACGACCCAAACACAGAAAAGTTGAAGGAAGTCGCCGTGAATCCGGTCAAGAAAACGTTTCAGTACGGTCGCAGCACCGTCACCCTGGAAACCGGGCGCATCGCCCGCCAGGCTACCGGGGCCGTGATGGTCACCATGGACGACACCGTGGTGCTCTGCACCGTGGTGGCCAAGAAGGAGGCCAATCCTGCGCAACCCTTCTTCCCGCTGGGGGTGTTCTATCAGGAGAAGACCTACGCGGTCGGCAAGATTCCCGGCGGCTTCTTCAAGCGCGAGGGGCGTCCCACCGAGAAGGAGACCCTTACCTCGCGGCTGATCGACCGCCCCATCCGCCCGCTCTTCCCCAAGGGCTTCATGAACGAGGTGCAGGTGGTCTGCTCGGTGCTCTCCACCGACCGCAACCATGACCCGGACATCGCCGCGATGCTCGGCACCTCCGCGGCCCTGGCTATCTCCGGCGTGCCCTTCAACGGTCCGATCGGCGGCGCGCGCGTGGGCTTCACCGAGGACGACGGCTACTTCCTCAACCCCACCGTCGAGGAACTGGTCGACTCCGAGCTCAACATGGTGGTTGCCGGCACCGAGAAGGCGGTGCTGATGGTCGAGTCCGAGGCCAACGAGCTGCTCGAGGACGAGATGCTCGGTGCGGTGCTCTACGCCCATCAGGAGATGCAGGTGGCCATTCAGGCCATCAACGAGCTGACCGCCGAGGCGGGCAAGCCGAAGTGGGACTGGCAGTCCCCTGCCGAGAACACCGCCCTCAAGGGCGCCTTGGCCGATGCCTTCGAGCAGAAGGTTGGCGAGGCCTATCGCATCACCGACAAGATGGCCCGCCAGGACGCTCTCGCCGCTCTCAAGGATCAGGCGGTGGAGCAGCTCGCCGGCGAGGATGAGGGCAAGTACGACGCCGACGAGGTCAAGGGCGCTTTCTCCGGCCTGGAGAAGCGCGTGGTACGTTCGCGCGTGGTCAAGGGCGAGCCGCGCATCGACGGCCGCGATCACAAGACCGTGCGTCCGCTGGATATCGAGGTCGGCACCCTGCCCAAGACCCATGGCTCGGCGATCTTCACTCGCGGCGAGACCCAGGCCATCGTGGTGGCGACGCTGGGCACCCTGCGGGACTCGCAGCTGATCGAGTCGCTGGAGGGTGAGCGCAAGGACCGCTTTCTGCTGCACTACAACTTTCCCCCTTACTGCGTGGGCGAGACAGGCTTCATGGGCGGTCCCAAGCGCCGCGAGATCGGCCATGGCCGCCTGGCGCGCCGCGGCGTGCAGGCCATGCTGCCCGACGAGGCGGAGTTCCCCTACACCATTCGTGTGGTCTCCGAGATCACCGAGTCCAATGGCTCGAGCTCCATGGCCTCGGTGTGCGGCTCATCGCTGGCCCTGATGGATGCCGGCGTGCCGATGAAGGCCCCGGTGGCTGGCATCGCCATGGGCCTGGTCAAGGATGAGGATGGCTTCGCCGTGCTCACCGACATCCTGGGTGATGAGGACCACCTCGGCGATATGGACTTCAAGGTGGCAGGCTCGGCTGCCGGCGTTACCGCCCTGCAGATGGACATAAAGATCGAGGGCATCAACGAGGAGATCATGGAGGTGGCCCTGCAGCAGGCCTATGACGCTCGCCAGCAGATCCTCGAGCAGATGAACACGGTGATCGCCCAGAGCCGTGCCGAGGTTTCCGAGAACGCCCCCTCCATGGCCACCATCAAGATTGACCCGGATAAGATCCGCGACGTCATCGGCAAGGGCGGCGCCACCATCCGCAAGATCTGTGAGGATACCGGTGCCTCCATCGACCTGGACGACGATGGGAGCGTGCGCATCTACGCTGAGGACAAGTCGGCGGCCAAGGCGGCCATCGACACCGTGCTGGCGATCACCGCCGAGCCCGAGATCGGCAAGCTCTACCGCGGTAAGGTGGTGCGCATCGCCGACTTCGGTGCCTTCGTCAATATCATGCCGGGCACCGACGGCCTGGTGCACATCTCCCAGATCGTGCCGGAGCGGGTCAACGACGTCCGCGACTTCCTCAACGAGGGCGACGAGCCCATCGTCAAGGTGCTCGATATCGACAACCGCAACCGGGTGAAGCTCACCATCAAGGAGATCACGCCGGAAGAGAAAGCGGCGTTCGAGGCCGAGGAGGCCGCCGAGCCCCAGCTGTAAGCCGCCTTCGGCGAGCCGAAAGC
>NZ_JAVLBC010000233.1:0-4471 GCF_031581305.1 Halomonas sp.
AGCCGTAAGCCGTAAGCCGTAAGCCGTAAGCCGTAAGCCGTAAGCCGTAAGCCAACGCAATGTAGCACCACCAAGGCTTACGGCAAGGGTGTTTCTTACAGCTTATGGCTTACAGCTCCGGGCGAAGCCCGGTTACAGCTCGTCCAGGTAGCGCTCGGCGTCCAGCGCGGCCATGCAGCCGGTGCCGGCAGAGGTCACGGCCTGGCGGTAGACGTGATCCATCACGTCGCCGGCGGCGAACACGCCCGACACGCTGGTCGCGGTGGCATTGCCGTCGAGGCCGGACTGGACCCGGATATAGCCGCCGGCCATCTCGAGCTGGCCCTCGAAGATGCCGGTATTGGGGCTGTGGCCGATGGCGATGAACAGCCCGGGCGCCTGGATCTCCTTGGTCTCGCCGCTCTCGGTGGACCTGAGCCGCACCCCGGTCACGCCGCTGTTGTCGCCCAGCACCTCGTCCAGGGTCTGGTTCCACTCCAGCACCACGTTGCCGTTCTCGGCCTTCTCGAACAGCTTGTCCTGGAGGATCTTCTCGGCGCGCAGGCTATCCCGACGGTGCACCAGGGTCACCTTGGAGGCGATGTTGGAGAGATAGAGCGCCTCCTCCACGGCGGTATTGCCGCCGCCCACCACGACCACCTCCTGGTTGCGGTAGAAGAAGCCGTCACAGGTCGCACAGGCCGAGACCCCCTGCCCCATGAACGTCTGCTCCGACTCGAGGCCAAGGTAGCGGGCACTGGCGCCGGTGGCGATGATCAGGGCATCACAGGTGTAGGTGCCGTTGTCGCCCTTGAGCGTAAAGGGTCGATCGCGCAGTTCCACCTCGTGGACATGGTCGAAGAGCACCTCGGTATCGAAGCGCTCGGCATGGCGCTTCATCCGCTCCATCAGCTCGGGCCCCTGGACGCCGGACTCGTCCCCCGGCCAGTTGTCCACGTCGGTGGTGGTGGTCAGCTGGCCGCCGGCCTGGATACCGGTGATCAGCAGGGGCTTCAGGTTGGCCCGGGCCGCGTAGACGGCCGCCGTGTAGCCGGCGGGGCCGGAGCCCAGGATGATCAGGCGTTCGTGACGCGCGTCGCTCATGAGATGACCTCGTGGAGTCGGGAATGGCGCAGTGGACTGGGCAATGCCGACACTCGCCGGCATGGCGCAGCCCGCGGCGAGGGCCCACGCTAAGATGCTGTCTGGCGAGGCGGGACGCAGGACCATGCCTCGCGGGTCGTGCCGGGCTAGAGCACATCATCATCACGCCCCAGGTCGAGGGAGACCAGTTCGCCGCTGGCCGGCGACACCTCGATGCGCAACTGGATCGGCGCGCAACACTGCGGACAGTCCTCCCAGGTGGCATGGCTGCCCTGGGAGAGATCGACCAGCAGCTCGAACGGAGTATCGCAGTAGGGGCAGTGCACTGACCGCGGCTCGAGCTCTTCCTCGTGCATCCAGCCTCCCGAAACCGTCATGCCGTATCGCAGCAATATGAGGGGGCGGAGTCGGCATTTCAAGGGCGCCCAAGTTACATGACGCCGGGCGGTGCTTGAAAAGGCCAACTATCATGACCATGTCATCAGCAAGGTACCAGGATGGTGCCCTCACTCCCTGCGATGCGACAGGAGGACAGACAGCATGAGCAACGAGTCCACACCGGATACCCTGCAGACGCTGGACGCCGGCGGCACGACCTATCACTACCACAGCCTGGCGAAGGCCGCCGACGCGCTGGGCAACATCGACCGCCTGCCCAAGACCCTGAAGATCCTGCTGGAGAACCAGCTGCGCTTCGCCGATGACGAGAGCGTCTCCCGCAAGGACATGCAGGCGCTGGTCGACTGGCAGCAGCAGGGCCACTCCGACCGCGAGATCGGCTATCGCCCGGCCCGGGTGCTGATGCAGGACTTCACCGGCGTGCCCGGCGTCGTCGACCTCGCCTCCATGCGCGCCGCGGTGGAGTCGCTCGGCGAGGACCCCGCGCGAATCAACCCGCTGTCGCCGGTGGACCTGGTCATCGACCACTCGGTGATGGTCGACAAGTTCGGCAACCCCACGGCGTTCAAGGACAACGTGGCCATCGAGATGGAGCGCAACCACGAGCGCTATGAGTTCCTCCGCTGGGGCCAGCAGGCCTTCGACAACTTCCGCGTGGTACCGCCCGGCACCGGCATCTGCCACCAGGTCAACCTCGAGTACCTGGGCAAGACCGTCTGGACCAAGGAGCAGGATGGCAGGACGCTGGCCTACCCGGACACCCTGGTGGGGACCGACTCGCACACCACCATGATCAACGGCCTCGGGGTGCTCGGCTGGGGTGTGGGCGGCATCGAGGCCGAGGCGGCCATGCTGGGTCAGCCGGTATCCATGCTGATCCCCGAGGTGGTGGGCTTCAAGCTCACCGGCAAGCTGCGCGAGGGCATCACCGCCACCGACCTGGTGCTGACGGTCACCGAGATGCTGCGCAAGAAGGGCGTGGTGGGCAAGTTCGTCGAGTTCTACGGCGACGGCCTCAAGGACCTGCCGCTGGCCGACCGCGCCACCATCGCCAACATGGCCCCGGAGTACGGTGCCACCTGCGGCTTCTTCCCGGTGGACGACGAGACGCTGACCTACATGCGCCTCACCGGCCGCGATGACGCCCAGCTGGCGCTGGTGGAGGCCTACAGCAAGGCCCAGGGGCTGTGGCGCGAGCCCGGCGACGAGCCCATCTTCAGCGACACCCTGGCATTGGACATGACCGAGGTGGAGGCCAGCCTGGCCGGCCCCAAGCGCCCCCAGGACCGGGTGGCGCTCAAGGACATGAAGACGGCCTTCGCCAAGGTGATGGAGGACGACGGCAAGCCGCTCTCCACCACCGAGAAGGGAAAGCTGATGTCCGAGGGCGGCCAGACCGCCGTGGGCGTCGAGGAGAGCTACGAGCACCACGACAGCCAGGACGTGGACCTCGGCGGCGAGGCCTTCCGGCTGAACCCGGGGGCTGTGGTCATCGCCGCCATCACCTCCTGTACCAATACCTCCAACCCCAGCGTGATGATGGCCGCCGGCCTGCTGGCCCGGAAGGCCCGCGAGAAGGGACTCGCGACCCAGCCGTGGGTCAAGACGTCCCTCGCCCCAGGCTCCAAGGTAGTGACGGACTATCTGGAAGCGGGCGGCTTTTCCGATGACCTCAACGCGCTGGGCTTCAATCTGGTCGGTTACGGCTGCACCACCTGCATCGGCAACTCCGGCCCCCTGCCAGACGAAATCGAAAAAGCCGTGGAAGCGGGTGACCTGACTGTGGCCTCGGTGCTTTCCGGCAACCGCAACTTCGAAGGGCGCGTCCACCCACTGGTGAAGACCAACTGGCTTGCGTCTCCGCCCCTGGTGGTAGCCTACGCCCTGGCCGGTAATGTGCAGTGCGATCTTACCCAGGACGCACTGGGGACCGACAGCGATGGCAATCCGGTATATCTCAAGGATATCTGGCCGTCCCAGGCGGAGATCGCCGAGGCCGTGGAGCAGGTCAACACCGAGATGTTCCGCAAAGAGTATGCCGAGGTGTTCGACGGCGACGAGACCTGGAAGGCCATCGAGGTGCCGCAGAGCAAGGTCTACCAATGGTCGAAGGACTCTACCTACATCCAGCACCCGCCCTTCTTCGAGGGCATGGGACGCACGCCTCCCGCCATCGAGGACGTCAAGGGCGCCCGGGTACTGGCCATGCTGGGCGACTCCGTGACCACCGACCATATCTCGCCGGCCGGCGCCATCAAGCCCGACAGCCCCGCCGGGCGCTACCTGCAGGAACATGGCGTGAAGCCGGTGGACTTCAACTCCTACGGCTCGCGGCGCGGCAACCACGAGGTGATGATGCGCGGCACCTTCGCCAACGTGCGCATCAAGAACGAGATGCTCGATGGCGTGGTCGGCGGCGAGACCCGCCACGTGCCCTCCGGCGAGCAGATGGCGATCTACGACGCCGCCATGCGGTACCAGCAGGAGGGCACGCCGCTGGTGGTGATCGCCGGCAAGGAGTACGGCACCGGCTCCAGCCGCGACTGGGCCGCCAAGGGCACCCGCCTGCTCGGTGTGCGGGCGGTGCTGGCCGAGTCCTACGAACGCATCCACCGCTCCAACCTGATCGGCATGGGCGTGGTCCCGCTGCAGTTCCCGGAAGGCGAGAGCCGCAAGACCCTGGGCCTGACCGGCGACGAGACGGTCTCCATCGAGGGGCTCGCCGACCTCACGCCGGGCGGCAAGGTCAAGGTGACCATCGCCTCCGACAAGGGCGAGAAGACGCTCGAGGCGCTGTGCCGCATCGATACCGCCAACGAGCTGGAGTACTACCGCCACGGCGGCATCCTCCACTACGTGCTGCGCAAGATGATCGGGTCGGCCTGACAGGACGGCCTGACCGAAGCTGCCTGACGGCGAAAGGCATCGGGGACAGGCCGAAGAGGGGGTCCTATGCCAGGGGTGAGGAGCACTGCTCCGAACGGGCTGG
>NZ_JAVLBC010000234.1:0-4456 GCF_031581305.1 Halomonas sp.
CAGAAATTGAACAGGCCGGTCGCCAGCGGCAACACGCCGATCCAGCCCCAGACGCCTATAGTGCCGGTCAGCGCCAGCAGGATCAGTACAGCGCCGACCACGATACGGGCAATCTTGTCGATGCCGCCCACGTTGCTCTTCATGAAGGACTCCTTCGGTTCGCTTCGGACACTCAGAAACTATAAACCGGGATGGACGGGTCACGCATCATCTCGGCGATCGGGCCAGGCGCCGCCATGCCCACGCCCTCACGCAGGTCTGCCTCGCCATACTCGCTGTTGGGCAAGTAGATGGCGCAGACATCCACCTGGGCACCGTTATCGACCAGCATGCCCAGGATCGCCTCCGGGGTCATCTGATCCACCTTACTCATGGCAGGCGTCTTGAACGGCTCGGGGCTCTCGTAACCCGCGACGGCCAGGTCGCCGGCCGCGTCGCAGAGCAGAATATTCAGATCGGTACCCTGCTGCTGCATGGCGTTGGAGAGAATCATCGCCATGCCCTGGGTCTGCAGCGAGTCGCTGGTGAGAATCACCAGGGCTTGGTCTTGGGGCGCTTCTCCATGGCTATCGGCCATGCCGGCCCCGGAGAGGCCGATGGTGGCCGCAGCGGCGGCCAGGGTCAGTGTCTTCGTGACGGTCATGCGCTCACCTCATTGGATCGTTCGTATTGACAGCCCTTCGCCAACCGGCGAAGGCCTTCGGATGGCGCTTACTCGGCCGGGCGCCAGGCGACGTCGGGGGCGATCTCGTAGCTCCAGGGCAGCCCGGAATTGCGCCAGCCGTTGACCGCACGCACGCCCTTGGAGTCGCCCTCTTCGAGCTTGCCACCCTCGAAGCCGTCGGTCATCGAATAGACCCGGCTGAAGCCCATTTCGGCGATCACGTCCGCACCCGGCGCACTGCGGGTGGAGCCGGAACGGCACATGACGATGATCGGGTCATCCACTGCCACATCGAGGGCCTCCAGCTCGGCACGCACCTGGGTCTCGAAATCGGTGTTCTTGACCATCGGCCAGGTCCTGGCCTCCTCATCGAAGTGCTCGCGATCCGCCACGACCCAGGGCACGTGGATGTCGGTGGGCTCGGCGAAGCCGGTGAACTTGACCTCGATGGGGTCGCGAACGTCGATCAACACGGCCCGCTCGTTCTCCTGCATCAGATCGTAGGCCTCGCTCGCCGTCACATAGAGCCCCAGCCGAGTCTCACGATAGGCGGCAGCGTCATCCTCGGCCAGGGACGGGCCGGCAACCAGGGTCGCCGCCAGCAGGGAACTTGCCAGTAGATGCGTCACCTTCATAACAAAAACCTCTAAGCAAATAACTATATTTACCTTGAAGCCTAGTCCATTGCCGCATCATCCGCATGAGGCAAGTGGACGCACCTTGACACAGGTCAAACCGCCGGGCATCGCCCCGCTGGGCTGCACCGCGCTGACCCTGGCCGCCAAGCGCGGCGAGACCCGCTCAGAGCTCGATACGGTCGCCGTAGGCGGGAATCTCGGTCTCGATGCCACTCTCGGCGAGAGCCACCTGTAGCGCCTGCTGGGCACCGGGCTCGCCATGCACCAGGTAGAAACGCGGGCGATCGCGGAAGGCGCCGGCCCAGCCCATCAGCTGGGTCTGGCCGGCATGGGCGGAGAAGCCGCCGATGGTGTGAACCCTCGCCTTGACCGCCAGGTCCCGGCCCAGCACACGGATGCGCTCGGCGCCGTCGACGATCTGGCGCCCCACCGTGCCCTCGGCCTGGAAGCCCACAATCACCAGACGGGTATCGGGGCGCTCCAGGTTGTAGCGGAAATGGTGGATGATGCGCCCCCCGTTGCACATCCCCGCCCCGGCGATGATGATCGCCCCACCGTGGATGCGATTGATGGCCATGGACTCCTCCACCGTGCGGGTCATGCGCAGGATCGGCAGGTACTGGCTGGTGTCGCCGCTGGCCGCCACATTGAGCACCTTGAGGTCCTCGGGATCCAGCGACTTGCGTGCGCGGTGGTAGAGCTCGGTGACCTTGATCGCCATGGGGCTGTCGAGGAACACCATCTGCTGGCGCAGGCGGCCCTCGTGGTAGAGCACACTCAGGTGGTAGAGGATCTCCTGCGTGCGCCCCACGGCGAAGGCGGGAATCAGCACGTTACCGCCGTCAGCATGGGCCTCTTCCAGCACCTGGGCAAACTCCTCGAGGGTCTCCTCCAGGGGCCGATGGTCACGATCGCCATAGGTGCTCTCCATCAGCACCAGGTCGGCGTCATAGAGCTTCTCGGGATCCTTCATCAGCACCGAGCTGGGATTGCCCAGATCCCCCGAAAATACCAGGCGCTTCTCCTGTCCGCCGGAGGGTACGCCGAGCTCCACGATGGCGGAGCCAAGAATGTGGCCGGCGTCACGGAACACCAGGTTCACACCGCCCGGCAACCGGGCCGGCTGGCCGTAGGGATGGGTCTCGCAGAGCGCCAGCGTCTGTTCCACGTCCTCCAGATCATAGAGCGGCTCGACCAGCGGCTTGTCGTTCCGTCTTCGCCACTTGTTCTCCCACTCCACGTCCTTGGCCATGATGAAGGCGGCGTCCTGCAGCATGATCTCCAGCAGGTCGCGGGTGCCCCGGGTGCAGTGGATCGGCCCGCGATACCCCTCCCGCACCAACTTGGGCAGCAGCCCCGAGTGGTCGAGATGGCCATGGGAGAGCACCACCGCCTCGAGCTCCCGGGGCAGCTTGCCGAAGGACTTGGCGTTGGCCTCGTCGGCATCGCTGCCGCCCTGGTGCAGGCCGCACTCCAGCAGCAGCTTGTGCGAGCGGCCGTTGCCGTCCACCTCGATAAGATAGCGCGAGCCGGTGACCTCGCCCACGGCGCCCTGGAAGGTGAGTGTCGACATGCGATGGCGCTCCTCGATCCGTTGATAAGCCTGCATGGCCAGCATACGGGATCACCCGGCCTGCGCCCATGCCGTCTTCAATGCGGGCACGCCGCTTCGGCAACGCTGCGGTTGCGCCCCTCGCGCTTCGCTTGATAAAGGCAGGCGTCGGCGCGCTCCATCAGCGCCACGGCGCTCTCCCCGGGCAGGCGGCTGGCCACGCCCAGGCTGATGGTGATGGCGAGCCCATCGAGAGGCGTTTGCGCCACCCACTGACGTATCCGCTCGGCCAGGATGCTTGCCCCCTCCAGGCCGGTAGCGGGCAACAGGATGCAGAACTCCTCGCCGCCCCAGCGGTAGAGGGTATCATTGGTCCGCAACCAGCCCGAGACCCGCTCAACCAGCTCACGCAGGATGCGATCGCCCCGCTCATGGCCATGGGTATCGTTGACCTGCTTGAAGTGATCCACATCGAACAACACCACCGATAGGTCACCGCTTTCGTGTCCCACCGCCCACATGGCGCGCTCAAAGGCGCGGCGGTTGCCAGCGCCGGTGAGGTGGTCGTGCAGGGCCTGACGATTGAGCTCGCGCTCGCGATTCTTGCGCTCTCTGATGTTGTGGAACATGGCCACATAGTTGACCACTTCCCCGGTGGCATCCGTCACCGCAGTGATCGACTCCCACACCGGAAAGATGTTGCCCTCGCGATCCATGTTCCATATCTCGCCCTGCCAGTGGCCATGGTTGGCCAGTTCGTCCCATAGCCGGGCATAGAAGGCCTCGTCATGACGGCCGGACTGGAAGAGGCGCGGCGTCTCGCCGATCGCCTCGCTGGCGGCATAGCCGGTAATCTCGCTGAAGGCCCGGTTGACGCGTACGATGCGCTGCTCGGCATCGGTGACCAGCGCCGCCTGGCCGGTCTCGAAGGCCGTGGCCAGCAGGCGCAGCTCATGCTCCTGCTGCTTGCGCCGGGTGATATCCTCCTTTACCGCCACGAAGCTGACGATCTCGCCGGCGTCATTATGCACCGGGGTGATGATCTCGAACTCCCAGTATAACTCGCCGTTCTTGCGCCGATTGAGCATCTCGCCCTGCCACACCTTGCCGGCGCGCAGGGTGGACCACAGCGACTCATAGACGTGCGGGTCGGTATGCCCGGACTGGATCACCGCCGGCGTTCTCCCCAGCAGTTCCTCGCGGCTGTAGCCGGTTACCTCGAGGAAGCGCCGATTCACGAACAGGAACACGCCCCGGGTATCGGTAATCGCCGTGGCCGCCGGGCTCTGCTCCACCGCCGTATAGAACTCATTGAACCAGTCGCTTACCTGCTGAGGCGTTTTCATACTCTCTCCGTTAATTCAGCAGCCCAGCACGACCGCATGACTCACGTTGCACGGGGTGTCCCGGGCAACGTCATCGGCAGGTGGCGCAGCTGGCTCGGCGACACCGGCGGGAAAAACAGAAACCCTTGCAGCAGATCACAATGATCTGCCCAGCAAGGCCTGAGGTAGTGCCCAAGTGTCGATACCTTCGGCCACCACCGCCAGTGCCATCCGATGGGGCAAGGTTATGATACCTTGAACGACAGCCGCACTGTCA
>NZ_JAVLBC010000235.1:0-4376 GCF_031581305.1 Halomonas sp.
GAGTCGAGGTGCGCGGGGGCAACGATGCCGGAGGCAGCTGGATGGAGATCGAGGATGACGGGCCGGGCATGGACGAGGCCCAGCGCCGAGCAGCACTCGAGCGCGGTACCCGACTCGACGAACAGCGGCCCGGCAACGGCCTGGGCCTGGCCATCGTCGCCGACCTGGTGAAGATCAACGGCGGCCGCCTGGCGCTTGTCCGTTCACGTCTCGGCGGCCTGGCGGTGCACGTCTGGCTGCCCGACCGCCTCTTCCAGCCCGCCGACTGACGCGGCGGGTACGGATCAACCCTGGCGGGACACGCCGGGTTCGGGCTCGTCGGCACAACAGTGCTGGCTCTCCAGCTGGATGGTGGCATGATCCAGGCCATAGCGCTCCGCCAGCAGCGCCCTGATCGCCACCAGCGCAGCCTCGTGATCCTCGCCCTCATCGATGGCCGCATGCAGGGATACCAGATGACGACCCGGCGTCAGTGACCAGACATGCACATGATGCACATTACAGACCGCCTCGAGCTGTTCGGGAATCTCGCAGCGCAGCGTCGCTGCGTCCATGCCGTCCGGGGCGCCCTCCAACAGGATATGGCCGGACTCCCGAGTCAGCTTCCATGCGCTTCGCAGGATCAGCGCCGCCACCAGCAGCGAGAGCAGCGGGTCGATGGGCGTCCAGCCGGTGGCCAGTATCACCAGGGCGGCGATGATGGCCGCTACCGAGCCCAGGAGATCGCCCAGCACGTGCAGGGCGGCCCCGCGGATATTGAGGTTGTCGCGATCTCCGCCATGCAGGATCGCAAACACCACCACATTGATCACCAGCCCCAGCAAGGCGATGGTCAGCATGGGAATGCCCATCACCTCCACCGGTGACATGAAGCGGCGAATTGCCTCGATGGCGATCCACACCACGATGGCGATCAGCGTGAGTCCGTTGACGAAGGCAGCGAGTGTCTGCACCCGATGGTAGCCGTAACTGCGCTTCTCATCTGCCGGCCGTCGGCTGATCCAGGCGGCGAACCACGCCAACCCCAGGGCGGCGGTGTCGGTGAGCATGTGGCCGGCATCGGCCAGCAGTGCCAGTGAGCCGGATATAATGCCACCCACCACCTCGGCGACCATGAAGCCGCCGGTGAGCAGGATCGCCCAGAACAGCCTGCGCTGGCTGTCGTGTCCGGTGTGGTGGTGCGAGTGATCGTGAGCCATGAACCCTCCCTTGGAAGGCTCACAGCATAACGCAGTGGTGAACCTTCACGCTTCTCGCCAACGCAGGCTCGTCAATGAAATGAACCGATGGTCACATCACCGGCACGCCGGTGACCCAGACGTGCAGGTGGAAGGCGAACAGGTAGTAGGCCACCAGGCCGATCACCACGGTGGCGATGGTGCCGACCATGCTCGGGGCGGCGGCATCCGGCCGCGGACGACGACGGGCCGCACGGAAGTCGAACACGGCCCACAGCAGGAAGGCCCCGAAGAAGACGATATCGCCCAGCCGGCCGTTGGCCAGCAGGTGGGCGAAGGCCCAGAGCTTCACCGCGATGATCATCGGGTGACCCAGCTTGGCCTTGACGTGGTTGCCGGGCACATAGGTCGCCACCAGCAGCACGAAGGCGGGAATCATCAGCAGCGAGACGGCATGGCGCAGGCCTACGGGGGGCTGCCAGACCCACACCGGGTCCAGGCGCATCTGGCCGTAGCCCCAGATCGCCAGCGCCAGGCCGATGATCGAGATTACCGAATAGATTGCCTTCCAGGGCAGCTCGCCCATGCGCTGGATCTGGGCGGTTCGCCAGTCGTCGGCCAGGATGCGCACCGAGTGCACACCGAGAAAGATCAGCAGGCCGAGTATCATCACGGTCATGGTTGTAGTCTCCATCAGGAAAAGGGCAATGTGGAACGAAACCGCAGCCAGCCTAGTCTGTTGACCCGATCACGACCAGTGCCGTCGGCCGCAGCGGCACCATTGACGCAAAGGATTGCCATGTCCCGAGGTGCTTCTCCTCTGCCCCAGGTCCTCGCCGGCCCCCTCCTTCGGCGCCTGAGCGCGGAGCGTCTGGTGATCTGGCTGGTAGGCTCGCGGCCCCTCGAGCTCGGCCTGATGCTGCACCCTGCCGGACACCCGCCGCGCCGCCTGACCCTCAACGCGCGCCGCCTGCAGCGGCTGCCGCTGGGCCGACATGCCTGGCTGCACCTGATCGACGTGCCCCTCGACACGCCCCTGCCCCGCGGCGTGCGCATCGACTACGATTTGAAGATCGCACCGGACGGGAGCGACGGCGGGGGCGAGCGCGGCATCGTTGACTGGGCGACCCACCTGCTGCACGAGGGCGCCACATATCCCGCCTTCGTGCTGGCCGACAGCCACCGCCGCCTGCTCCATGGCTCCTGCCGTCGGCCACACCATGACGGCCCCGACGGCCTGGTACGCGCCGATGCCTGGCTGGCCGAGCGCCGAGAAGCGCCCGAGGCCTGGCCCGCCTGGCTACTGATGACCGGCGACCAGGTCTACGCCGACGACGTCGCCGGCCCGATGCTGGTGGCCATCCACGCGCTGATCCGCCGCCTGGGGCTCTTCGACGAGATCCTGGAGGGTGCCACCGTGGCCGACAGCCAGGCCCTCTACACGGACGCCGCCACCTACTACCGACGCGAGGCGCTGCTGCCGGATATCGAAAGCAGCGAGGACCTGCGCGAGCGCTTCTTCGGCGGAGTGCGCAAGCCGGTGTTCACCTCGGCCAATGCCCACAACCACTTGATGAGCTTCGCCGAGGTCATCGCCATGTACCTGCTGGCCTGGTCACCGGTGCCCTGGCGGCTGGTCGAAATATCCGAGCCGGCGCTGGACGAGGCGCATGCGGCGCGCTTCGGAAAGGAGCAAGCGGTCATCGAGCGCTTCGCCGCAGGGCTGCCCGCCGCTGCCCGGGTGATGGCCCACCTGCCCTCGCTGATGATCTTCGATGACCACGACATCACCGACGACTGGAACCTCACCGCGGACTGGGAGCGCACCGCCTACGGGCACCCCTTCTCGCGGCGCATCATCGGCAACGCCCTGCTCGCCTACCTGCTCTGCCAGGGCTGGGGCAACGACCCGGACCGCCTGGCCGAGCCGCTGGGCGAGGCCGCCGAACTGCTCGACCTGGCAGCCAGCCGAGCGGGCTGGCTGCCCGCGGAGGAGCAGGACGCCGTGATCGAGCGGCTGCTGCGCTTCCAGGGCTGGGAGGTGGAGGTCGAGGGCGAGCCGAAACTGGTGATGCTGGATACCCGCACCCGACGCTGGCGCAGCGAGCGCAGTCCGAAACGCCCCTCCGGCCTCATGGACTGGGAGGCGCTGTCGGAACTGCAGCAGCAGATCCTCGGGGCCACGTCGGTGGTGATCGTCTCGCCGGCCCCGATGTTCGGCGTCAAGCTGATCGAGACCGTCCAGCGGCTCTTCACCCTGGCCGGCAAGCCCCTGCTGGTCGATGCCGAGAACTGGATGGCCCACCGCGGCGCGGCCAGCGTGATGCTCAACATCTTCCGCCATTCGCGCACCCCGGGCCACTACGTGATCCTCTCCGGCGACGTGCACTACTCCTTCGCCTACGACATCCACATCCGCCACCGCCGAGAGGGACCGAGGATCTGGCAGGTCACCTCCAGCGGCCTCAAGAACGCCTTTCCCGACACCCTGCTCGACTGGTTCGACCGCCTGAACCGCTGGCTCTATGCCCCGCGCTCGCCGCTCAACTGGTTCACCCAGCGCCGGCGCATGATGATCACCCCGCGGGACCCGGACCGCGCCAAGGCCGGCGAGCGACTCTGGAACGGTACCGGCATCGGCCTGGTGGAGCTCGACGACCAGGGCCGCCCGAGCGACATCCGCCAACTCGATGCCCGCGGCTTCGACGTCACCTTCCCGCCCCGCGATCAGGCGCGCTGACGCCGCCGCCACAGCATCAGGCCGCCGGCCACCACCAGCCAGCTCATGGCCGCCGCCACGCTGTCGTCGAGCACAATGCCGGCGCCGCCGGGCACTGCCTCGGCCAGGCTCACCGGCGGCGGCTTGGTGGCATCGAAGAGCCGGTAGACCGCGAAGGCCCCGGCCAGGACCGCGGGATGGCGCGCCGCCGACTGGCCCAGCACCGCCACCGGGAAGGCGACGATCTCGTCGAGCACGATGCGCCCGTCATCCTTGAGGCCCAGCTCCTCCGCGGCCAGGTGGCAGATGGGCACGGCCGCCACCAGCAGCGCCGCCACCAGGGCGAGCTGCAGGCGGCGGGGGCGGCCCAGCAGCCACCAGGCCAGCGGCAACCCCAGCAGCGACCCGACGGTGCCCGAGGCCCAGGGCGAGAGCCCCGTGCCGAGGCCGGTGGCCAGCCAGATCAGTGCGTTATCCAC
>NZ_JAVLBC010000236.1:0-4364 GCF_031581305.1 Halomonas sp.
GCCGCAAGATACTGCGATGGCGTCGTTTCCCGCTCGCGGCACTGGTATACTCTGGCGCCCCGCTCGCCACGCTTTTCCGGAGTCGCCATGTATTCGCTCGCCCGTTCGCTGCTGTTTCGCCTGGACGCCGAGACCGCCCACGGGGTCGCCCTGAAGGGACTCGACCTGGCCGGTCGCCTGGGCCTGGCGGGGCGAGTCGGCGGCGGCCGGGTCGAGGACCCGGTGGAACTGATGGGGCTGCGCTTTCCCAACCGCGTGGGCCTGGCCGCCGGGCTGGACAAGAATGCCGACCATCTCGATGCCCTGGGCGCGCTGGGTTTCGGCTTCGTCGAGGTGGGGACCGTGACGCCCCGCCCCCAGGACGGCAACCCGCGTCCACGGCTGTTCCGCCTACCCGAGGCCGGCGCCATCATCAACCGCATGGGCTTCAACAACGCCGGGGTGGATCATCTGGTCGCCCGTGTGCAGGCGAGCCGCTACGACGGGGTGATCGGCATCAATATCGGCAAGAACCTCACCACCCCGGTCGAACAGGCGGTGGACGATTACCTGACCTGCCTGCGCAAGGTGCATGGCCATGCGCACTACATCACGGTTAACATCTCCTCGCCCAATACCCCGGGGCTTCGCAACCTGCAGTTCGGCGAGCACCTGGATGCGCTGCTCGGTGCCCTGCGCGAGGAGGGGAGCCGGCTCGACCGTGATACCGGTCGCCGTGTCCCTCTGGCGGTGAAGATCGCCCCGGACATGAGCCCCGAGGAGGTCGGCCTGGTGGCTCGCACCCTTGCGGCCAATGCCATCGACGCGGTGATCGCCACCAACACCACGGTCTCCCACGAGTCGGTGGCGGGGCTCGAGCATGCCGACGAGCAGGGCGGACTCTCCGGGAGGCCCGTGTTCGAGCCGTCGAACACGGTGATCCGCGAACTGCGCCGCCGGCTCCCAGGTATGCCGATCATCGGCGTGGGTGGCATCGACAGCGGCGAGGCGGCGGTGGACAAGGTGGCGGCCGGCGCCGATCTGGTGCAGCTCTATTCCGGCTTCATCTATCGTGGGCCGGCGCTGGTGGGGGAGTGTGCCCGGGCGCTGCAGGCCCGTTTCGCCGGGCAGTGAGGGGCCGGCGGGCGGCCACTAAAAAGCCCATGGCCATGCCATGGGCTTGATAGATTCGTCAACACCTCTGACGATGGACTGATGACCCGGTGAATGCGGGGGTCACATCACCATGGGGTTCTTGTGAATGCCGGAGACTCCCGTCATGCCGGACCATTGATCCCCACGACCTTCACGCCAACCGCTCATCCAGTACTCGCGTAGATTGATATCCTGACTTGGACAGTCATCGCGGGAACGACCTGAGAGACCCGCCTTGTACCCATGAACATAGGCACGCTGGAAGCGATCACGTTTCTGTCGTTTCATTGGACTACCTCTTGATGAAGGTACCGACGAGAACCTGGCCTCGAGACCAGATTCATGTTGCCCGGGCGACATCGGTCTCTGCGGCAACTCCGTGCTGCACGACGACTCGAGGCCCGTTGACAGGAACGCATGCGTCATTCAGTAGCTACTCACTTATTGATAGCCCAGGATGATGATGGTTGTCGACCGATGATTTGTAACAAGGCGTTCACCTGCCTGTCACGCCTCCACCCCGGCCAGCCACCGCGCCGATGGATATTCCATGACTGAACTGCACACCTCTGATTCACTCGATTTTCTGGCCACCTGTCCCCGCGGCATCGAGCTGCTGATGGTCGACGAGCTGGTCGCCCTGGGCGCCGTGCCCGGCAAGACCACGGTGGCCGGGGTTCACCTTCGCGCGAGTCTCGAGGTCGCCTACCGCATCTGCCTCTGGTCGCGCTTGGCCAATCGGCTGGTGCTCTGCCTGTCCCAGGAGGAAGGCATCGAGACCCCCGAGGCACTGCGTGCCGCCACAGCAGCCATCGACTGGCGGCGCCACCTCCCGCCGGGCGCGACCCTGGCGGTGGACTTCCATGGCCGCACCGAGGCGATCCGCCACACCCGCTTCGGGGCCCAGACCGTCAAGGATGGGGTGGTGGATCGCCTTCACGCCGAGGGACGGTCACGGCCCGACGTCGATACCCGGCAGCCGGACCTTCGCCTCTATGCCCACCTGCACCGGGGGCGGCTGACGCTGGGGGTGGACCTCTCGGGTGACAGCCTTCACCGCCGTGGCTACCGCCGTGACGTGGGCCATGCCCCACTCAAGGAGAACCTGGCCGCCGCCCTGCTGGTGCGCGCCGGCTGGCCGGCGCTGGCTCGGGAGGGGGCACCGCTGGTCGACCCGCTGTGCGGTGCTGGCACCCTGTTGATCGAGGCCGCCATGATGGCCGCCGACATCGCCCCGGGTCTGGCCAGGGAGCGCTTTGGCTTCCACGGCTGGGCCGGGCATGACGAGCGCTGTTGGCGGGAACTGCGGCGCGAGGCCGAGGGGCGGGCCAGCATCGGGCGCAAGCGCTGCCGCTCGCGGCTGTTCGGCTTCGACGAGAGCCCCCCGGCGCTGGCCGCGGCCAAGGCCAACGCCATGCGTGCCGGCGTGCCGGCGCTGATCGAGCTCGAGGGGGCCTCCCTGGCCGAGCTGGCGCGCCCTCAGGGGCTGCCCGACACGCCCTGCGGACTGGTGATGACCAACCCGCCCTACGGCGAGCGCCTCGGCGAGCTTCCCGAACTGGTGCGCCTCTATAGCCAGCTCGGCGAGCGGGTCAAGGTGGCCTTCCCCGGCTGGCAGCTGGCGGTCTTCACCGCTAACCCGGACCTCGGACACCGCATCGGGCTGCGGGCCCACAAGCAGTACGCGCTGCGCAACGGTCCTCTGGAGGCCAAGCTGCTGCTGATGGCCATTCCCGAGGCGGAGGGGTCGCCGTCCGGGAAGGCCGCCCCGGCGCGCTCCGAGGGGGCGCAGATGTTCGCCAACCGCCTGGAGAAGAACCGCCGGCGGCTGAAGAAGTGGCTGAAGAAAAGCGGCGAGCGCTGCTACCGGCTCTATGACGCCGACATGCCCGAGTATGCCCTGGCCATCGACCTCTACGGCGACTGGGTGCACGTACAGGAGTATGCGGCACCGAAGTCCGTCGATGCTGCCCAGGCCCAGAAGCGGCTGTTCGAGGCGCTGGGCGTGATTCCCGACGTGCTGGGCGTCGACCCCGGGAGAATCGTCGTCAAGCGTCGCGAGCGGCAGAGTGGCAAGGCCCAGTACCGCAAGCAGGCGGCCAGCGGTGAGCGCTTCGAGGTGCGCGAGGGCCGGGCGCGGCTATGGGTCAACCTGCGCGACTACCTGGATACTGGCCTCTTTCTCGATCATCGCCCGGTGCGGCGCCTGCTCGGCGAAATGGCCCCTGGCAAGCGATTCCTCAACCTCTTCTGCTATACCGGGGTCGCCACGGTTCAGGCCGCCCTGGGATCGCAGAAAGAGGGCAACGAGTTGGCCGGCGGGGCCAGCGAGAGCGTCAGCGTCGACCTCTCCAACACCTACCTGGAGTGGGCGCGGGATAACTTCGCCCTCAACCGCCTCGACCCAAGCCGCCACCGGGTGGTGCGCGACGACTGCCTGCGCTGGCTGGAGACGGCCGGCGGCGAGTTCGACCTGATCTTCCTGGACCCGCCGACGTTCTCCAACTCGAAGAAGATGGCCGATACCCTGGACGTCCAGCGCGACCACGGTCGGCTGGTGCGCCTGGCCATGGCGCGCCTGGCGCCGGGCGGGACCCTGGTGTTCTCCAACAACCAGCGGCGTTTCAGGATGGATGCCGACCTCGCCGAGGAGTATGCGGTCGAGGATATCTCGTCGCGCACCTTCGACCCCGATTTCTCGAGGAACCCCGATCTCCACCATGTGTTCCTGATCCGCCATCGGGAGGGTGCATGATCCGCCTGAGGCTCTACACCACCCTGGGCTGCCATCTCTGCGAGCAGCTCGAGGCGCTGCTGGTGACCCTCTGCGCCACCCCTTACCGGCTGGACAGGGTCGAGATCAGCGACGATGACGTCCTGGTCGAGCGCTACGGGGTGCGCATCCCGGTGCTGGTGGACGAGGCGGGGGAAGAGCTTGACCGCGGCATGGAACCCGAGCGCCTGGCCGGCTGGCTGGCGGACCGAGGCTGGCTTGACGAGGCCGCCTGGCAGCAGCTGCAGCAGCAGTTGAGTGGCGAGACATCGCCCGAGACGGTAAAGGGGGCAACCCTGCGCGGCGGACGGCGTTATCTGGGATAGCCCGGCTTCGCCGGGAGCTATAAGCTGTAAGCGTTAAGCTTTAAGAAAAGCCGCTGGCCAGGTAAGGCGAGATAGACAGCATCCTGGCTTACGGCTTACGGCTTACGGCTTACGGCTTACGGCTTACGGCT
>NZ_JAVLBC010000237.1:0-4362 GCF_031581305.1 Halomonas sp.
GGTATTAAAACATTTAAAGTATCTCTTAGCGGGGTTTTCTGTCAGACCCGGGCTATTTTATCAATGTAAGGAATCATTTATGTCCGAGCGCTTCAAATTCAATAGAATGGAACTGGCGGGCTCCCTGGGCGATCTGGGCACACTGCTGCCCATTGCAATAGCCATGATTCTTTTCAACGGGCTCAATCCCATGGGCCTTTTTTTCAGTATCGGGGTTTTCTATATAATATCCGGTATCTATTTCGGAGTCACTGTTCCGGTCCAGCCCATGAAGGTCATCGGCGCCTATGCCATAGCAAGGTCCCTGAGCCCGGACCAGATTCTTGCGGCAACCCTTCTCATGGGGGCAATCCTTTTGATTGTTGGCTTGACAGGAGCCATTGACGCGATCCGCAAATGGACCCCGCATTCGGTAATCCGTGGGGTTCAGCTTTCCACTGGCGCGCTGCTTATAGCAAGCGGGGTCGAGTTTGTGATCGGAACCTCGAGATTCCAGGAACTGCAGAATGCAGCAGAACCATTTCTCGCCTTCCAGGCAATCGGCCCGGTACCGATAGGCATTATTATCGGAATTATAGGCGGCCTGGTCACACTTCTGTTAATAGACAGCAGAAGGTTTCCTGCAGGCCTGATCGTGGTGGCAGGCGGGCTGATTGGCAGCACGGCTGCTGGTCTCCTCCTCGGCGCTGACCGACGACTTCTACAAGGCCATGATCCGCAAAGATGCGAGCCAGTCCGAGCTGGTCTGGGTGGGTCGCTTCGCGGTCATCGCCATCGCTGTCATCGCCTACCTGCTGGCCATGAACCCGGGCTCCACGGTGCTGGGGCTCGTCGCCTACGCCTGGGCAGGCTTCGGTGCCGCCTTCGGCCCGGCCCTGATTATGGCGCTGTTCTGGCGGCGTATGAACACCGCGGGTGCCATCGCCGGCATCGTGGTGGGTGGCGTGACCGTGGTGCTATGGGCCCAGGTTTCCGGAGGAATCTTCGACCTCTACGAGATCGTGCCCGGGGTGATCTTCGCCTACATCGCCATCGTGGTGGCGAGCCTGGCGACCGGTGCACCAACGGACGAAATCACCGCCGAGTTCGATACCCTCGACAACGCCTGATCCTTGACCATCGATATACAGAAAAGCCGCCCCCGGGGTGGCTTTTCTCGTTATCGGGCGGCCCTTCTGCTCGCCATCGCCACGCTACCCGTCTCGGCGGATCAGACCATGGCCGCCCGCATCAGCAGCACCAGGGTGAAGGCGCCGAGGGCCACCAGGCTCCAGGGAGGCATGGTCATTCTCCGCAACCAATAGCGACGCGCCTCCAGCCCCATCGCCGCCATGAAGGCCGCGCCCAGCGCCCAGACTCCCAACCCGATCAGCGGCAGACGTAGCGTCATTGGCAAGCCACTAATCAGCTGCGGCTGCAACAATAGCCATAGCGCCAGCGCCGCCGCCAGCAACATTGCCCCCAGGGTCACGCCTGACAGGCGTCGTCGTGTTTCGGTCTCCATCGCAGCTCTCCTTGTCACCTGCCCCCAGTCAAGTCGATTCATCGCAAGGATGCGAGCACCAAAGGCGGCACGCCCCACCTCCCGGGGCCCCCGCTTGCCTTGTGCCCCTTCATGCCACTGACGGCCAACCCTTGCGCTGGATCAATAACGCCCCGTCCATGACGCGATAGACTGATCGCATATTTCATTGCGGCAAGAGGCCGCGCCCTCGAAAATCAGGAGTCGACTCATGCGCATGACCGCCCTTCCCACCCTGCTCGCTGCCGGCATCGCTGCGGCTGCCTTCACCACCAGCACCCAGGCCTTCGCCTATGGCGCAGGTGACTTCTTCACTCGCGTGGGCGTGGCCAAGGTCGAGCCCAAGAGTGACAACGGTTCGCTGGCCAATGGAGCCTTCGACGTTGATGTGCAGGACGACAGCGGCTTCGCCTTTACCCTGGGCTATCGCTTTACTGACAAGCTGGGCTTGGAGTTGCTGGCCGCTGAGCCCTTTGGCCATGATATCGAGCTTAATGATGCCAACCTGGCATCCACGGATCATCTGCCGCCGACCCTGACCCTGCAGTATTATCCGCTGGGCGGTACCGCGGCACGCGTCCAACCTTATGCCGGCATCGGGGTCAACTACACGCGTTTCTCCGATGAGAAGATCGCCACCGGTGACGATCTCAACCTGGATGACTCCTGGGGCGCTGCCGGCCAGTTGGGCGTCGACCTGCTGATCGACGATAACTGGGCACTCAATGCTGCCGCCTGGTATATCGATATCGATACCGATGCCAGCCTGAATGGAACAGAGATCGGCAATGTCGAGATCGACCCGGTGGTGGTGATGGCGGGCCTCAGCTTCCGCTTCTGATCGCCCTGCCCGATACGACGAGGCCCGCCTATTGGCGGGCCTCGTTGCGTTCGACGCCTTCGTGCGGCTAACGCGGCGAATGCCGGGAGAGACCCAGCGCCGCCAGGCTCGTGTCGTCGAGCCCGGTGGCCGCCTCGACCGCCGAGAGTCGCGCATGGTAGGCGGCACTGAGAAAGGACTCCCCGGCCAGCAAGTGCTCGAGGTATTCCCGCGCCGGGCGCAGCGCCTCGGCGGTGGTGCCGGGCGCAGCGATATAGACCCAGGCCTCGATCGTCCCCTCCCGCGTCACCACCGACAGGCGATGACGATCATACTCCCGGGGATAGCCCTCGAAGGGATCCATCTGCCGGATCTGCCCGGGGTGCTCCAGCTCGAACAGCGCTCCCTCCACGCGCTCGCCCTGCCAGGGCACCACGTTGGCGTGGGCGATGCCCGCCACCCGTGACGCCTTGTCGAAGCGCAGCGCATGGTCATGCAGCACGCCAGCCAGCACCCGGCGAGTAGGACCGATCCGGGCCGTGACCCGGTCAGGATTCATGTTGCTGCCGTAGGCGAAGTACCAGGGCATGGGTCAGCTCTCGGTAACCAGTCGGTCGATCTCCTCGACCACCCGACAAATCAGCAGCCGGTCGCTGGTGCGCGCGCCCTCCTGCGTTAACCAGGCCTCCACCGCCGGCGCCACGTCGCAGGTCGCCGGCATCGGTGAACCTGACTCGATCAGAGCCTCCAGGCGCACGATGAACACGAAGCGCAGCCATTGGGGCAGCGTCATGGTGTCGATGCAGAACGGCTGGACACTGTGGAAGGCATCCGGTTCGGGGCGCTCCATGCGCCACAGGCTGGCGGCCTTCATGGCGGCCTCGAGCTCGCGCAAGGCGGTACCGAGTTCGTCGTGAACAGTCATGGGCAATCTCTTTGATGCATTTGAAGCCATTATCCCCGCTTGGCCCCGCCGCTGGCCAGCCCGTGGGCATTTGTCCCTTTTGCGTCACCCGCATTACCCCTGTTGTGCACAGTGCACAGATATCCTGAACGGGCCTGTGGATAAACGTTGGAAAGATGTCCCTTGGCCGCTTCCCATGGGCACTGGACAAGACTGGTCAACAAATGATCAATGGCGGATCACCACGACGCCCCCCAAAGGCTGACAGCACCCCAACTCCGCGGTAGAGTGCACGATTCCTGACCGGGAGACAGCATGCAACCGATCAACAGCCTTCACGACTTCTTCCAGCGCAGCGGTGCCGAGGTGAGGCTCTACCACCTGGGACGGCGGGTCGAGCCCTGCGCGCTGGAGACCCTGGCGGCCTTCGAGGCCGGCGAGCTGGCGTGGCCGGCCCCTTGGCAGGGCACGGCACGCCTGGCCATGGTCTTCCGCCTGGGCGACATGCAGGACCCGCTCATCTGGTTCCTGGCCCTGCCGCTGGACGAGCAGGGTCACCTGGACCCGGCACCGCGGGACGCCTTCGTGCAGCGCCTGCTGGAGACCCTCGGCCACAGCGTCCAGGGACTGGGGCACACGGAGGGCAACAGCATCGACAACCTGATGAAGGACAACCCCCTGGCCTTCACTCCCGCACTGCCCTTCCAGGCCGTACTGCATGCGCGCGCCAGCCTGGATGCAGGCCTTCCCGCCAGCCAGCACCTCGAGCCGGTCGAGGCCTACCTCACCGAGCAGCAGGATATCGACTGGCGCGCCTTGGGCCTGCAGGGGCTGGCCGATTTCGCGGTGCGCCTGGATGCGGAATCGAGCCGGACGCTGGCCCCACGTCTGGACACCCTGCCCGGCGAGGTGCTGACCTCGCTGTGCTACTGTCTGGAGCATGTGGCGATTGCCGACGACCTGGCCCGGGCCCTGCGCCGTCGCGGGGAAGCGGCAGGCCGCGACGGGGACATCGAGACCTTCTGCGCCTGCGTGCGTGCCATGGGCGGCGCCTCGAGCGAGCTGGCTGGCGCCTGGTTCGATGCGCTGCTGGATGACCCGGACGCCTGCGGTCCC